>JAIPEF010000053.1 GCA_021737265.1 Desulfocapsa sp. | reverse complement strand
CACCTCATCACCTGTCCTGAAGGGACAGTGTTATTTGACAGGTTAGTATATATGGGAAGTTATTACAACGTCATGGTGTGGCATATGATGAACAATATCTGTGGAAGTAAGAGATCACTCCGTCCTTTCAGGACGACCTATGTTGTTGGATATAACCGGTGGCTAAAGCACACCGGCTATAACACTGAACCCCTGTGGGGTTTTTGTAAGGCAGTAGTTATGGGTAATAGGCAGAACCAGGAGCTTGTCCGAGAATAGACATATTTTCTCAAATCGAGGCATCTGTGAAAAATAAGCACAGGCATATACATAATATTCCGAGCATTATTTTTCACAAGCAACGAAGAGTTGGGGAAAAAGGGCATTTTCGGACAGCCCTAGCCTTCACTGACTTCTGCAAGGAGGTCTTTTTTAAATAATTGAACATAGGCAGCAATATCTTCCTGCCAGGATTGAAAAACCGAAAGTCCAGCCTGTTTCAGACGGCTATTTTCGAGAATTGAGTTTGCCGGTCTATGGGCAGGGGTTGGGTATTCTGCTGTGGTGCAGGGGGTAAGGCTGTACGGGACTCCCATGGTATCAAGAAAATAACATGCTCCTTCATACCAGGTGGAAGAGCCTTCTGCTGTGGCATGAACAATGCCCTGCAGCTCCGACGAGAGAACAGTCTGGATCTGACGGGCCAGGGTGGCGGTCCAGGTAAGAGAACCGTGTTGGTCGTTTACCACTTTCAGTACACGCGCAGGGTCGGCCATGGCCAGTCGCAGCATGGTCTTCAGGAAATTGTTGCCCTGTGAGCCATAGAGCCAAGCAGTGCGCAGGATCAGATAATCTGAGGAGATTGCCGCAATCGCTTCTTCACCTGCCAGTTTGCTCCTCCCATACTCTGAGAGCGGGCCAACCGGATCGTCTTCAAAGTAACTCTCTGATATCGGTTTGTCACCGGCAAAGACATAGTCAGTGGAGATATGGATTAACCTGCCGCCTATTGCCTCTACTGCCCTCGCCAGGTTTGCGGGTCCATGGGCATTGACACTCCATGCCTGCTCCTGCTGTGTCTCACAGTTGTCCACTGCGGTGTAGGCTGCACAGTTAATTACCACCTCCGGCTGCTGCCTGGAAAGAACGGTTGCAACCATCTCTTCATTACTGATGTCAAGCGCTTTGGAACTGTAGGAACAAACGTCGTACTCATGGCCCAGAAGTGCAGTCACATCGCTGCCCAGCTGCCCCCTGCCTCCTGTGACAAGAATTTTCATGAGAAGATGCTGCCTGCTTTAGTCTCAGCTATAATCTCCATAAGATATTGACCATACTGGTTCTTGAGCATATCATTTGCCAGTTTCTCCATCTGCGCGGAGTCTATATAGCCATGGTTGTAGGCGATCTCTTCAATACAGGCCACCTTTAAGCCCTGTCTGTCCTGCACTGCCTGGACATAACTTGATGCCTGTTGCAGGGATTCATGGGTGCCGGTGTCCAGCCAGCAGAAGCCGCGACTGAGGGGCTGAACCCGGAGCTTACCGCGGCGCAGATACTCCATGTTGACATCGGTGATTTCCAGTTCCCCGCGTGGCGAGGGCTTGATATTCTCAGCAATGGCTATGACATCGTTGTCGTAAAAATAGAGACCGGGAACCGCAAATTTAGACTTTGGATGGGCCGGTTTTTCTTCAATGCCGACCACCTTGTTGTCATCGTCAAACTCAACAACACCATACCGTTCCGGATCCCTAACCGGATAACCGAAGATCAGGCCGCCCTCTGACAGGGAGGAGCATTCTTCAAGGACACGGGAGAACCCGGAACCGAAAAAGATGTTGTCCCCCAGGATCAGGGCTACATTGTCACTGCCGATAAAGTCTTTGCCAATGACAAAGGCCTGCGCCAGACCCTCAGGGGCCGGTTGTTCCGCATAGCTGATGGAAATCCCGAGATGGGAGCCATCTGCGAAAAGTTCCTGGAACTGACAAAGATCACGGGGAGTGGAAATTATCAGTATATCCTGGATACCTGCCAGCATGAGAACAGACAGGGGATAGTAAATCATTGGTTTGTCGTAGACCGGGATCAGTTGTTTGGAAAGGACACGGGTCAGGGGGTAAAGTCTGGTGCCGGAACCGCCGGCAAGGATAATGCCTTTCATGGGGAGTCACTGGTTGAAGAAAGTTATTGTTTTTGATATGTTTTACTGAGGTGGAAGGCTTCAGTCTGTTCACCTTGGTAACTATAGCGAGTCTTCGCTGAAAATTAAACAAGAAAAGGACACCGGAATGAGTATATCAATTCCTGCCTGTTTTAAGGCTTACGATATTCGAGGCAGGGTTCCGGATGAACTGAACCCAGAGCTTGCCGGAAAGATCGGTCGGGCATTTGCCGCAGTTTTCCACCCCCGTAAGGTAGCTGTGGGGCATGACATTCGTCTCAGCAGCCCTGAATTAACAGAGGCTCTGGTAGAAGGCCTGCTTGAATCCGGTGTGGATGTCCTGCGTCTCGGCCTGTGTGGTACAGAAGAAATTTATCATGCCGCATTCAGCCTCGAAGATCAGGGGGTGGATGGTGGCATTGTGGTTACTGCCAGTCACAATCCCGCTGATTATAACGGTATGAAGTTTGTCACCCGGGGTGCCCGTCCCGTAACCGGAGAGTTCGGTCTGAAAAAGATGGCAGAGTTGATTGTAAGTGATGAGCTGCTGCCGGCAGCGGAAAGAAAGGGTGTGGCAAGTCGGGCAGAAAACAAGAATGACTATATCCAGCATCTCCTTGGCTATGTAAACAGGGAAGAATTGGTACCGTTGAAACTGGTCGTTAACAATGGCAATGGCAGTGCAGCTCCGGTGCTGGATCTCCTTGAGAAGGAACTGCCCTTTAGTTTTATCAAGGTATTTCATGAGCCGGACGGCACCTTTCCCAACGGTGTTCCCAACCCTCTGCTTCCTGAAAAAAGGGAAGAGACGGCAATGCTCGTGCGAGAGCATAACGCGGATATGGGGATTGCCTGGGATGGCGACTTTGACCGTTGTTTTTTCTGGGATGAGCAGGGGAATTTCATAGAGGGTTATTATATTGTCGGGTTGCTGGCTCTTGAGCTTTTGAATCAGAATCCGGGTGAGAAAATCCTCCACGATCCGCGTCTTACCTGGAATACAGTGGATTTGGTGAGTGAATCCGGTGGGGTGCCAATCATGGCCAGGACCGGACACGCATTTATTAAAGAACGCATGCGCCAGGAAGATGCAATCTACGGGGGAGAGATGTCGGCGCACCACTATTTTAAGAGTTTTGGCTATTGCGATTCGGGGATGATCCCCTGGCTTCTGGTGGCCTCTCTTCTCAGTCGTAAAAAAGTTTCCCTCTCCTCCCTTGTTGCAGAACGGATGGCGGCCTACCCGGTATCCGGTGAGATTAACAGTGTTGTAGCTGACCCGGATGCGGTGATCGCAGAGATAGAAAAGCAGTTTCAGGCAGGAGAAAAAGAGTATACCGATGGTCTTTCCGTGTCTTTTTCTGATTTTCGTTTTAATGTAAGAAAATCAAATACGGAGCCACTCTTGCGATTGAATGTGGAAAGCCGTGGAAATCCTGACTTGCTCAGGGAAAAAACCGAAGAGTTGCTGCAGATTATCAAAAGTTGAGAATCTCGTTAAACATCAAAATTACAGATGGAGAGTTTTTCCAACGCCATAAAGTTGAGAAGGAATAAAAAATGCAAAAAATCCAACCTGTAATCCTGGCCGGAGGGACTGGCTCCCGCTTGTGGCCCCTGTCGCGTGAACTCTATCCCAAACAGTTGCTGCCCCTCATTGATGAGACATCCCTGCTGCAGACCACGGTTCTTCGGGTTTCTCAGCTTGACGAAGTCTTGCCTCCTCTTCTTGTGGTTGGAGAAGAGCATCGTTTCATTACCCGCCGTCAAATAGACGGACTCGGGCTTGAGGGTGACTACAATATTCTGCTGGAGCCGGTTGGTCGCAATACGGCTCCCGCAATCTGTGGCGCTGTGGAATATTGCGCCCAAGAGGTCGATGAGGATATAATCCTTCTCGTACTGCCCGCAGATCACCTGATTCTTCGCAGGGAGGCATTTCAGGAGGTGGTGGAAAAAGCTGTGGCTCTAGCAGCAGAGGGTAAAATTGTTACTTTTGGTATTGAACCCCAACGCCCTGAAACCGGCTATGGTTATATTGAGGAAGGGGAGGGCGGTCTAGTGAAGTCTTTTTGTGAAAAACCCGACCTGGAGACAGCCAAATCCTATCTAAAGCAGGGAAACTACTCCTGGAACAGTGGTATGTTTGCCTTTTCCATCAAGACATTCCGCCAGGAGATGGAGCGTCTTGCCCCGGAAATGCTCTCCTGTATGCGGGAGTCTGTCGCGCTGGGAAAACGTGACGGCAAATTCTTCCGATTGGATGAAGGGGCCATGGAAAAATGCCCCAGCGACTCCATTGATTACGCACTCATGGAGAAAACCGACCGGGCGGCAGTGGTGGCTGCAGATCTGGCTTGGAGTGATATTGGTTCCTGGCATGCTCTGTGGGAGGTCTCTGAGAAAGATGAAAACGGTAATGTCAGCAAGGGCGATGTGCTCATGGAAGACACAAAAAACTGCCTGGTCCGTTCCGAAGATACTCTGGTTGCCACCGTGGGCCTTGAGGATACGCTGGTGGTGGAGACATCGGATGCTGTGCTGGTGGCTCCTTTATCCAGGTCTCAGGATGTGAAGAAGATTGTGACTCAGCTGAAGAAATCCAAACGGGGTGAGTTTAAGCTGCATCGCACTGTGCACAGACCCTGGGGAAGCTATACTGTGCTTGAGCAGCACGAGCGGTATCAGATCAAGCGAATTTCTGTAAGCCCGGGTTCCAAGCTTTCCCTGCAGATGCATCACCATCGCCATGAACACTGGGTTATGGTTTCCGGCACAGCCCGAATCACCAACGGTGATGATGTTTTCCTTCTCCATGAAAATCAGTCAACGTATATCCCTGCCGGTGTGCGGCATCGTCTGGAAAATCCAGGCGTGATGGATCTGGAGTTAATAGAGGTCCAGAATGGAAGCTATCTGGGTGAGGATGATATTGTAAGATTCGAAGACGACTATGGCCGCGAGGAAGAGTAAAGAACTCACCAGCACCCCACCTGCCCACGATCAGCCCGGTCCGTATAGCTCTACTCTTATGGACCGGGCTGATCGTGAACATCTGGTGGGGGCACTGGTAAGCTCTCTCTTGAGTTCCGGAGAGTGTCTTTTTTCTTATTTTTCCGGGAATAGTTTGTGTATAGCGTCTCTCTCTGCTGCAACAACACCCCGTTCAGTAATCAGGCCGCTGACTAGACGTGCCGGAGTAATGTCAAAACTGTAATTCAGGGCACGGGTTCCTGGTGCTGTCAGTTGTACTGTCTCAATATGCCCATCGCCGGTTAAGCCGCTGATGGCTGTGATTTCATCTCCTGATCGTTCCTCGATGGGGATGTCACTTCCCTTGTCTATCTCCCAGTCAAAAGAGGAAGAGGGCAGGGCCACGTAAAAGGGGACGTTGTTGTCATGGGCAGCCAGGGCCTTGAGGTAGGTACCTATCTTGTTAGCCACATCACCTGTATGGGTGGTGCGGTCAGTTCCCACAATCACCATGTCCACCATGTGCTGCTGCATGAGATGCCCGCCGGCATTGTCGGTGATTAGTGTGCAGGCGATACCCTCCTGCTGTAGCTCCCAGGCTGTAAGTTTTGCTCCCTGATTCCAGGGACGGGTTTCATCAACCCAGACATGGACATCAATACCTGCTTCACGGGCAGCGTAAATGGGGGCGGTGGCACTTCCGTAATCCACAAATGCCAGCCAACCGGCATTGCAGTGGGTGAGGATGTTGACAGTCTGACCCTGCTTTGCCCTGCTTATTTCTTTGATTATATTAAGGCCATGTTGCCCAATGGCTTTGCAGAAAGCGGCATCTTCATCCGCGATATCACAGGCTGTGTGAAAAACAATGGCTTTTTTTTCGGCATCATTCTTTCCATCTCCTGCTGCAAGTAAGACACGGTCAACCGCCCATTTCAGGTTTCTTGCCGTGGGCCTGCTTTTGTCCAGCAATACCGCTCCTGTTTTCAGGGCATCGTCCACTGCGCCAGGTTCAGCCTGTACTGCTGCGAGATGCATACCAAAGCCTGCCGTCGCACCAATCAACCCGGCGCCGCGAACATGCATATCTTTAATGGCCGTTACAGCATCATCCAGACTGCTGAGTGATTCGATGACGAATTTGTGGGGAAGTTGTCGCTGGTCAATGATCAGAATGGTGCTGCTGTCGGCAGGATCAGGCCAGATAGTTCTGAAGTGCTGTTTGTTTATGTTCATATCAGCTTGTTGGTGGAGGTTGCAGTGGGATTTTGTTGGATTGGAAAACAGAAAGTAACCAATTCTACTTCATTCGACAAGGGTTGTCACCAGCAGAAGAAATGACAAAATTGGAAAACATTTCGACGAAAGTTACACAAATGTGATATTTTGTGGTGGGGCGAAAGTTGATTTCAGGACTTTCCTCCTGAGAGGGAGATGAACGATCTGCAAACCTGACAGCCTTTTCTTCGTATGCGACGGGCGTCAGAGATCGGAATTGGTCATTTGGGACCCTCTTTGTAGAATAATCCTATTCTGGCATGGCAGTTGTATAAGGCCTGTAATGCTTCTTTGTGTTTGTTTGTCGCATGAGAAACTATTGGCTATCGCGGCGAATTGGGAAATCACAGATGATAACTTCGTAAAAACTTCGAGTTCCGATGGATAAGTAAAAAGCTTCATATTGGAGGCGTGCAATTTTTCTATCATTTCGGCGTACATACGGTACGTCGTAATGATAGAAAAATTGTAACAACGAACAAGATGAAGAGTTTTTACGACGCCATCACAGATGGAAGCAACTGAGAGTCGGATTGAGAAATCCGAATAAAACTTTTGGAGGAGAATAATGATTAGTGCTGCAGATACCGCCTTTATTCTGGCCGCGGCAGGTTTGGTGTTACTGATGACACCTGGGCTTGCCCTTTTTTATGCTGGAATGGTGCGAAGTAAAAATGTGCTTGGTACCATGATGCAGAGTTTGTTTATGATTGCCCTCATTTCGCTGGAATGGGTGTATCTGGGCTACTCCATGTCTTTTGGCCCTGACATTGGTGGGGTTATCGGCGATCTCTCCTGGTTTGCCTTGAATGGGGTGACCACTGCGCCGAGTCCTGACTATGCAACCACCATCCCGCAAACAGTGTTCATGATCTATCAATGTATGTTTGCAATTATTACTCCGGCACTGATCACCGGTGCTTTTGCGGTGCGGGTTCGCTTTGTTCCGTTTTTGATTTTTTCCCTGTTGTGGGCTATACTTGTCTACAATCCAGTCTGTCACTGGATCTGGAGTAGTGGCGGCTGGCTTGCAAAGATGGGTGTTATGGATTTTGCCGGCGGACTGGTTGTTCACGTAACTTGTGGAGCAGCAGCCCTGGCAGCGGTTTTGGTTATTGGGCCAAGACGAGGATATGGGCGACAAAGTTTCATGCCCCACAGTCTGCCCATGACCGTGATTGGCACAGGTCTGCTCTGGTTTGGCTGGTTCGGCTTTAATGGCGGCTCAGCACTTGCGGCGAACGAAGTTGCCGCCACCGCCTTTGTTGCAACGCATCTTGCGGGAATGGCTGGAATGTTCATGTGGGTGGTCATGGAGTGGTTTACCCAGGGCAAGGCGACGACATTGGGCGCTGCATCCGGTGCTATCTCGGGCCTTGCAACGATAACCCCGGCAGCTGGATTTGTTGGGCCGAATTCCGCAATTTTCATTGGCCTTCTTGCCGGTGTTTTCTGTTTTGCGGCGGTGAACCTTAAGAGCAGGTTAAACCTTGATGATTCACTGGATGTTGTTGGCATTCATGGCGTGGGTGGTATCATTGGAACGCTCTGTCTGGGAATCTTTGCCTCAACTGCTGTAAATCCGGGAGGTGTGGACGGGCTGCTAGCTGGTAATGCTGCCCAGCTTGGAAAACAGGCCTTTGGGGTTGTAGTGGTTGGTACCTATACACTGGTTGTGAGTTGGATTTTGTTGAAAATTATTAACAGCACCATGGGACTCAGGGTGGAGGAAGATGCAGAAGTTATTGGCCTGGATTCCACTCAACACTCAGAGACTGCCTATAATAATTAGAAGCGCTGTTGAGTCTTATTTGGTATCACAAAGACGAAAGACTGCTTCTGCAAGTCCCGGCAAACTGGAAAGAGAGTCCTGGTTAAGAATCTTCACCAAATTCTTTTCAAAAAACAGGAAAAGAATTTCTAAGGCACTGAGAGGATAATTATGAAAAAGATTCAAGCAATTATTAAGCCGTTCAAGCTCCACGATGTAAAAGAGGCCTTGACTGAAATCGGCATTCAGGGAATGACCGTCTCTGAGGTAAAGGGATATGGACGCCAGAAGGGACATACGGAGATCTACCGTGGTGCAGAATATGTGGTTGATTTTATTCCCAAGGTAAACATTGAGATCGTTGTTGCTGCAGATATGGTGGATCAGGTGGTGGAAACCATCAGGAATGCAGCCAATACAGGCAAGATCGGTGACGGCAAGATTTTTGTTGTTCCAATTGAGCGTATTGTCCGTGTTCGTACGGGTGAAGAGGATCACGACGCGATTTAGTTGCCAGAGGAAAAGTTGCAGGCTGCAGTGTTCCTCCTGAACCCTTCATCCTCCTGCCTGATAAAAATGTCAAAACTACGAGCACAGAGAGAGACACTCGAAGAGTTATGGAAGCAGGGGCTGAAGGGGCAGGACCTGCTTTCCAGACAGAGCGGTCTGGCTGACGAGTTCATTGCTGAACATTTTAATGCTGCGGCTGATGAGAAGGCCAGGGATTCCGTCGCCTTGGTAGCCCTTGGTGGGTACGGCCGCAGTGAACTTTTCCCCTATTCCGACATTGATCTCCTGATTTTATTCCGTGAAGATGCCAAAGAGGAGATGGAGAAAGTGGCGAACGCTGTCCTCTATCCTCTTTGGGATACCGGACTTGATGTGGGACATGGAGTACGGACAGTTGATGAGTGTCTGGACTTTGCCGGAGAGGATTTTTTCTTTCGGGTGGCTATGCTTGATGCCCGTTTGCTAACTGGTTCCAGAGCTCTTTTTGATGAGCTGATTAATCGATATCGTGTTGGTTTTATAGAAGGTGCGCGGGAAGAATTTGTCCGCACCATGAAAACTTTTCGGCAGGAGCGTCGTAAACGCTTCGGCAGTCACAGTTACCTGCTCGAACCAAATATTAAAGAGAGCAAGGGCGGGATGCGTGACATCCAGGCCATGCTCTGGACTGCTATTGTTGTCTTTGGTTTGTCGGATCTTGAGGATTTTGTCCAGGCCGGTATCCTCCAGAAGACAGAGAAAACAGCCTTTGAGGACTCCTGGAATATGCTGGTCAGGGTCCGTAATCGCCTCCACTATATCAGTGGCAGAAAAAATGATCAGCTCTATTTTGAGCAACAGGAAGAAGTTGCTGCGGCCTTTGATTATCGAACGGAAAAAGGGATCCTTGGAGTTGAGAGGTTCATGAGGGATTTTTACGGCCATTTGCAGACCATTGCTGTGACCACGGATCTCTTTTTTGAACATGTGGACGATGTTCTTGACTTTGCTGAAGGAAATACCGGCGAGATCAAATCCATAGAAAAAGGTATAGCGGCTCGTAATAACCGTATTTATCTGACGGCATCAGTGGAAGAGCTCCGGTCTCGGCCTTATCTCCTGATGCGTTGTTTTCTCGCATCCGCCAGGACTGGATTTCCCCTGTATCATCGAAGCAGAAAGATGATCAGCAAGCATCTTGAGCTTGTCACTGATAAACTCCGATCTTCCAGCAGGATGGCCAAACCCTTTTTCGAGATCATGGAGTCTGGAAAAAACGTTCTCGCTGTGTTGGAGGTTATGCTGGAGACTGGCCTGCTTCCAGCCTATATCCCTGAGTTTCAGCGTATAGAAACCCTTGCTCAGCACGATGTGTATCACATCTATACGGTGGACAGGCATCTTTTGCAGAGTGTGGCAGAGCTTCGTCTGGCAGCGAACACAGAAGAGTCTGTTTTTCAGACCATTGCTTCCCCGCATGTCCTTTATCTTGCAACCCTGCTTCATGATATTGGTAAGGGAATGAATGATGACCACTCCATCGTCGGGGCGGAAAGGATAGGCGCAATTGGGCAGCGTCTTGGGCTTGATGAGGAGGAATGCAGTTGTTTGCAATTTTTAGTGAGGTACCACCTGTTTCTTCCGGAAAACGCCCTGCGCCGTGATTTGAATGATGAGTTGTTCATCAGGCAGTGTGCTGAAAAAATTGGAAATACCGAGCGCTTGGCAATGCTCTATATGATTGCTGTTGCCGACTCCCGGGCCACCGGGCCCTCTGCCTGGAGTGACTGGAAGGCTACGCTTCTGTTTGATATGTATCTGAAAATTCAGCCGCATCTCCAGTTTTCTGCAGTCGGTGATATGGTACGTCATGTGGATCAGGGTGTGGATTGGTTGCGGGAACAGGTTGGAACACTACTTGCAAAGGAGGAAGGTAGTCGTGTCTCAGTGGATGATCTTCCTGCCGATTATCTTTTGAGTTTTACTCCCGAAGCTGTGGCGGCCCATGTGCGAATTCACCGGGAAAATTACCGACTGCTACAGCAAAAGGCCCTGGTTCTACCCCGGAAGCAGCAAGGGCAGTGGTCGCTTTCGATCATGTGTCGGGATCGCAGTGGTCTGCTGGCCAAGATCTGTGGTGTGCTCACTCTCCATAATCTCTCAGTGCTCAACGCCCAGATCTTCACCTGGAAAGACGGGATTGCGATGGATGTTTTGGATGTATGGCCTGATGATGGCGTAGAATACGAGGAAAAGGATTGGCAGGCATTGAACAATGATTTGAACCTGGCCCTCAGTCATCGACTTGGACTTGGACACAGGCTCTATAAAAAACTGTCATCTGCTCTCGGGCGGAGGAAACGTCCCGGAGGAATCAGTGAGACACGGGTGGTTGTGAATAACGAGGCATCCAACCAGTATACTATTGTCGAGATCTATGCTGCAGACAGTCCCGGGCAGTTGTATCGAATAACGCAGACATTGGCAGATTTCGGCATTAATATCTATCGTGCATATATTGCCACTGAAGTGGAACAGCTCATCGATGTTTTTTATGTGCTGGACAGCCAGGGCCAGAAGGTGAAAGATGCGCCATTTATTAAGGAGTTGCGGGATGGAATCCTGTATGAAATAGATGGTGCGGCGTGAGGAAAGGTTACATTTATGTAAATAAAAAATTTTCTATTTATTTTTTTTGTGCAGAATGGTAAGAGATACCTGTCTGCCCAGTGTGTAATTTTGGGCGAGAATACAGTTAGAAAACCCATAGTGGGATGTGTTATTATTATAAAGCAGATTTGTTAGGTAGATGAAAAGCAATGATGTATTTCAACCTTAATTAGGAGATTATGAAATGACCAGAGACGAAATTATGAGAACCATTGAGGAGGAAAATATTCACTATTTCCGCCTCCAGTTTGTTGACATCTTCGGATTTATGAAAAATGTTGCCATCCCCAAAAGCCAGGTTGAGAAGGCCCTGGATGGTATGATGATGTTTGACGGCTCCTCCATCGATGGATTTGTCCGTATCAATGAGTCTGATATGTACCTGAAACCCGATTATGACACCTTCTGTATTCTGCCCTGGAGAAATCAGGATGGTGTGGCCGCGGCACGTATTATCTGCGATGTTTACAAGTCTGATGGTACTCCTTTTGCTGGTTGCCCCAGAAATAACCTCAAACGTGTCCTGGCCGAAGCCAAGGAACTTGGCTACACCATGAATGTTGGTACCGAGGCTGAATTCTTTTTGTTTGAGAAAGACGAGGACGGCCGTGCTACCACCATCACCAACGACGTTGCCGGCTATTTCAGTCTTGATCCCGAGGATACCGGGAATGACTGTCGTCGTGAGATCATTGAGACCCTGGAGGAGATGGGTTTTGAGATTGAGGCCTCTCACCATGAGGTCGCCGAAGGCCAGCATGAGATCAACTTTAAATATTCTGACGCCCTGGCTGCAGCAGATAATACCATTACCTTTAAATGGGTTGTGAAATCTATTGCTGCCCGTTATGGGCTCTATGCCACCTTTATGCCGAAACCGATCTTTGGTATCAACGGTTCAGGTATGCATACCAACCAGTCACTGTTTAATGTTGCAGATGGAACCAATGCCTTCTTTGATGAGGATGCGCCTCTCCAGCTTTCAGAGGTGGCACGGCAGTATATTGCAGGTGCACTGAAGAATGCACGCGGCTTTGCTGCTGTCACCAATCCGCTGGTGAACTCCTATAAGCGCCTTGTTCCTGGGTATGAGGCTCCGGTGTATGCTGCCTGGTCTGCATCCAATCGTTCCGCCCTGGTTCGTATTCCTGCCTCCCGTGGGCTGGGTACCCGGACCGAGATCCGCTGCCCGGATCCAACCTGTAATCCATACCTGGCCATGGCCATGATGCTGAACTCCGGTCTCGACGGTGTGAAAAATAAACTGACTCCTCCGCCATCCGTTGATCAGGATATCTTCAAAATGTCTGCTAAGGAAATGGCTGATGCCGGAATTAAAGTTATGCCGGCCAACCTCAAAGAGGCCGTTGACGAGTTGAAGGCGAATCCCATTGCCAAGGAAACTCTAGGCGCGCATATCTTTGAGAAGTATATCGAGGCAAAAGAGGCTGAGTGGGATAAATACCGCACTGCAGTTACAGACTGGGAACTTGACGAGTATCTTGATATTTATTAGAAACTTATAGATTGTTATCTTGCTTTTATTGAGAATGATTTCGAGAGGGAAGCAACCTGTTAAAAAGCCCTGTCGACCAAGAGGTTGACAGGGCTTTTTTTGTGCTTTTGAGAAAATTGTCAGAAATTATTTGATGGTAATATCTTTAGCAAGTTTTTCAAGAATGTTAGGGCCGATACCTTTTACATTAACAAGGTCCTGGGCATTTTTGAACTCGCCATGATCGTTCCTGTATTGGATGATGGCTTCCGCCTTTACATCTCCAATTCCAGGTAGGGATGCAAGCGTTTCTTTGTCTGCCGTATTGATGTTTACGGCAGCCAGGGCAACGTTCACTGCCAAAAACATCAGGGTGAGCAGCACGAGGGTAATTCTTTTCATAATTCTTCTCCTTTGTTAGGAATTAATAATGTCTTATGGGTTACCAATAAGACTCTTCCTAACTATTTTACGTATCTGAAAAAATATGTAAAGTAAATTTGCTAAAAAATTGTAATTAGTTGTATTGATATATAATAAACGTTTTTTAATTTTGACATACCTAGCGAAAAATAATACCTCTTTCGCGGAGTTCTGTGAGGATGGTGTTTACGCATTCGCGTAAGGGGAGGGTGTTGGTGTCCAACTCAATGTCAGGATTTACCGGGGGTTCATAGGGGGAGGAAATGCCGGTGTAGTTTTTAATCTCGCCTTTTCTTGCTTTTTTGTACAATCCCTTCACGTCTCGTTCTTCGCAGATTTCAAGGGGGCAGTTGCAGTACACCTCAATGAGATTTTCCGGACCGATGATTTCCCGTACCCGTTTACGATCAGCTTTCAGCGGGGAAATAAAGGCGGTGAGGGAAATCACCCCGGAATCAAGAAAGAGGTTGACCATTTCGGCAATACGCCGCATGTTTTCACTGCGGTCTTCCAGGCTGAATCCAAGGTCGCCACAGAGCCCGTGGCGGACATTGTCCCCGTCAAAGACATAGGTTCTGCATCCCATGAGGTGGAGACGCTCTTCCACAGCATGGGCCAGCGTAGATTTTCCGGAACCGGAAAGCCCGGTAAACCAGAGATTGATACTCATATGACCGTTCAGAGTTTCACGGCGGGGACGGCTTACTGCTTCTCGGTGTCTTATAACGTGGGGTGAATGCATTGTATAGGCTGAAGGCTGAAGGGTTCTATTAAAGTCGGCAGATAGCAGTTAGCGGTTTGCAGATGCGGCAGTTGCCGGCTGACTACCGATGACTGCAAGCTTCCAACTTTCGTTTCTCAACAAAATAAATTTTTCAAGTAAGGCAACAAGGTATCCTTAATTTCGGGATGTTCCATGGCGAAGGCCAGATTAGCCATCTGAAATCCCGCCTTATCGCCACAGTCAAAACGGGTTCCTTCAAAACGGTAGCCGAAGATTGGCTGTTCGGTCAGGAGCTGGGACATGGCATCTGTGAGTTGGATCTCACCACCGGCTCCTGTCTGCTGTCCACTGAGGATATCAAAAATACGGGGGGTGAGGATATATCTGCCGATTACAGCCATGTTGGATGGTGCCTCTTCTGTAGGCGGCTTTTCAACCATTCCGCGGATCCGAAACGTATCGTTCATTGGTTGGTCGGCATCCAGAATTCCATAGCGTGATGTCTCTTCTTTAGGCACTTCTATTACGGCCACGGTGGAAGCGCGTAAACGGTCAAATTGTTTTATCATCTGGTGAAGTACAGGTACGTTACTTTTTATCAGGTCGTCAGCCAGGAGTACGGCAAAAGGCTCATCGCCGACAATATCCCGGGCGCACCAGATAGCATGGCCGAGGCCCAGAGGTTCGCTCTGACGAGTGTAGATGATGGTTCCCGATTTAGGAACAAGGGATTCAATCTCTTTTAAAAGCTCTACTTTTCCGCGTTGTCTGAGGGTTTCTTCAAGCTGCACGGAACGATCAAAATGATTCTCCAGGGCACCTTTGCCGCCACCCGTTACAAAGATCAACTGCTCAATGCCTGAAGCAAGTGCCTCTTCAACGGCATACTGGATAAGTGGCTTGTCGACCACAGGCAACATCTCTTTAGGCATGGCCTTGGTTGCTGGGAGAAAACGAGTTCCAAGTCCGGCCACGGGGAAAACCGCTTTTGTTACTTT
This sequence comes from Desulfocapsa sp., assembly GCA_021737265.1. Taxonomy (GTDB): domain Bacteria; phylum Desulfobacterota; class Desulfobulbia; order Desulfobulbales; family Desulfocapsaceae; genus Desulfocapsa. The sequence goes on along the minus strand of JAIPEF010000053.1, from coordinate 5,359 downwards.
CATAGGCCTCTTTGCTCAGGTTGAATGGTTTTTTTTTAGGAAACGCTTTGTCATCATTTCCTGCCGACACCGACATACACAAAGCCCTTATTCTTCATCTTGTCCGGGGAGTAGACATTACGTAAATCTATAAAGAGCGGCTGCTTCATGAGTGATTTGATCTTCTCCAGATCAAGGGCCCGGTACTGGTTCCATTCGGTCATGAGTACCAGGGCATCAGCATCGGTGGCCGCTTCATAGCTGTTGTCGGTATAGGTGAATTCCGGAAATAACTGCTCAGCCTCTTTCATGCCTTGAGGATCATGGACCTGTATCTTTGCCCCTTTTTCAAGCAAAGGTGGCAGGATACTCAGGGCAGGAGAGTCCCGCAGGTCATCCGTCTCCGGTTTGAAGGTAAGGCCGAGAACGCCAATGGTCTTTCCGACAACGTCGCCACCCAGGGCATCTCTGATTTTTTTGACCATCCCCGCCTTTTGGGATGCGTTGATTTCAACAGCAGCCTCAACAGAGCGGGCAGGGACACCGTGTTCCTGGGCAGTACGCAACAGGGCAATGGTATCTTTCGGGAAACAGGATCCACCAAAACCGGGACCCGGATGAAGAAATTTTGAGCCAATACGACCATCCAGGCCTACACCTTTTGCAAGGTCGACCACATCAGCTCCCACCTGTTCGCAGAGGTTTGCCATTTCATTAATAAAGGATATTTTAATGGCGAGGAAGGCGTTGGCGGCATATTTAATGAGTTCAGCAGACTCCAGTCCGGTAAAGACAAAGGGGGTTGAGATGAGGTAGAGCGGATCGTAAATTTCCTTCATCACAGCCTGTGCCTTCACGGATTCTGCGCCGATAACAATCCGGTCCGGTCGTTGAAAATCCGAGATGGCTGCTCCTTCCCGTAGGAATTCAGGATTGGAAACCATGTCAAAATCCGCATCCGGATTCGTCTCCTGGATCAGCCTGGAGACCTGCTTTGCAGTTCCCACCGGCACCGTGCTTTTATCAATGATCACCGTGTAGCCTTTCAGATGCTGAGCCAGTTCTTTTGCGGCAGCGTAGATATAGGTCAGGTCTGCATAGCCGTCGCCGCGCCGGGAAGAGGGTGTACCAACAGCAATAAAGATTGCAGATGCATTAGCAACACTTTCTGCAAGGTTTGTCGTAAAGGAGAGTCGTCCATCCCTGCTGTTTTTCCTGACAAGTTCATCCAGTCCGGGCTCATAGATAGGGATCTGTCCATCCTGGAGGGCGGATATCTTGCTTGTGTCCTTGTCCATGCAGGTGATATGGTGCCCAAATTCTGCCAGGCAGGCCCCGGTGACAAGACCAACATACCCGGTGCCGATGATCGTTATTTTCATTTGCAGTTAAACCTAAGTTTTTAAAAATGAGTTTATTAATTGAGTTAACCAGGTTACAGGCAACTCTGGCTTATTTATTTGTAGCCTTCCGGATTCAGGGACTGCCAGCGCCAGGTGTCTGCACACATGGTCTCAAGATCACGGGTTGCCTCCCAGTTTAGCTCTCTGTGCGCGCGCCCCGGATCTGCATAGCATTGGGCAATATCTCCGGCACGCCTGGGGGCAATGGTGTAGGGTACGGACTTGCCGGAACCTTTCTCAAAGGCCTTGACCATTTCAAGGACACTATAGCCTTTTCCGGTGCCAAGGTTGTAGATTTCAACGCCTGTCTTTTCCTTGAGTTTTGCAAGGGCCTTTACGTGACCAATGGCCAGATCGACAACATGGATGTAATCCCGTACCCCGGTTCCGTCAACAGTGGAATAGTCATCACCAAAGACAGAAAGTGTCTCCAGTTTCCCCACGGCAACCTGTGAGATGTAGGGCATCAGGTTATTTGGAATACCACTGGGGTCTTCTCCGATTTGGCCACTCTCGTGGGCACCCACCGGATTAAAGTAACGCAGGAGGCAGACATTCCAGCTGCTGTCCGCATGATGAAGATCAGTTAAGATCTCTTCAACCATGAGTTTGGTCCGGCCATACGGGTTTGTACAGGAGAGGGGAAAGTCTTCAGTGATAGGCACAGTGGCAGGATCGCCATAGACAGTGGCAGATGAACTGAAGACGATGTTTTTCACACCATGGGCGGCCATTGTCCTGGTAAGATTCAGGGTGCCGCAGATGTTGTTGTCGTAATAGAGTTGCGGTTCAGTTATGGATTCGCCCACCGCCTTGAGTCCGGCAAAATGAATAACGGCATCAATCGGAGGACAGGTGGAAAAGACCTGTTCAACGTCATCGATGCTGCGTAAGTCAGCCTCATGAAATTCTATATCTTTACCGGTAAGTTTACTGACCCGGTGTAAGGCCTCTTTGCTCGAGTTACCTAAATTATCAAGAACAATAACCTGAAAACCTGCATTGAGTAGTACCAGGCAGGTATGGGAACCAATATAGCCTGCTCCACCCGTTACAAGAATGTTCATGGACGATCCTTTTGTTGTTTGCCGTTGTTCAATTTTAAAAGTGGTATTAATAGCCACATTAATCTTTAACTATGTACAAGATATCATAAATAATGAATATGTTCTGCTCTTTTTTGGAACAATCCCTACTCATTATGTTTCAGTTTCTGTTAGTGACTTTTTTGCACCACTTAAAATGGCAAAGATTGGTCTTGTTGGTCAGTTGTGGTATAGTAGGTTTGGGTGCGAGTGGTTCTGTGAAAGGAGCGGCCAGAGGCCTTTTCCGTTCCTTATCCAACCATAGCTGCTGGATGCCCGATAACTACATTTGGGCATGACGAGGTCAGTTGGCCTTCCATAATTCCCGGTCACTCCAGTCAATCCCTAACAGCCTAAATTTCTTCAGCCTATTGACCTAAGTAGTTACCTATCATGACAAGTAATTCACTTCTCCTTCACATCCTTTTCTTTCTCCTGCTGACCTCTGTCGCTTACTGCGTCACCTGGTTTTTTTATAGAACTGCGATTGCAACCGATCAGCCAAACGAGCGTTCCAGTCATCTCCACACCACCCCTCGCTCGGGAGGGGTTGCCATTGTCGTCACTTTTTTAATCGGTATGCTCCTTATCTATTATTTTGGCGACAAGACCCATATTCAGCAGATATATATGGTCAGTTTTCTTGTCTCGTCATTGTTCGTTGCACTTATCTCTTTCCTGGATGATCTGAAAACAATCAGATCTGTGCTTAAGCTTGCAGTTATGATCATTGCAATCCTGATTGCAATGTGGGGAGGAATCCTGCTTGATCAACTCTTTATTCCAGGAATAGGGTATGTACATTTAGGCTGGTTGGCCTATCCTCTGACGTTGTTCTGGATACTTGGCCTGACAAATGCTGTGAATTTTATGGACGGCTTGGATGGTCTGATTGGCGGGACAGCGGCAATTGTTGCACTTTTTTTTATGATTATAACCTTTTCTCAGGGGAGTACGTTTGTTTATATTACCTCCTATACAATCCTGGCTGGTTCCATAGGCTTCCTCTTCTTTAACTTTCCCCCGGCAAAAATTTTTATGGGAGATGTGGGCAGTGTGTTTCTGGGCTTTGTCTTTGCCATACTGGCTATTATTGCGACAAGGTATGATCATTCGCACACCTCCTTTCTGGTCATGCCCTTATTACTGTTCCATGTTATTTTTGATACCTTCTTTACTTTCCTCCGCAGGTGTATACGCGGGGAAAATGTTATGGAGGCTCATCGAAGCCACTTGTACCAGTTGGTACAGCAAATGGGATATAGTCATCTCAAAGTATCCCTCATGCAATACTGCTTCTGTTTTCTGCAGGGCCTTGGGGCGCTCTGGATGGTCCAGGTGCAGGGCAATCAGCGGCTCTCCGTCTTTTTACCTTTTTTCCTTTTACAGGCTGTCTATGCCCTGGTGGTTATCAAGACAGCAAAATCAAGAGGGCTGTTATGAGCAGGGAGGAGAGACCAATTGGGGGGCGGGGTTGGTTATCCAGTTGAGTGGTTTTTGCGTATTTTGAGGCTGAAACGGAAAATATTGAGGATATAAAAGGAAGAAATAAAATAAAGTGTGAAGTAGATAGCAAAAACCAGGAAAAGGGTCCAGTCCTGTAACTTGTAGATAGGGCCTAACAAGCTGAAACAGCACAGTATAATGCTGAATCCTATGATAACTTTTACAGTAACTGTTTTACTCAGTCCGTAGCGCATGAAAATATGGTGTACGTGGTGCTTGTCGGCGTGGAACGGGCTTCGCCCTTGCATGATCCGCCTGGTCATGATTGTCAGGGTGTCCACAATCGGTACACCAAGGATGAGGAGAGCAGTAACAGGGCGAATCGATGCATTCTCTCCCTGGCTCATGGCAACGGCCATGAATGCAAGGACAAAACCAAGACAAAGGCTTCCGGCATCGCCCATGAAGAGTTTAGCGGGATGCCAGTTAAAATGAAGAAATCCTAAAAGAGCACCGGCAAATGCCAGATTCAGAAGGAGAAATGTCTGGTTGTCTGCAAAAGAGGCATGGATGGCAAAGGTTATAAAAGCTACAAAAGCCAGTCCCCCAGCCAACCCGTCCAGTCCATCCATCAGGTTGATGGCGTTGATAACCCCAAGGATGCAGAAAACAGAGATGAGGAAAGACAACCAGTAGGTAGGGATGGTCAGATCTCCAATTCCCAGAAGGTCTCCAAAAGAGATGAGCATGACATGGCTTAAGGAAATGAGCAGTGCCGAGGCGATAATTTGGCCGATAAATTTCTGCCGATGTCCCAGTTCCTTCAGGTCGTCAAAAAAACCAATCACCAGCATCAGAGACAAGCCTGCCCACAACCCCCTCAGCCCTGTTGCCGGAACAAAAAGGACGGATGCAAAACAGGCGGAAAGAACAAAGCCGATTCCGCCGACAAGGGGTTTGGGTGATGCATGTACTTTCCGGCTGCTGGGTTGATCCATCAAATTGATTTTCTTGGCAATGTTTATAAGTTTGGGGAGTGCAAACAGTGCCGAGAATAATGCTGTCAAAAAGATGATTAGAGGTTTAGCTTCCGGTTGAATCATAGTGTCTTAGAGTGATATTTCAAAAGCAAATATATATTTTGAGGGTACCTGAAAAGAGTATCGGCTTCTTGGTGTTTTGTGGTATCCGGTCGGCCTTACCATAATGGATTATTTTACTAATTGGTAGCATATTAAATGGATATGTAGGGATGTGCACCACGGAAGGACCTTTTTTTCTAAGCTACAGCTGTGAAGAATTCAACGTACCTAGGACTGCCTATTACCCATAACTACTGCCTTACAAAAACCCCGCAGGGGTTCAGTGTTATAGCCGGTGTGCTTTAGCCACCGGTTGTATCCAACAACATAGGTCGTCCTGAAAGGACGGAGTGATCTCTTACTT
>JAIPEF010000052.1 GCA_021737265.1 Desulfocapsa sp. | reverse complement strand
TCTATCTAGCTGTTTTTAAATATTTTATTGTGTATTTACCTCTCATCTGGCATAGAAAGTGAAACCATTTTTGATAGCGATCCTCACATGCTAGGAATTCTCACCTGGTGCCACATAATTTCTAGGAAACTTCAGTTATTTATATAAGAGATCAAAATCAGTTCAGATACATACTCCATTTACTGAGAAAGAGTCAAGAAACGTCATAGCGTAAAAATAAAAACCGACATGAAAACCGGTGGCCGCAAACCGACATTTTCATAAACTGTTTTTTTTGTAAAAAACATCTTGACTCCTACAATAATAGCTGTATTTTATGGACAATGAAGTGTTGCATTATTGTTGCACCACACTGTTGCTACACATTTATTGAAGTAAAACTGGTTTGTTAAAGATTTTGCACTTTTTGGCCCCATACTTCACTGAGTGAGGCCTCATTTTTAATTGCTGGATTTTGTACAGCAAAACTACCGGCACATTTGAACATGTGGATGTGTTTTGAGTACCAGGAGGAGTAGAATGAACATTAAGGACTTAGAAAAGGAAAAGAATGAGGGTGTAGAATCGCTCCCTTCGGAAGAACGTCGCAACTTCCTGAAGATGGGACTAGCGATCACTGGCGTTTTCCTGGGAGGATCTGTACTGTCACTGACTTCGGTTCAGAATGCCAAAGGCGGAAGCAATGCCACCGATGTGGTGGTACCTGTTGAAGGGCAATACCCCTATCCTAAGCATTATGGCATGGTCATAAGGCAAAACCACTGTGTTGGTTGTGAAAAATGTATGGATGCCTGTAGGGAAACAAACCATGTTCCAGTTGGACACGGCGCCTGGAGAACAGATGTCCAGGAACGCGTGACCACTATTAATGGTGTTGAGAAACAAGAATTCAGGCCCATTCTCTGCAACCACTGCAACCGCCCTCCTTGTGTTCGTGTATGCCCAACCAGGGCTACGTTCAAAGACCCCGAAACCGGTATCGTGGTTATGGATTACAAAAAATGTATTGGCTGCAAGACGTGCATGGCCGCCTGTCCTTACAATGCCAGATATTTTAATCATGACAAATACGCAATTGATAAGTGTAACTTCTGCCTGGACACCAGACTTGCAATGGGTGAAAAAGAAACTGCCTGTGCTGCCGCCTGCCCTGCTGATGTTCGGGTCTTTGGTGACATTAATGATAAGAGTAGCAAGATCTATCAAGTCCTTCACGAACCTGACAACAAAATATGGGTATTGCGGCCTGAAACAGGTGCCCTCCCCAATGTTTTTTACACCAACGCCTAAGCGATTCAGGATTTAAAATGAAAATGCGCTGCCATCAATATACATATCACTGCTTCACATGCAGCCGTTCCTCATTATCGCCTAGATTCCAGGAGAATATACAATGAAAAAAAATTACCTTAAGACTATTGCTCTTGCCTTGCTTGCCGGAAGCTTTCTGTTTGTGGTCAACACCTCAGCTTCAGAAGAATATGACGTAAAGGCTTTTGGCCCTGAAACTCCAATTGTCTGGGAAAAGCCAACCAAAGTTGTTTTTGAACATAGATCCCACACAGATGAAATAGGGTTGGAATGTAGTGCCTGCCATGGCGAAATTTTCGCCATGCAGCGTGGTGTCGCCGCCCGAACCGGTAAACTGAACATGGCCTCTCTTGCCGAAGGACAATTCTGCGGAGCCTGTCATGATGGGGAAACAGCTTTTGCCTCCGACACCAACTGTGCAGCATGTCATCTCCCTCCCGAAGGTTCAATAACCTGGGAAGAACCAACCAAAGTAACTTTTGGACATAATAGCCATACAGATGACCTGGGAATAGAATGCAGTGAATGCCACAATGATATTTTCGCGATGCAGCTGGGGATGGCAACTAACAGCGGATCATTTACAATGGCCGGTTTTGCCGAAGGAAAATATTGCGGTGCCTGCCATAATGGTGACACCGCCTTTGCTTCCGACACTGATTGTGCCGTATGTCATATGCTTCCTGAAAAAGATCCCATGGTCTGGACCAAACCTGTCAAAGCAGTGGTCTTCCACCATAAGGTCCATACCGAAGAGTACGGTCTGGAGTGTGACTCATGTCATAACGAGGCCTTTGCCATGAAAATTGGAACTGCAGAGAGTTCATCCAACTTTACCATGAAAGCTCTCTATGAAGGTAACTACTGTGGTAAATGTCATGACGGCGAAACGGCTTTTGCCTCAAACACCCTTTGCAACACATGTCATATTGGAGTGAAAGGGTACAACAGGATGATGGGAATAGATTCCCACAGTGGTGCCCAGCAGAACGAACAGGGTGGCCATTGATCCATTGAAGTGGCTGAAGCACTCTCTAAAAGAATGACAAAGAAAGACTTAAGAGAAATACCCAGGCAAAACGCCTTATAAAATACTTGTGCAGGAGATAAAAATGGCAAACAGTTCAATCGCAAATATATTTGCCCAGACTGAGGATAACAGCCTGGCAACTCCGGGAATAAACCGGGCGACGATTTTCTTCCTTATTATCATTGTGGCCGGTCTCAGTTGCGGTGTAGCCTCTTTCATTTTTGGTCATGAGGCCATCTACAACAACACCCGGGAAGTACCCTGGGGCATGCTGATTTCAACCTACGCATTCTGGGCAATCACTTCCACCGGACTCTGTATCTATGCTGCCATTTCCCATCTCTTTGGGGGAACAAAAATGGCTATTGTCAGTAATAGAATGGTATGGATGTCAATTGTCTGCATCATGGGTGCTTTTGCCACCATTGGTGTGGAAATTGCCAGCCCCCACAGAATGCTCATTTACAATGTTCTTTCTCCAAACCCCACATCCAATATCTGGTGGATGGGTACTCTTTACGGCCTGGCTGTTGGCTGTATGATAGTTGAGTTTTTTGGTATAGTTACAGGACTTGCCCGTGTTGCGGTAATTCTGGGTACTGCTGGTGCTGTAGCCGAAGTTCTTGCCAACAGCTGTCTTGGTGGTGTGTTTGCAACTCTACCGGCACGCCCGTACTGGTATGGCGGACAACTTCCCATCTATTTCCTGACTGCTGCATTCCTGTCTGGTGCTGCCGCAATCATCCTCTTTAATTATCTCGCCTTTAAAATTCGCGGTATTGAAATGAACGAATCTGTCAAAGCTGCTGTTAAGAGTGCCGGCAAGGCAATGGCTTTGGTTTTGATACTCTACACTGTAGCTACCTTCTGGCGTCTGATCATGTATTACGTCGGTGGTGCCGAACTTGGCAGGATTGCCGCAGAAGCCCTGGTCAACGGCCCCCTCTCTATTAACTTCTGGGTCCTGGAAGTGACTGTCGGTCTTCTGATTCCCCTGATCCTGATTATCCTTTCCAGGTTGGAACAGATTGGAATGATGGCCTTAGCTGGAATCATGATCCTCGTTGGCCAGTTTGTGGCCCGATACGACCTCGTTGCTGGAGGCCTGCTTGTGCCAGGCAATTTGGGCTGGGATAACGCGCCAACATACTTGGATTATGTTCCATCCGTCTTTGAATTCGGGGTAATCATAGGCAGTATAAGTGTTGTCTGTTTTGGTTTCCTGCTTGGTGAACGTGTTTTTGGGAAAGTTTTTGAACAGAAAGAACACTGATTCAAAAAGGTTCAGAGAGAAGGGCCGCTTTTGAGGCCCTTCTCTCTTTGCTTTAGCTTGCATCCACTTGAACTCAAATAATTTCAGCCCGCTGAATCATCTCTTTGCCCATATACAATCGCGATGACTGACAAGACAGGATTAAATACACTCGAAATGAATATGAAAGAGTATCGTGAATTAGGGAATGCGTATTCTACTGGAGGTGGAAATGAACTGTTTCAGGCTATTCAAGACCCTGTCCTGGTTGTAACCCCTGAAGGGATGATCATTGATGCAAACAATGCCGCTCTGGCTGCCGCGAATAAAACTCAGGCAGAAATCATCGGCAAGGGTATTTGCAAGATTATCCATGGAGGCAGCTCTCCACATATCCAATGTCCTCTTGAGGAGTTCCTTCTTACATGCTCTCCGCGGGTAGAAGAAACAACCCTCCCCGGCCTCGCAGGCGAATATCTTCTTACTATTTCACCTGTAAAAGACAAAGATGGATCTATTCGTAAAATACTTCTTGTGGCAAGGGAACTGACCAGCTATGAGATGACAAAAGCCGATGCTATTCGAACGGCACAAATGGCTGCCATTGGTGAGCTTGCGGCAGGAGTTGCGCATGAGGTTAACAATCCCATCACCGGCATTATTAATTTTGCCCAGTTGCTCCTCGATGACAGCGAAAAAGATTCCCTTCAGGCAGAACTTTTAGAAAAAATTGTAAACGAAGGGGAAAGAATCGCATTAATCATCAAAAACCTTCTTTCTTTTGCCCGTGAAAGTGAAAACAACAATGAACCTTTAGAACTTACCCAGGTAATAGAAGACAGTCTCTCCCTTGTCAAACATCAGTTTAAAAAGGATGGAATCAAGATCAAGACCAATTACTCTGAAGAGCCCTGTCGAATCTCCGGCAATTTCACACAACTACAGCAAGTCATACTCAACCTGATAAGTAATGCCCGTTTCGCTTTAAACGAACGGTACCCCACTACTTCCCCAGATAAAAAGCTGACGATATCCTGTTCCCCGATTATTAAAGAAGACGGAGAACATGTTACTCAAATCATCATTAAAGATTCAGGAACTGGTATACCCCAAGGTATTCTGAGTAGACTGTTTGACCCGTTTTTTACAACAAAGCCCTCCGGAAAAGGTACAGGTCTGGGGCTCAGTATCAGTTACGGTATCATACAGAACCATGGAGGCACCATCAAAGTGAATTCAATTATGAATAAATTCACAAAGATGATAATAGAACTCCCCTCATCAGGATCGTGACATGGACAATCATACCGACACTGAAAAAGATACTCATATTCTGATTGTTGATGATGAGGCAAGTATTCGACTCACTTTCGAAATGTTTCTTGCACGGGAAGGATATGGCCCAATTGTTACTGCGTCCTCTATGGAAGAGGCTCTGGATGCCATAAAAAAACAGGAATTTGACCTTATCATCAGCGATATTGTACTCGAGGGGGAAAAAGGCACAGATCTTTTGTGTAAAATCCGTGAGGCTGGTATCGAATGCCCGGTAGTCATGGTGACAGGATTTCCAAATCTTGATACTGCTGCTGAGGCTGTACGCTATGGAGCTTTTGATTATATTTCAAAACCTGTAAATAAACAAACTCTGCTCAAATTTGTTCGCCAAGCCCTACAACACTGGCAACTTGAGAATGAAAAAAAAGAATTACTCCAGGAAAACGAAAAATTTAAACGATACCTGCAAGCAATTTTCGGTTCTGTTCGAGACGCGATTATCACTATAGACAGTAGTCTGAACATTGTTCAGCTCAATGATACTGCTAAGCAATGGCTTCTCTATTCAGAGTCCAACAAACAAACAAGCCTGAAATCCTATGACAGTGAAATGGGAAAGGCCTGTCTGCAGGACGCGAAACAGGTATTGTCTAGTAGAAAAGAGGTTCTGGAACATCAGGTAGAATGTAGAAAATCTGATGGGAATCTCAGGATTATAAGTCTTAATGCAGCGCCACTTGAAGATGGATATGAGGAATTTAATGGTGTTGTCATTGTGGCAAGAGACATTACTATGCCGGAACCCACGACAGGGGTCAATTCCAGGAACAAGTTTCATGGTTATGTCGGTTCAAGCCAGGCAATGCAGAACGTCTACAATCTCATTGAGAATGTGGGAAAGGTTGATACTGCTGTCCTTGTTACTGGTGAGTCAGGAACTGGCAAGGAACTTGCGGCAGAGGCACTCCATGCAGAAAGTAACCGAAGGGATATGCCCCTGGTAAAAGTTGATTGCGCGGCAATGTCTGAAGACTTATTGGAGAGTGAACTTTTTGGTCATATAAAAGGATCCTTTACAGGAGCAGAAAAAGACAGGGAAGGTCGATTGCTCCAGGCCGACAACGGAACACTTTTTCTTGATGAAATTGGTGACATTTCACCACGAATGCAATTGCTCTTACTCAGATTTCTCCAGGAAAAAACGTTTACTCCTGTCGGACAGGATACCCCTGTACATGTAGATGTAAGAATTATTGCTGCAACCAATGTCAATTTTACCGAAAAAGTAAAAGAGGGAAGTTTTCGCGAAGATCTCTACTATCGGCTGAAGGTTGTCGAAATAAAACTTCCTCCATTACGTGACAGAAAAGGAGGTATCCCCATCCTTGTCCATCATTTTCTTTCCCTCTATCGCGAAAAGCTGAAGCGTAATATTCATGGTATATCTGATCAGGCCATGGACGCCCTGACACGTTATTCGTGGCCTGGTAATGTTCGGGAATTAAGCCATATCATCGAAAGGGCTTGTGTACTATGTAAAGGCCCAACAATTTCACTGGATCACTTTCCTGAGGAAATCCAAAAACCAACTATTCTTCCCCAAACCCAATCCGAAGCCCAAGCACAACTAACCGCAATCGCGACCTTGCCCCCCTATATTAGTGAGGAGGATGAAATTATAGACATCCTTAAGCGTGCCCGTGGTAATAAATCTAAAGCCGCACGCATGCTACATATAGATCGCTCAACACTTTATCGAAAAATGCAGCGATTTGGCATATCTCACGATATTGCCTCCCCATCCCCAAGCAGAAACCACTAAGTGTTGCATATCTGTTGCACCACAAACAGAAAGCAACAACTATGCGACACTGACAGTCAAAACGCAACACATATGCATCACATCCCCTGAGTACTTTTTTTACTTCTTAACGTCAAGTTTGTCCCCACTACACTATTTTTAAACGTCGTTATTCCTGCATATTACGCTGTCTCTTGTCTTAAATTCCAAATAAATAAGAAAATGGCACGCACTGTGCATTAAAGAAGATACAAAGCAACTGGGATAGAAAATACGTCAAAAAAATCCTTAAAGGAGAACACAATGAAAACTACCACAACAACAAAAACAAGAAGCGTGGCAAGAGAGAGTGCAAGTGTTGAGCTGAACAGGGTTGGAGTAAATGCAATAGGTATTACTTCTGCTGCCATCGGATGCTGGGCTGTAGCCTGCCTCGCTTCCGGTATGATCAACAGCGGCGGACCCGCAAACCTTGTCTCAAATTTTGTATCGGCATTTATTGGATAAGGAACAAGTAAGTAACCAATCATCACTGTACCCCAGGGAGCAAACATAGGATGCATACCACACCAGCCATGGAACAAGTCAACAGTCGAGCCAGAACAAAAGCCAGCGCCAACGGTGAAATTTCAAAAGTCAGTGTTGCTGTCATTGTCGTCTCAGCAGGTATAATTGGCTGCTGGGCCACAGCCTGTCTTTTTGCTGGTACCATCAATAGTGGTGGCCCCTTAGCCCTGGCACAAAACCTAATCAACTCCATACTCGGGTAAATTCAACCTGAAGAAATTTTTTCATCAGATTCAGAGGTATGTCACATGGAAGATCAAGCAATCACCAAGGAAAAGAATCAAACGACAACCACAGTTCATGAAGCAGAGCACACAGATAGTGAGCTTTATAAACTCGGTATGTACATTACGGCGGCCTTTGCCCTAGTAGTTGGCGGCTGGGGACTCATATGTCTCTCCAGTTCCGTTCTTGAAAAAGGCAGCCCGGTTGAGTTACTAAAAAATCTTTTTCAAGCTGTAACCGGTATGTAAACAGACATGGCATTAGGAAACAGTCTTCTCCTCCAGTCCTCAAAAACAACAAGGTTTTTAAAGAATTAAGGTAATCCCATGAAAGATACTCGTTCATTACATAAGGCTCACACTGGAACAGAAAGCCACGCGGCTACTGAAATTTCCAGAGTAGCCACCACTGCAATAGGCATTATTGCAGGCATCATTGGTATCTGGGCAGTGGCTTGTATAATTTCAGGGATTACTAATAGTGGTGGCCCAGTCAATTTGATCTCAAACTTATTTAAAGCAATCTCAGGTTAGTTTAGACTGCAATTCAATCTCAACAATAGGATCGTCTCATGAAAAATCAGGAAATCACCAAAGAAAATGCAAAAACCACAGTTCACGAAGCCGTAAATACTGACAGCGAGCTGTACAAGCTTGGTATGATAATCACGGCAGCCTTTGCCGGTGGAATCGGAATCTGGGCAGTTATCTGCTTATCCAGTGCCTTTGTCAATGCCGGTGGCCCTGTAGTTCTTGCTAAAAACCTGTTTGGAGCAATTTCAGGAACCATGTAAAACTGCTTGTCCCAGTGATGCTTCCTTAGCAATCTGATATGTTAAGGAATCCTACTATTAAGCCAGAGAGACTTGTCTCTCTGGCTTTTTTTTTGACTCTTGTAGACAAATATGCATATACAACTCTATTGATAGAGAGTAAAATATACACTTTCCTAATACTTACAGGTTTTTCGCACACCAAACTTAGAACGATTATTTTTTTCAGGTTCTCTAATGGCAATTCTAATTCGAAATCTCTTCATTTTTTTTCTTTTTACCATTCTTCTTGTTGGCAGTTACGGCCTCTGGCAACTTGAACATAAGTTACGAACTGTCACTTACAGCGAATTTCGCTACTGTCTTGTTAATCATGACCTGGTTTCCACAACTTTTATCGGAAACAAAGTGATTGCCCAGCATCGTGCAGGAGACAGATATGAAACTGCCGTCCCCAACGCCGAAAAGCTGATTTCTGAACTTCAGGACAGAAATATTCAGATTATTTTCAAGAAGGATCGTTCCGAACAGATTTTCCAGGCCATTGCCCTCGTCTACATCGTTCTTCTTCTGCTGACAGTCATTATTTCGCTCAGCAGAAAGAAAAAACTAGATGAAGAGGAGAATAAATTTGCCACAGACAAACTTATCCTGCCAAATGATGACCACAAACAGGTAACCTTTGATGATGTTGCAGGGATTCCTGAAGCCCTCGAAGAGTTGCAGGAAGTGGTTAATTTTTTAAAGAACCCTCAGCAATATAGCGATATTGGGGCAATCAGTCCCAAGGGCGTCCTTCTTCAGGGCCCCCCTGGAACCGGAAAGACACTTCTCGCTCGTGCAATTGCCGGTGAAGCTGAGGTTCCTTTTTACAACTTTAGCGGTTCTGATTTCGTAGAAATGTTTGTTGGTGTTGGTGCTTCCAGAGTCCGTGATATTTTCAGAGAAGCCAAAGCCAACGCCCCCTGCATCATTTTTATAGATGAAATTGATGCAGTTGGTGGGAGTCGTGCCGGAGGAGTTACCGCAAGTGGTCAGGATGAAAGAAGCCAGACTCTCAATGCCCTGCTTGTTGAGATGGATGGTTTTAGTAGTTCTGATACCATCGTCGTTCTTGCCGCTACCAATAGACCTGATATTCTTGATCCTGCCTTAAGACGACCGGGTCGATTTGACAGGCAAGTCAATATTCTTCCCCCTGACCTCAAGGGGAGAAAGAGAATCCTCAAAGTCCATGGTGCAAAAATCGCTCTTGTCCCTGACCTGGACTTGGACAAAATCGCCCATATGGTTCCAGGATTTACCGGGGCCGAACTAGCCAATCTTGTCAATGAAGCCGCACTGATGGCAGCAAGGGAAGGAAAAAAATGTGTTGACTATTTGGACTTTGAAAAAGCCAGAGATCGTATCCTGATGGGGCTTGAGCGCAAAGGAATTACCATTTCCGAGGACGATCGTTTTGTCCTTTCCTATCATGAAGCAGGCCATGCCATTGTTGCCAAATCACTTCCGGAAGCTGATCCTATCCACAAAATCACCATCATACCCCGTGGCCAGGCCCTTGGTCAGACCCAACAGCTTTCAGTCACTGACCGGAGCAGTTACAGCTATGATTACCTGAAAAGCAGGATTACTATCCTTATGGGGGGCAGGGCAGCAGAAGAGATCGCATTTTCCCAGCGAACCACTGGGGCACAAGGTGATATTGTCCAGGCAACAGAGATCGCCACCAACATGATTTGCAAATGGGGAATGAGCGACATGGTAGGGCCGCAGGCAATGGTAGTTGACGCTTCAGGTTTTCTTGGTGGACGAGCTCAACGTCTTGAAATGAGCGACAAAACATCTGAAATTGTTGATAAGGAAATCAAAGCTCTGCTCGAATCATGTTACAATGATGCTGTCATAATTCTCAAGAAAAAATATTATCTCTTGAAACAACTCGCAGCTATCCTTCTCGAAGTTGAGACCCTGGATGAAGATGATTTCTGCATTATCATGGATTGTCACTTCACGGAAAGGATTGCTGCAGGTATCCGTGAAACCAATCAATGCAAAAATTGCCCGGCGGCCGCGACCTGTATTCATTCTAAAAGGAAAAAACAATAAGCCATGCATTCCATAAAAAAAATGAGCTACCTGGCATTTGTAGGTGTGGCAGGTCTCCTTGTTTTTGTCATTATCCTTGGCATTCGTCAACACCAGCTCAACGCCAGGTACAATACGATTATCACTCAAAGTGAAAACATGATCTTTCAGTTCTCAACTATCAGGGAACAGATCACTACCTCCCTGATAGAAAAAAACTGGGAAAAAGTAGATCAGGCCGCCGATCAGCTTAAAAATCTAAATTCTTCAGTTGCAAGACTACAGGAAAACACTCTCATTCCAGGTGAATACCGGCTCGATATGGCAAAACAAATGGATCTTTCCGGTTTAGCCATTGCTTCAAAAAAGATTCTTGCCAGCAGCGACAAGGTCGCTCACAGCCTTGTCCTTCAGGATAAAATGCGCAGTCTGGCAGAGTACCTGATTCAATTTGACAGAATTATTGTCAGCCAGATGCGGGCTAAAGTTGTCCAGTTCCAAACCATTATGATTGGTGTCCTGGGGACTATTATCTGCCTGATCACTTTTTCCCTGATCCTTCTTTATAAAAAAACCATACTTCCCCTGCTGCACCTCACAAAACAAACAGAGGATGTTGACATATTTGCCAACGGCCTCAGTTGCGACCCTGATGTCTGTACTGAAGTTACCCTCTTAACCGATTCAGTGAATGCCTTGCTTGAGAGAAGTAAGGAAAATAAAGAAAGCGAAACGGATTGGCTGGTTGACGAGAACCAACTGGCGATTATCATTAATGAAAGCACTAATTTATCCAATGGGATAATTAATTACGCTCAACTCCTGAGTGATACCTATCGTGAAGTAGATATGGGTGCAGAGGAAACAAAAATTCTCCGAAACATCATTGATGCAGCTGAACGAATTGCCCAACTTAATAAAGAAATCAGGAAATAAAACTTTCTCCAATTTGTAAATGTTAGATATTACTTATCTTACCATATACACATTTGCCTCTTCATATCACACCGATCTCACTTTTTTTTTCGATTTGTCTATTGAAAACATGTCATTTTGTGCGCTTGTTTAGCTTCTTATTAAATTCTAGCTTAGGCCAGTTTTCATCTTGACAATGTCCCTTAAAAACAGTAGAGAATCCCGTCAAATAGAAAAAAGATACTTAGTAGTATGCCACTATGTGGCAGTAATAACAACGATTCTCGCTGCTGTAGTATTTAATGAATTACTTAGTTAACCCGGTACGAAATACCTGATTAGCGATCTTTCCGAAAATAATCTATTGCTATTCTGCCCAATACTCTCTTTTGAGTTGTGCAAAAAAACAAAAATTATTTTTAAAGAGACGCAAAGGTGTTCTCGACCCTCATTTCACTCTGACCCTTATTTAGCGGAGCATAAAAATGACCAAAAGTCCCTTATTAGCAAGCAGTCTTATCACCCTTTCGGTATCTCTTCTTCTTGCCACCAACGGCATTGCCGCTGAAGAGTACGACGCCAAGACCTATGGCCCTAAAACCCCTATCGTATGGACCACCCCCATCAAAGCGACTTTTGATCACCCCACCCATACAATGGATGCCGGTCTCGATTGTACCTCCTGCCATGACGATATCTTTTCCATGCAGCGTGGAACAGCAGTAAACACTCATAAATTCACAATGGCAGCTATGGCTGAAGGTGAGTTTTGCGGGACTTGCCACGATGGAGACACTGCTTTTGCCACAGACACCAACTGCCTTGCATGTCACAGTGTCTCTGAAGAGCCGATTGTTTGGGAAGAACCTACTAAATCATCCTTCAGTCATACCTCTCACGTTGAAGACATGGGGCTTGCATGCAACGATTGCCACAGCGGGATCTTTGAAATGAAAAAAGGTGCCGCCACTGCCACAGATAACTTCACTATGGCCGCTTTTAAAGAAGGAAAGTATTGCGGAGCCTGCCATAATGGCGATGACGCCTTTGACGCTATGACCCAATGCGATTCATGTCACGTGCCCCCAACAGAAAAAATAGTTTTCAACGAGCCTGTCAAAACAGTCGTCTTTGATCATGATATCCATGTGGGCAAAGCCAAACTCGCCTGTGAGTCCTGCCATAAGGAAGTTTTCACTATGAAAAAGGGAAACCTGGCAGGTGAGGAATTAGTCCAGTCAGATGATCCTGCTGAAAAAAGAAAGTACCTCGAAGCGCTACACAGTAAATTCTGTGGAACCTGTCATGATTCATCCCAGGCCTTTGGATACCTTACCAGATGTACTGTCTGCCATATTGGCGTGAAAGGCTACGACAAGATGCAGAGCGGCGATAAAAAAAGCGACGGCCACGGAAAAAGTGGACACTGATACCTAACAGGCAAGGGATAAAATTCCGGATCCGAGAAGAGAGCGCAACTGGAACTCATTGCAGTCCCCCATTGATTGGTAAAATGATTTAAAAACTGATGGCGCCATCAAAACTAATTAGCACATTTATATACATATTTACACTAATGAGAGAGGAGAAAAGATGACTGGAAGTATGATAAACATTTCAAAAAGATGGGGATTTCATGGTGTTGCAGCCTTGAAAAACTCAAGCCCCGGATACAAAATGCTACTTGGGTTTTTAGCCCTTATCGCCCTGGCCGGTGCAGTCGTTGGCCTCCATGGTATGTTTGTCGGTTATCACCATGTTTATGGGGTATCCCGACAGATTTCCTGGGGCCTGCTCATCTCTGCGTATATTTTCTGTGTTGTAACTTCAACCGGTCTCTGTATTATTTCCTCTATTGGCCACGTCTTTGGTGGAGAAGCATTCATGCCGATTGCCAAACGCGCGGTATTCATGTCAATCATGTTCATGTTTGGTGGATTCTCTATCATCTTCTTTGACATCGAAAACCCTTTCAGGATGGCTATCTGGAATGTTCTCTCCCCCAACTTTGTCTCCAACATGTGGTGGATGGGAACCCTCTATGGCATGTACCTGGTCTTCATGATGATTGAGTATTATTTCCTGCTGGAACAAAATCATTCCCTGTCACGACTGATGGGATTTTTTGGACTGGTTGTTGGTATTGCTGCCCATAGTAACCTGGGGGCTGTTTTCGGCATGCTCCATGGCCGTCCTTTCTGGTATGGCCCCTATCTACCTATTTACTTTATTTTCTCTGCCGGAATGTCCGGCGGCTGTGCCATCCTTTTCTTCACCACACTGGGATGGAAAATTAATCCTGAGATCATGAACCAGCGTATGGAACGAGCGGTTAAAGCTGTGACCCAGGTCACCATTTTCCTTATCGCTGTTATCATCTTTTTTACCTGCTGGAAGATCATCACCGGAATGGTATCAGAAGGGAAGCATTTGGTCATCATGTCCTTTTTGACTGGTGACTATTCTATCAACTTTTGGGTCTTTGAAATTTTCCTTGGCATGTTCCTCCCCCTCTACCTTCTCATTCGTTCAAGGGGAAACAATTTCAATCTTATTCTGTGGGCCACCGGCCTCATGATGATTGGTATCTTCTTCATGCGTTACGATATCGTTATTCCAGGACAAATTGAGTCTGTTTATCATTCTCTTGGTGTGGAAGAAGAGGCAAACTTGCTGACCTACACACCATCGTTCCATGAGATCATGGCTTCACTCTTAGGTCTTGCAGTTGTTATGATTGCCTACTTTGCCGGTGAAAAAATGCTCAACGGTCACCAGCTTGAGAAACACGAGATCGTCCCTGAGGGTGGTTATATCTGTCCTGGTTGTGGTGCCATCCACTTCATGAAGGAAGGCGAGACTGAAGAAGACGCCATGAAACGCCATCACAGGATCTGGTAAGGAAAAGACAGGAAGATCTCTTTCTGAAGCTTTATTTAACTTCAGAAAGAGATCCATTCGTCACCTAACTGAATGAAAATTTGAAAGGATAGTTATCCCATGAAATTACCGAAAATAAATTTTGACAACCTGAAGAACGAGGGCACATCGTCAGTGACCCCTCAGGAGAGACGAAAATTCTTAAAACTTGGCCTTGCCATAGCCGGAGTCTATGCCGGCGGGAAAATTCTCTCATTAACATCCATCGTCGGGACAGCCCATGCATCCGGGGGTGGCAGTATAGTAAAAAAATACCCTTACAACCCACACTACAGTATGGTTATTCGCCAGACACTCTGCATTGATTGCGAAAAATGCGTTGATAAGTGCAACGAGACCAACAACGTTCCGGATTATGGGTACAGGACCCGTATTTTGACAAAAAAATATAGTGGTACCCTTGATAAACAAGTGGAATTCATTCCTGTACTTTGTAACCACTGTAATGATGCCCCATGTGTCCGTGCCTGTCCCACAAGAGCCACTTATAAAGATCCCATCACTGGTATTGTTCGCATGGAGAGCAAAAAATGCATCGGGTGCAAGACCTGCATGCTTGCCTGCCCATATGATGCACGGTATTTCAGCGCTGCAAGACGTGCAGTTGACAAATGTGATTTCTGCTGGGAAGAACGATTATCCAAAGGCGAAACCCAGACCGGATGCTCTTCAGCATGCCCAACCGGAGCAAGGACTTTCGGCAACCTCACAGATCCTGAGAATATCGTTTACAAGCTCGTTCATCAGCTTGAAGAAAAGGTGTGGGTACTGCGGCCTGCAGATGATACCAAACCCAATATTTTCTACATGAAAGGCAATATGCGTTCAGTGGACAATATTTTGAATGAACAAAAGCACAAATACTTTGACCCCAACAAGGTATAAATAAATAACCGCTTTCCCCCTCCCCTTTCTCCTGTCTTGTGTGAAAGGGGAGGACTCTTCTTGTTTTCCCTCCCTGTTTTTCTTTTATCTTCACTTTTCCAATCGTATTATCTGATTCAGGCACAGCCTGTGCAACTCTGTGTTGGAAACACATATTCGTCGCATTTAGCGCTACAGATGTGTAGTATTTATGTGGTATAGTTCTTTACTATGCCACAGATGTGTTTCATTCTTTATTCGTCAACACACATCTACTCAACATTTTTACAGCCAGAGATTGGATCTATCCCATGCGTTCATCCAGAAGAAATGCATTACTCCTTGCCATTAATGAACTTGCCGCAACAAATAGTGATGAAATTATCGACAAGGATAAGCTTCTTGAAAAATGTTGTAAAATCATCATGGAAAAACAGGAATACTGCCTTGTCTGGGCGGGCACACGTGATGAAGATGGCACCGCAATTACCCCCCTTGTGGCCCTCACTTCAGCAAACATCCCTGACAAGGACTGCATGAATCTTGTTGAGCAGGTTGTTACTGACATGGACGATGAAAACCCTGCCGCCATTGCCCTGCGTACCGGGAAGCATGTCATTTGCCAGGATGCTCGAGAATCATTTGAATTTAAAGCCCTTCAAAAAATATCCCTGAAAACCGGCTTCCGATCCTGCTCCGCATGGCCATTAGGCTACAAAGGAAAAGAGTTTGGCGTCCTCTCAATCCATTCTGAAAAAGTCAATTGTTTCACTCAGGATGAGATTTCCTTTTTAAAGACAGTTGCTGCTGATATTTCCCTTGCCCTTTATTCACAGGAAATAACACGACAGATGCAGGTGGAACGTGATTTCAACAGGGAAATTGTTGACACCATGCAGGCACTGCTCATCTCTATTTCCCCCTGTGGCAACATTCTCTCGTTTAACCAGACGGCTGAGAAGGTCACCGGATTCAAGGAAAAAGAGGTTGTTGGACACTACTGGGTTGATGTGCTCATGTCCCCTGATCATCGAAAAACCAACCAGAAGCTTCTCAGTAATGTGTTCAAGGGTGAAAAGGAACAGATGAATTTCGAATGCTATCTCCTGACTAAAGACAAGCAACATAAATTTATTGATTGGCATGCCTCTTTTCGACAAAATTTAGAACAAGGTAAAGTTGGACTGGTTCTCTTTGGAATTGATATTACCGGTCAGATTCGTGCTGGAGAGGATCTCAACCGTGCAATTGCTCAATGGGAAAATATTTTTACCGCGATCCAGGATCCGGCCCTTATTGTCTCCAATGATTTTGTTATACTCGACGCTAACCCTGCCACCTTTACGGCTGCACGTAAAACTGAATCAGAAGTCATTGGCCATAATATATGTGATATTCTCCACCTTGGGCGCCTTGAGGGAACCACTTGCCCCCTCGAAGAATTAATCCAAACCAGACAGAGTCGAATCCTTGAGACAGAACTCCGTGGTCTCCACGGTAGTTATCTTCTCACGGTCAGCCCCCTCAACATGCAGGACAACAGCCAGGAAGCGGCCCTTCTAGTGGCAAGGGATTTGACAGAGGAGGAATTAATGAAGGCTGAAGCCATACGAGCTGCCCAACTGGCATCAATCGGTGAACTGGCTGCCGGTGTTGCCCACGAGATTAACAATCCCATAAATGGTATCATTAATTACGCACAGATTATTCTTGATGATCCCGATGATTCCGACACTCCCGACCTGTTAGCCCGAATTAAAAAAGAAGGAAAAAGGGTTGCCTCCATCGTGTCGAATCTCCTCGATTTTTCAAGAAGGCGTGAGGAATCTCCTGAAGAAGTCTCCTTTCAAAAAATTATCAATAACTGTATTGAACTGGTCAACCATCAATTCAAAAAGGACATGATCATCCTTGACCTTCAACCGCCCGAAAATTTACCTCTGATCTATTGCAATGCCCAGCAGATTCAGCAGGTACTGCTCAACCTCCTCTCCAATGCCCGTTACGCGTTGAACAAAAAATATCCAGGCCGGGATTCCGCAAAGAAAATAATTTTTTCCTTCAAGAAAATACGCCTTAAAAACAATGACTATATCCAGCTCACCATGACAGACCAGGGCACAGGTATAGAACATGATCTCACAGACAGACTCTTTGACCCATTCTTTTCAACAAAACCAAAGGGTGAAGGAACTGGGCTTGGATTAAGCATCAGCCATGGACTGGTCCAGGATAACAACGGGTTCCTCAAGGTTAAGAGTGAACTCGGCATTTCAACTTCACTTATTATAGAATTACCTGTTTCTGAAAATAAACCCGACACAGTGGAGAACCCGTAGGATAGTCGACTCAAACAAAATTATTTTTTAAAAAGAAAAAAGATTATTCATAAGGCGCTAAGGAGTATTCCATGACTCAAAATCTTAAACCTACCATTCTGATTTCCTCGGCTTTTATCATTGCCGCAGGGCTCCTCTACTTTTTTGATTTACAAATTAGCGCCAACTGTAGTGATAAATCATTCATTCCTTACAACCTCTGGTCTCTTGTTGTACTCATTTTTCTTTACGGTCTGACGCTGACCATTTTTTTCATTAAGTCTGCCTCATCGATAAGAACGGAAACATCTCTTCGCCGGAAGCTCAACGCAACTACCGATACATTAAACGACGTCCAATCCACCCTTGATGATGCGGTTGAGAAAAAAACCTTTGAGTTGTCGGTGATCAATGGCTCATTAAACCGGGAAATAGCTGAACGCATACAAGCTGAAGCCGAAGGGGTGAAGCTCAGGAAACGATTACAGACAATCCTCAATTCAGCAGGTGATGGAATTTTTGGTATCGACACCCAGGGAAAAGTTACATTTGTAAACCATAAGGCGACTGAATTGCTGGGATGGACTGAAGATGAGCTCATCGGCAAATCACACCATGACCTTGTTCATCACACCCATTCAAATGGCCAGGATTTCCCGGTGGAAGAATGCCCAATCTATATGGCCTACAAAGACGGTCAAGTGCACTTTGAGTCAGATGATACATTCTGGACTAAAGATACACATGGTTTTTCTGTTGAATACACATCCACCCCAATAGTTGAAAACAAAAAAATTACAGGGGCAGTCGTTGTATTTAAAGATATCTCAAAAGCCAAAAAACTTAAAAAGCAACTTGAGCTAATCGTGAATTCAGCCGGTGAAGGTATCTTCGGACTGGATATTGACGGTAAAGTCACATTTATGAACAAGGCAGCCTCGATTATGCTTGGCTGGGCCCAGGAAGAATTGATTGGAAAATCCCATCATAAACTTGTTCATTACAGCCATCCTGATGGAAGCATGTATGAAGAAGTGGATTGTCCAATATACATGGCGTGTAAAGACGGGCAGGTCCACTTCAAATCTGACGATTTTTTCTGGACTAAAGATGGAAACAGCTTTCCTGTTGAATATAACTCCACTCCTATAATTGAAGGTAAAAGACTAACCGGAGCCGTGGTCGTATTCAGAGATCTCACTACTTTTTCGTAATATCAAATATACCACGGAGTCAAAATGGAAAACCATTTAACAGCAGATGTCCCCATCCTGGTGGTAGACGATGAAGAATCCCTGCGCCATACATTTAAAATTTTCCTTAAAAGGGAAGGTTATGGCCCAATTGTTCTCGCATCTAACTTTAATGAGGCACTTGGTGAACTCACCAGCCAGTCCTTTCAGTTAATCATCAGTGACATCGTCCTGGGCGGGAACACAGGCATTGATCTTTTAAAACGAATTCGGGAACTGAACATCTCTTGCCCGGTGATCATGGTTACCGGATACCCCCATGTGGATACGGCCTCAGAAGCGCTTCGGCTCGGAGCCTTTGATTACATACAGAAACCGGTTGAAAAAGACCAACTTTTAAAAACGGCTCGACTCGCCCTTCAACAGTACAGATTGCAGCAGGAAAAACAAAAAGCAGAACAAGAAAAAGAAAAATACCGGGGCTATCTCGATACATTGTTCAGGAGTGTATCCGACAGTATTCTGGCCATAGATAACAACATGAATATCGTTAAAATGAACCAGGCTGCCCGTTCTCTGATGGGAGTAATGAACCCTGAGGTGATGGAGGGGACAAATCTCACCATGGTCTGTAATGAGAAAAACTGTGGTTTCCTGAAAGCTGATGCAGAAAAAGTCCTAAGGTCCGGGGTGGAAATAAAAGAGCACCGAATAGAATTTAAAACAGATTTTCAAGAACAGAAAGTAGTCAGTGTCTGCATCTCTCCCCTTGAAGATGGCCGAGGTGGTTTTCATGGAGTTGTCCTTGTCATTCGTGACATGACGACAGAAGAACAGTGCCACTCCAAACAACGGAGTTCTTTTCATCGAATGATTGGCGCCAGCCCAGTCATGCAAACTGTCTATACCATGATCGAAAATGTCGGCAAGGTCGATTCGGCTGTCCTTATTACCGGGGAAAGTGGAACTGGAAAAGAACTGGCAACCGAAGCTTTGCATCTTGAAAGCCACAGAAAAAACCGACCCCTGGTAAAGGTAGATTGTACAGCAATCCCTGAAAACCTCCTGGAAAGTGAACTCTTTGGCCATAAAAAAGGTTCTTTTACCGGAGCTGATCAGGATCGTATGGGACGCATCCTGCAAGCAGAAGGAGGTACGCTGTTTCTTGATGAGATAGGTGACATTCCACCAATGATGCAGCTTCGCCTGCTTCGCTTTCTTCAGGAAAAAACTTTTTACCCGGTTGGGAGAGATACTGCCATACAAGTGGACGTCAGAGTAATTGCTGCAACTAATGTAAACTTACGTAAACAGGTACAACAGGGGAACTTCAGGGAAGATCTCTATTTTCGTTTGCGAGTCATTGATATTATTCTGCCTCCCCTTCGCGAACGAAACGGAGATGTCAGACTGCTGGCCAACAATTTTATCCAACACTATGCCAGGCAAATGGGAAAACAAATCAGTGGTATTTCAGATCAGGCCATGGATCTCCTATCCCAGTACAACTGGCCTGGAAATATCCGTGAACTTGAACACGTTATTGAACGTTCCTGCGTCCTCTGCAACGGAACCACCATAGCCAAGGATCAACTGCCGCATGAAATCCAGTATTCTGAGGAATTCCAACATCCGACAGCTCACCCTCTGCAACAAAACACAGAATTCCAGCCACCGGAACAGCCTCAATATACAGATCCCTTCCAGACCAACCGCCCGGAAGATATAATTATTGGCGCATTGAAAAAGAGTGGTGGCAATAAAGCCAAGGCCGCCAGACTCCTGGCCATTGACCGCTCAACACTGTATAGAAAGCTCAAAGAATTACATATTGATCTGAACACCCTTGATATCTAGTACACTGAAAGGCTTATATTTTCTCATCGAAGTCATCCTCGAGGGAGTAATCGGGGATCCAGAGCGGAGCTGAATTCCTGGATACCCGATAACGCTTGTCCCAGTATGTTTTAAGCAGGGAGCACTCGGGTATGACGGACGAACCCAAAACGGCACCTTAAGGTTTACGCTGTACTAGCCAGCCCTGCTCTTTACCCATAAGTTGCTCATCCGTAGGTATGTGTGTCGGAGGCCCCGAAGGGGTCAGGTATTATAGCCGGTGTGGCTGACCCACCGGTCCTGAATCCACCTCATCACCTGTCCTGAAGGGACAGAGCGTAGGAGGTTGTTGGGTTACGCTGACGCTATCCCAACCTACGGGAGCGCGTGAGTGCCTGACTG
>JAIPEF010000051.1 GCA_021737265.1 Desulfocapsa sp. | reverse complement strand
TCCGAGAATAGACATTTTTTCTCAAATCGAGGCATCTGTGAAAAATAAGCACAGGCATATACATAATATTCCGAGCATTATTTTTCACAAGCAACGAAGAGTTGGGGAAAAAGGGCATTTTCGGTCAGGCTCCTAGTGCACTGTAAGGCTTATATCTTCTCATCGAAGTCATCCTCGAGGGAGTAATCGGGGGATCCAGAGCGGAGCTAAATTCCTGGATACCCGATAACTCCACTCGGGTATGACGGACGAACCCAAAACGGCACATTAAGGTTTACGCTGTATCAGGAGGCTGTCCGAGAATAGGAATTTCTTCTCAGATTGAGGCATTTGGAAAATTTTACCACAGGCATATACTTAATATTCCGAGGATAAAATTTTCCAAATAACGAAGAGTTGTGGGAAAAGTGCATTCTCGAACATCCTCCTGAGAAAGTCTGAGCATATAACCACAGAGGATACGGGGAAGGGGTTCCATTGTTTTATCCCGCTTTCCTCTGTGGTTTTTTTTTTATTTTCCCTGATCACTCTCAAAAAGCTGCACATCACCTGACAGGATCTCATGCACTTTGCCTTCCCTGTCCCTGGCAAGGAGCTGTCCATTCCCGTCAGGCCCCATCCCGCGGCCGACGATTACCTTTTTATCACTGGTCAGCCACTGCATCTCTTTCCCCAGTAACAGGTCTCGCTTACGCCATTCTTTCAATATCTCAGCAAACCCGTCCTGCTGCTCATGAACTCCTATATGGCCCAGCAGTGAAACATGGAGTTTCTCGAAAAGCTTGTAAATATCTAAAGAGTTACCGCTTTCCATAAGAAGCGATGTTCCTTTCTCACGTAATCCCACAGGAAAGTCATCAGAGCGGGTATTAACATTCACCCCGACACCGACAACGGCGAAGGGATCCCCATCCCCAAGGGGCGAGGAGGATTCAACCAGGATTCCTCCGGCCTTTCTGCCATTGCAGTAGAGATCATTGGGCCATTTCAGACCAAACGGGACAGTGGGAACCAAGCGTTCAATGACAGTACAGAGGGCCAGTCCAGCAGTAAGGGTCAGTTTTGGAAATTCAGGAAAAGGAAGATTCGGTCTGATCACAATAGAACAGTAGAGACCGGTCCCTGGAGGAGAGGCCCACTCCCGCCCAAGGCGGCCCTTGCCTCCATGCTGGGCATCAGCAAGTACAGCGGTCCCGTGCTCAGCACCCTTCAGGGCAAGACCATAGGCATCTTCATTGGTGGAGACGGTGGATATAAGGTGAAAAATATTGTCCATAAACGCAAAAAAGGTACAGAACCGAAGTTCCGTACCTTTTCTCAAAAGAATATCTGAGTCAAGGGAGAGTATTAGTTGATCCCCTCAGCTCCCTCTTCATTCTTGATACGATCAGGACGCGCATACATGGTGGTGGATCCGGAGGACCAAAACATCAATTCTCCTTTATTAACCAAACCATTTGCAATGTTTTTGATTCTACGAGCTTTTGAATCAGGATCGCATTTGTAGAAATCTTTAATATAAAGTTGCGGTTTAGGTGCCTTGATAGCCTTTTCAATTATTGCTTTCTCAAGATCTTCATCAGACATTGCCATAACACATACTCCTAAAAAAAGGGTTATCAGGCAAGTGACCGAAAAGTGCACTCGGAGAAGAATATCCTCCGAGTGAATTATCAGGTCAATTACTTGATGTGACTGGTGTACTTGAATTGAGTCGTTGTACGCCAGGTATCGTATGCCAGACGGTAATCGTCGACAGACTTGATGGTGAAAGGAATACCGGTTTTCTCAAAGAATTTCTCCCAACCGATACGCTCACACCACTCGCCAACACGCTCATACTTTCTGGCGTCAGCTGCATAGGTCTCCAGGATATTCTTTACTGCGGCAACGGTCTCAGGCCAGCGAGGCGGAGTGTTGGGCAGGAAGGGAATAACAAGCTTGGAGAATTTAGGGTGAGATCTGGAGTTGGAAACCTTACCACCTACAAGGATGGCAATTCCGTCACCTTCCGGATCAGCAAGGGGCATTGCAGGACACATGGTGTAACAGTTACCACAGAACATACAACGCTCGACGTTTACCTTAACAGTCTTGATCTCTTTACCGTTAATCTCAGCTTTAGCTGGTTTAACAGCTCCGAGAGGACACGCGGAGATAGCAAGCGGCAGCTCACAGACACCGGTGATACGACTGTGATCAATCATGGGTGGCTTGCGATGAACACCAAGGATGGCGATATCGGAAGCGTGTACAGCACCACACATGTTGAGACAGCAGGCAAGTGCAACACGAACCTGTGCAGGAAGCTTCATGGTGACAAAGTAGTCAAAGAGCTCATCCATAACGGCTTTAACAACACCGGAAGCATCAGTTGCAGGGGTGTGACAATGGACCCAGCCCTGGGTATGAACGATGTTGGTTACACCGGCTCCGGTTCCACCAACTGGAAACTTGTTGCCGCGTGACGCCAAATCATCCAGCAGAGGCTGAACTTTAGCTTTATCATCTACCATGAACTCAACGTTGTTCCTGGTGGTGAAGCGCAGGTAACCGTCGCAGTGGGCATCAGCAATGTCACACATCTCACGAATAAGCTCGATGGAAATAAGACGGGCAGCACCGACACGTACAGTCCAGCACTCGTCTCCAGACTCAGCTTTATGAACAAGAACGCCCGGCTGGGTGATCTCATGCCAGAGCCATTTTCCCTTGTTATTTGCAATAACCGGGGGATGAAATTTTGAATAATGTGGGGGACCAATGTCTGTAATCCTGTCCGCCATGGGATTTGCGGGATCGTAACCCATAGTTATATCCTCCTAGAATATATTCTCGAGTTGAACATGCTACTCGATTAATTTGCTTATGCTGCGTGACGAGCACGGAACTCTTCAACATCTCGTTCAAAACCACCTTCGACTTCCTCTTCTTCCCAGAAGACATAAGGATTTGAACGGGGCTCTTTGATATGCTGCGGAATAGGATCAAGTCCCATAACCTTGATGAATGTAGGCAGTCCGACGCGCTGCATGGTTTCACCCACACGCTCACGGTTCTTACCAACGGTCATCCACCAGTCCCATACTTCCTCAATTACGTCGATAATGCCCTCGAACTCGTTTTCAGCTGAAACTTCGATAAAAGGAATAATCAGGGTTGCAAACTGGGCACCATCAAGGATGGGAGCTTTTGCACCTATGGAGATGGAGGCACCCTTCACTTTACCCGGACGCAGGGCGCGAGGCATAACGTTGATGCAATGCATGCAACGGGTACACTCGGCGTTATCAATTTTCAGTTCATCACCTTCCATCCACATACATTCGGTGGGGCAGAGATCGAGAACTTCTTTTTTGATGGAGAACGGACCCCAGTCTTTACCGGAATAGGAACCACCGTTAGCGGGGTAATTACCTGCAACATACTCTTTTACTGCAGCCTGATCGATCTGGATATCATCTCTCCAGTTACCGATAACCGCGAAGTCAGAACGGGCGGCAGCTGCCACACAGTCATTGGGACAACCGGAGAATTTAAATTTAAACTTATAGGGGAATGCAGGGCGATGGATTTCATCCTGATAATGCATGGTCAGATGATGACATGCTTCCTCTGTGTCGTAACAGGACCACTCACAGCGAGACTGACCAAGACAGTTGGCAGGAGTACGCAGATTGGATCCTGAACCACCAAGATCCTGTCCCATTTCATGGGTCAGGTCCCAGAAGAAGGGCTCCAGAGCCTCGGTACGACAACCGAGCAGAATAATATCACCAGTTGAACCGTGCATGTTGGTCATGCCGGATCCATGTTTCTCCCAGAGGTCCATAAGGGCTCGAAGATTCTCGGTGGAGTAGTACTTGGATGCAGGCTGGTTGACACGAACAGTGTGGAAGTGCTCAACGCCCGGAAACTGTTTGGGAACGTCGGAGTAACGACCAACGATACCACCTCCGTATCCGAAAACGCCTACGATTCCGCCGTGTTTCCAGTGGGTGATCCTATCTTTGTAAGACAGTTCGAGCTGACCCAGAATATCCCAACAATCGGGCTTTTTCTCAGCCTGGCGCTTGATGTCGGTAACGAAGCTTGGCCATGGGCCTTTTTCAAGCTCGTCCAACAGGGGTGTATCATGCTTTGCCATGAATTTTCCTCCTTTAAATTACTAATTAGACTTCAACCTTTACCAGAATATACACATCAAAAGCGATTGCTTCAAAAACAGACAGACAGAGAATGAATCCGTTCGTCGCTGCTGCCTGATCTTTCACATTTACTAATGATAATAAACAGCAGGCAATGAAACCTACACTATTGAATAGTCATTCAGCGACCGAGGATATCTCCGAACGTGACCTTTGTCAACAAAAAACGAAACAGATTGGTCTGAAAACTGAATGAATATTCAGTTTTTTTGAGATGGAGGACCTACACCATTCCAACAGCTCGAAGAAACGATGATGCAAGAGAATCGGAGTCCTCTTTTTTATTCTTGGTCATGGCAGACAGAATTTCATCCGCAAGAACTTTCCCGAGCTGCACGCCTTCCTGATCAAATGAATTAAGATTCCAGCAAAACCCCTGATAAACGACCTTGGCCTCATAGAGGGCAAGAAGTGCGCCCATGCTTTTGGGTGTCAACCGCTCCCCCATCAGGGTGAGACTTACCCGATTACCCGAAAAACACTTGTTGGGATTTTCATCCTCTTTCCCCACAGCCAGCGCCATGGCTTGAGCAAGGAGATTGGCCACCAGTTTTTGCTGGGAACTGCTCCCCTGTATCTCCATATCTTGTTTTCGCTGACTCTGTCTGAACCCGATAAATTCTACAGCCACATCCTCTGTCCCCTGATGAAGGAGTTGATAAAAGGCATGCTGACCATTGGTCCCCGGCTCCCCCCATACCACCGGCCCACTCTTTATTGACACCGGCTTACCACTGCGCTGGACTGATTTTCCATTTGACTCCATATCGCACTGTTGGAGATGGGCAGGAAAGCGGTGCAGCCCTTGACTGTATGGGAGAATGGCAACTGTTCCCATTCCAAGGAAGGTATGATTCCACACTCCAAGCATGGCAAGGAGGAGGGGAATATTGGCACGAATATCCTTTTCTGCCGCCGCTTCATCCATCTGATTTGCACCCTTTAGAAATTCCAAAACATGCTCATAGCCCAGGGCAAAGCCAAGCATGACCGCCCCGACCATGGATGTGGAGCTGAAACGTCCGCCAATGTAGTCGTACATATAAAAGGAACGGAGATAGCGCTCCGGATTATCCATTGGGCTGGACTGACCGGTGACCGCCAGACAATGTCTGGCGGGATCGACCCCAGCCCGCTCAAGGGCTGCCCGAACCAGGGTCTCGTTACTGAGTGTCTCCAGAGTTGTCCCACTTTTGGAAACCACAAGCACCAAAGTCCTTGCCAGGTCAACCTGCTCAAGGACGGCTGCTGAATCATCCGGGTCAACATTTGAGATAAAAAAGACACTTCGCCCTTCTTTTTTATAGGGTAGCAGTGCCTCATAGATTGATCGGGGTCCAAGATCGGAGCCACCTATACCTATATGGATAAGGGTGGTAAAAGGTTCGCCGTGACCGTTGCATATTTTGCCCTGCTCCACTTCTGCGAGGAAAATTTTCAGCTTTTCAAGTTCTGTCTTTGCCTGCTCTGTGGCACCCGGGCAGGCTGGACTGCTCGACACAATATCACGGGTGGCGGTGTGCAAAACCTGACGTTCCTCGGACGGGTAATTCCAGAGGCGGTTCATGACTGCCCCGTTACGCATCTGTCCGAACTGCTCAGCAAGGCCGCACTCATCAGCAAGTGCTTGCAAAGCATCCACAACTTCCTTGCTCACCCGTTGACAAGCATAAAGTAGGTCAAATTCCGGACCGTTACAGGTGAGATGTTGCATGCGCTCAGGACCTAATGCCTCTTGGACAGTCAAATCAAACGGCTCTTTGGCCAAACGCCGAAGGTCGCCAAAAACCTTACATTCTGCTATGGATTTCCACTGCATTGCCAAGGACACCTCTCAGTCTCGTTTTGCCCTGCCGGCCTCTGCCAATCTTCGCATTTCAGCAATCACCGGGGCATACTCATCACAGCCATAAATGGCAGACCCTGCAACAAAGATATTGGCACCTGCCGCGGCCACACGCTCAATGGTGGTTGGACTGATGCCTCCATCAATTTCGATACCAATGTTAAGACCCAGGTCATCAATTCTTTTTTTCAGACTATCAGTCTTGGCAAGGGTTGACTCAATGAATGATTGGCCGCCAAAACCGGGGTTCACGCTCATGAGCATCACCAGATCCAGATCCTCCAGTATATAGTCGAGACTTGATAGAGAAGTTGCCGGATTCAGCACTGCCCCTGCTTTTTTACCGAGCTCCTTAATCCGGGAGACTGTGCGATGCAAATGGTTGCAGGCCTCCACATGAACAGTGATCCAGTCGGCACCGGCATCAGCAAATGCGTCAATATACTGATCCGCATCTGTTATCATTAAATGGACATCCAGAACTTTTTCAGTTGCCTTGCGGGCAGCCTTTACCACCAGAGGGCCGATGGTAATATTGGGGACAAAATGGCCATCCATAACATCTATATGAATCACCTCGGCTCCAGCCTGATCCACAGCGGCTATCTCTTCTCCCAGACGTGTGAAGTCTGCCGAGAGAATGGATGGAGCAAATTGAATTTTCCGCATAGTATCCTCGTACATTTCGTTTTCAATTAGTTAATTCGTCGTATTTCATCACCAGGCAACACTTCCACCAGACCTTCGAGTTCAAGCAAGAGCAACAACTCGCCGACCTTGGCCGGACCAAGAGTTGTTGCCGCAATCAACTCGTTGCGCGAACAGGGATAGACATCGATGGCCTGCAGCAGTTTACGTGCATCCGGATCAATATCCGGTTCCGGCCCACGGGATTGTCCAGCAGATTCGAAGTCTGCCTTTCCGGGGCGGCCACCCAATTCAACAAGTATATCTTCTGCCGATTGTACCAGCTTCGCACCCTGCTGTAAAAGCCAATGTGTGCCACCGCTTTTAAAAGAATCAATCTGACCAGGCACGGCAAAAACCTCCCGCCCTTCATCCAGTGCCATCTCCGCAGTTATGAGAGAACCTGATTTCTTTGCAGCTTCAACCACCACAACACCGCGACTCATTCCCGCAATTATCCGGTTTCTTGCAGGAAAACGAAAGCCATCAGGACGTGTTCCCAGTGGGTACTCACTCACCAGAAGTCCATCTTTACGAATCTGTTCATAGAGCCCACTGTTCTGTCTCGGATAAACAACATCAAGACCACAGCCCAGCACAGCAATGGTACCACCCTGAGCGGAGAGTGCACCGCTGTGAGCTTCGCCATCAATGCCCGCGGCCAGGCCGGACACCACGGTAACTCCTGCGTTTGCCAGATCCCGCGCCAGTGAAAACCCACTTCGCCGACCATAGGCAGTGGCTGCCCGCGAACCAACTATGGCCACACAGGAAGAAAAGAGAAGATCGGTGTGCCCTTGCACATAAAGTACCGGGGGAGGATCTGCTATCTGAGATAAGAGTTGAGGATAGATGTCATCATCGGGGCAGATTGCTTCTGCCCCACCAGTCCGCAGTCGTTGCAAATGAGAGAGTGCTTTTTCACGAAAGGGAGCAGGGTTTGCCAGGATTGCAGCCACATCTTTTCGAATACCTGTGTCGCCACCCAAGCCTTTTTTACAGGCTGAGAATACTGCAGCGGGTGTGCCGAAACGACTAATTATCCGCCGGACCCCTCTGCCACCCAGGCCAGGGACAAAACTCAATGCCATCCAGTCGATTACAGGGCTATCCGACATAAACTTTTATACACTCCAAATAAAAAAAAACCCGGACCAAGGTCCGGGAATAGATTTACTGACAAACAAACAGGATCATTAATCGGTCATGAACACCCGCAATTCATCTACCCGTGACGGATGTTTCAACTTCTTGATGGCCTGAGCCTCAATCTGACGAATACGTTCTCTGGTCACGGCAAAGCATTTCCCAACCTCTTCCAAGGTATGGTCACATCCCACATCAATACCATAGCGCATTCGAACCACTTTGGCCTCTCTGGGAGAAAGAGATGACATTACCTTACACAGACACTCTTTCAGACTCTCTGCCATGCTGGCATCGTGGGGACCAGGACTTGAACAGTCCTCTATGAAGTCACCCAGAAAAGTCTCTTCATCATCGCCCACAGGGGTGTCCAGGGAAATGGCATCCTTTGCAGTTTTCAGGGCAGCCTTCACCTTTTCCACTTCGGTTCCGAGCTGTTCTGCCATCTCTTCCGGGCTAGGCTCCCGATTTTCCTCACGAAGAAAATCCTTAGAAACCCTAAGCAAACGATTGATGGTCTCGATCATATGGACGGGGAGGCGGATGGTACGTCCCTGATCAGCTATGCCGCGGGTAATGGCCTGACGAATCCACCACGTGGCATAGGTACTGAATTTGTAACCACGATGATAATCAAACTTTTCCACGGCCTTCATCAAACCGATGTTCCCCTCCTGGATCAGATCAGGAAACTGTAAGCCCCGGTTGACGAACTTCTTGGAAACAGAAATCACCAGACGGAGATTGGCACGAACCAGCGACTCTTTGGCGTGTCTGTTAATATCCCGCCCAGCCTCTATTTCATGGAGAATTAAATTCAGCCCCCTGTACCCAAGACCCAGCCCTTCCTTCATCTGCGCACTGATATGATATTCCAGCTCAGCCGGACTCATTTCAACCTGGCTACTATCCGCAGCAGCAAGTTTTTGCGACTTTAAAGTCTCAACCCGTACCTTCCTGAAACGTTGAGATAAATCCTTCAAGTTTGAAGCGATACCATTGATGCAGCGAGTACATAAAATTTTATCATCAAACAAGGCCGCGATATCCGCTCCAATACGCCTCACTTGCTCCGCAATCCGCTCCGCCTTTTTCTGATCCCCAAGGGAATCCGCAAACTCTTTACAGAGTTCCCCCCGTTTATCATCAAGGGCAGTGGCCTTATCCATCTTCAGAAGAAAATCATCCGTCTCTTTCTGGATGATGACGGGCGAAGTTTCCGGGACACCACGGATCAAATTGAAAATATGAATATTACAGGCTCGTAATTCACTGGTAAGTTCCTGCAGGGCCGGGATAGCCAAGGGAGTGGACAGAACTGCATTTTGGATACGGAGCAAACCCTCTTCCATCATTCGGGCCAATTCCAGCTCTTCCTCATGGCTGAGCAGGGTCAGGGTGCCCATTTCCCGAAGGTAGATGCTCATGGGATCTACGGCATGGTCAGTGCGCTTGGCCTGAGTTCTTGCCAAGCGTCGTTGGCCGGGATGTCCCCGTCGTTGTGCAGGAGGAATTGTTTGTCGCCGATCACCGATCTTAGGATCACGTCGATCTTTCTCGCCTTCTACTGACTCAAAAATTCCAGTCAGATCAGATACCTTCTCTTCAGTCATTCAAGCCCTCCATGACAACACACCTTCTCAAAAAAAAGAAGACACTGTCCACAAAGCATATTGCTTATCTTCCTCTCCACTGGAGCACTATAGCAAAATTGAAATGAATTTCAATCTTTTCAGCTTAAATAATTAAAAAAATAGGAAAAATAAGATCTCTCACCTGATAAAAAGAGTAGGAAAACAGTGACAACAGCACATAAAAACAACGACACATTAAAGCGTTACTCAAAAAAAAGCTCACCTGCCGGACAGTCACATATGAGAGTTATTCACAAATTCCTGAAAACAGAGGATATTCGTGTCGAATAAAAACAGAAATACCATTTCCGATCATATGTTATTCCGCACAAAAAGTCTTTCGACAACGAAGATCCTGGAGTCGTTTACGTATTTCAGCTATTTCGATTCCGCATCCCTGCTGTTCTTCAATACTCATCGCCAAGGCCTGATCATTAAGCAATCTGTTCAATTCTCTTTCCCTCTGCTCCAAGGTCTCCTTTTCAAGGTAATCTAGAATCTCTCTCAGCTCACCCTCAGTCCCTTGACAGGAAAGGGCTGCACTGTCAGAAGATGAACTCAGCAGGATATCTGAGACAAAAGCACGCTCCCCGCCCTGGGGCAATTTATTGAGCAGTTCTTCCGGCTCCACATCTCCTGGCTGTTCAAGCAGGGCCAGCAACTGCAAGAAAAGGACTTCACCAATGGTCCCGCTGAGGCATGCCCTGAGACCCGCCTGTTTAAGCTGAGGAAGAGTCCCTGGGTACAGTACCATCTGAGTAACAAGCCTTTTTTGAGAAGAGGTGAGAGGTGTAAGCTGTTCGGTCCTTACCTGGGGCCGTGACTTGGCAGCGGCAGGAGAGGCAGCAGGCCTTACAGCAGCACCAAGTTCCCCGGCGGAGATTCCGATTGTTTCGCTGAAATGGGAAAGCATAAGTGAACGCTGTAAACTTGATGAGGCTGCTTTTATGAGGGGTTGCAACTCTGCAATGATCCGGTTCTTACCGTCAAGGGTCAAACCGTGTTCTTCCACCAGCAGCTTCAAGGTAAACTCAGGCAAAGGCATGGCCTGGTCAAGAAGTGCGTTCAGGGCATCCAGACCCTCTTCCCGGACAAAGGTGTCCGGATCATGATTCTTAGGCAACAGTGCCACTTTTCCTGCAAACTGTTCACTCAAAAACAGGGGTACCGAACGCATG
Organism: Desulfocapsa sp.; assembly: GCA_021737265.1. Lineage (GTDB taxonomy): Bacteria > Desulfobacterota > Desulfobulbia > Desulfobulbales > Desulfocapsaceae > Desulfocapsa. The sequence continues at coordinate 10,322 of JAIPEF010000051.1, read as the reverse complement.
GCAGCCTTCACCCCCGCTGCATCCCCGTCAAAGAGCAGCACACACTCCTCCGCATAACTTTTCAACAGCTTCAACTGCTGCACGGTAAGCGCGGTACCAAGCGGTGCCACAACGTTGGGACATCCATGAACAACAAGGGACACCAGGTCAAAGTTTCCCTCCACCAGAATGGCCTGCTTTCTGCGTCTGATCTCATCCCCCTGCTGATAGAGCCCAAGAAGTGATGCAGACTTGTTAAAAACAAGACTTTCTGGGGAATTCATATACTTCGGCTGACCTTCGCCGATGATACGTCCGCCAAAACCTATGACCCGTCCCCGCTGATCATAGATGGGAAAAAGGACCCTGTCCCGAAATCGATCGTAGGTTCCACCCTTCTCTTTTTTTACCAGCAGGCCCACATCAATTGCAGCTTGACACTCTTCCTTCCCCAGTTGTTTGCTGAGAAAATCCCAGCCTGCAGTATCTGGAGATGGTGCATAACCAAGCCCGAAATTCACCTGCATATCCAGCGGAATCTGTCTTTTTTCAAGATACTGCCTGGCATCTGCGGCCTGGGCAGACTTACGCAGGGTCTGTTGAAAAATCGCGGCCGCTTTTTCATTCACCCCATACATCAGCTTTCGGCGACGATTTTTTTCCTGTTCCTGAGGAGATTGTGGTCGTTCAGGAAGTTCAATGTTATAGCGCCTGGCCACCTCCTTCATGGCAGCAGGAAAATCCAGATTATGATACTTCATCAAAAAGTCAAAGACGTCCCCGGATGCCCCACAGCCAAAACAGTAGAAAAACTGTTGTCCGGGATGCACAGAAAAAGAGGGTGTCTTTTCATTATGGAAGGGGCAGCGGCCAAGAAAACGAACCCCAGCCCGTTTCAACTCCACACACTCCCCGATGATCTGCGTAATATCTGCCTGTTCTTTAATCCTGGCCGGCAGTTCATTGTCAAATATGGTTCTTGCCATACTGTTTCCTCAAAAAGTACCTAATCGTTCACCAGCACCCGGATAAGCGAGCCCACCTGGACTCCCCCCTCATTTTACCCTTGCCGTATGGAGTGGCTATAGCATCCATGGCAGAAGGAAGAGGGATGGAATATTGGTGTCCCACCACAGTCCGGTGGTTTCTGAAAATCGATAACAGCTGGTGATCCACTACAAAAGAAAGATGCAACTCGAGCATTAAAAGACTATAATCATCTTATAGCAAGCCCCTGTCAAGCAGAACCATTCTCTTCTCATAGAGAGGGAGGTATTGTATGGAAGATTTTGCAAAAACTCTGGCCTTTGAGGTCAAGAAAGAAATTGCTGAGCGCTACTTCGGTTTCCGGAAAATAATTGAAGAAGACTCGGATGAGTACCAGAAAGAAATCATCTCCTCCACCCTGATCCTGGAAACAAAGATTGGTTTTGATCTGCTCAGAATTTATGCACTCCTGCGGGAAGATGATCTCATTGAAGAATTTTACAAACTGACCAAACTGGGAGAAGTCCTCTTTTTTGATTCCTATGTGGCCACCTCTCCCACCATCCGCAAACGGCTTTTTGACAATCAGCGTGTTCATGGCTTCTTTCGCAAATCAAGATTTCGCAATATGTTTTTCGATATCTATGAGACCCTACGTGAACATGTGGATAGCTATCGCGCCAGGATTGCAGCGCTTGCAGAAGAGCATGAGGTCATTGAAGAAGAGATAAAAATTTTCTATCAGAAAAACGACCTCAGTGGAATCATGCTCTTTCTTCGCAACCTTGACGGTGGAAGCACTACCACCTCCGGCCCAATGTCTGGAGGACTGGAGAGCGAGGGAGTGGTAGCCATGGAACAGAAAATGCGCCTCAAGGCTCCTCAACCGGTAGAAAAATTCCTGCCCATCCTTCAGGCGATTCCTAGGCCTGCCGATATCAGTTCTGAACTTAAGGCACTGATCAACAAGGCCTATAGCAAACAACCTGATTTTGACCTGAAAGAACTGTAACCGTTCCATCTTGACACTGTTGCGGGTATTATTATTGTATACCTTCAAGCAACCCAAGAGAACAACTGACACATCATCTTTCAATCAGCCGACTATTGAGCATAAAAAAATATGACGAATATTATCAAAACCGGCCTGCTTATGGCAGCCCTTACAGCAGTATTCATGGTCGCAGGCCAGGCCCTTGGCGGCAGTGGCGGAATGTTTTTTGCTCTTATTCTGGCCCTTGGCATGAACTTTTTCGCCTACTGGTTCAGTGACAAGGCGGCACTTAAAATGAGTGGCGCCCGTGAAGTGTCTCAAGCCGACAGCCCTGATCTCCATCAGATGGTAACAGTCCTTGCATCACGAGCAGGGCTTCCCAAACCACGGGTCTACATGATCCACCAGGATACACCCAATGCCTTTGCAACCGGTAGAAATCCAGACCATGCTGCAGTGGCTGTAACCACTGGACTTTTGCAGATTCTCAACAATGATGAGCTTGAAGGGGTGCTGGCCCACGAACTGGGGCACATCAAGAACCGAGATATCCTGATCAGCTCCATTGCTGCCACCATGGCCGGAGCCATCAGCTATATGGCCTCCATGGCCCAATGGACAATGCTTTTTGGCGGTGGCCGCTCTGATGACGATCATGGCGGTGGTGGCATTATCGGCTCCCTGGCAATGATGATCCTGGCTCCCCTTGGTGCCTCTATTATCCAGATGGCAATCTCCAGAAGCCGTGAATACCTGGCAGATGCTACCGGGGCTGCTATCTGTGGCCATCCCCGTTCCCTGGCTTCCGCCCTGCAGCGATTGGAAAGTTTTAACCGCCGACAGCCCATGGATGTGAACCCTGCCACTGCGCAGATGTATATTGTCAATCCCCTGACCGGGGGTCTCTTTGCCAATCTCTTTTCAACGCATCCGCCTATTCAGGAGCGCATCAGAAGGTTGACGGCCCTGTAAACAACGTTTTTTCTCCTGCAAACCTACAGTTAAAATTTTTTTTAAACCCACGGGGTTACTGGAACGTACCAAATACTATTTGTTTTTCTATGTCCACCACTCTATACTGTTAAAGACGATTGATTTTACGTCATAATGACAGTTTTCGACTGTATCCATCCCTCTTCCCACAAATGGTATGAATGTCACTAATATCCAAAAAACACTCCTCAGCACCAAAAGGCTTACCGAGATCATCAAGGTGCTTTCGAAGTTTGGCTTCAAAGAAGTCGTTGTAGAGCTGAAACTTGACAGGTTTATCAGTGGCAAGAAAAGTGATACCATGCCGGAAGGTGAACAGCGTGATGTTGAGGCTTCACGCCCCACCAGAATGCGAAATGTATTCGAAGAACTTGGCCCCTCCTACATTAAACTCGGCCAGATTCTCGCCACCCGTCCCGACCTCATCCCCCCGGAATGGGCCGAAGAATTCAAAAATCTCCAGGATAACTGTGGCCAGGTCCCGTTTTCTGAAATCAAAGAGGTTCTGGCCCACGAATTCCCCGGCCGATTGGATCAATTGTTTTCCACAATCGATGAAAAACCACTGGCAGCAGCCTCAATGGCCCAGGTGCACCGAGCAACCCTGACAGATGGGAGATCCGTGGTCATAAAGGTACTGCGCCCAGGGAACCGGGAGCTTGTTGAAAAAGACATGGTGCTGCTTGAAGGGCTGGCCCAGTTTGTCGAATCCTATTTTTCCAATCTTGGTTACAGTCCGGTGGCAGTGGCTGCCGAGTTTTCCAGAGAAATCACTAAAGAAATGAACCTGCTGCAGGAGGCTCAAGCGACAAACCGGTTACGTCGCTACTTTGAAGATGACCCCAATATCAGCTTTCCGAAAGTCTACAGAGAGGCATCAACCCGCAATGTCCTGACCCTGGAAGAAATTAAGGGACGTCCTCTCTCCTCGGTAGATCCCAAAAGTCTGCGCCCTGAGGAACGAAGAAAAATAGTGGCCAATGGCACTGATGCTGTATTTAAACAGTGTCTCCGATACGGTTTTTTTCATGCAGACCCCCATCCCGGAAACATTTTTCTCCTTCCCGGACAAAAACTCTGTTTCATTGATTGCGGAATGACCGGCCATCTGGATAAAAACACGGCCGAGCAGCTCATTGATCTGGTTGCAGCAGTCATTCAGGTGGATATCGACAAACTGTGCAGGGTTGTTATCGAACTCACAGATGTGGATCCAACGGTGACAGACAGGAGGGATTTTCGTTCGGATCTGCTGATCATGGCATCCACTTTTCAGGACGCTGACCTGAAACAACTCGATATAACCAGACTCCTCTCTGACTTTTTTAGTATGCTCCAGCGATATCACATTATCTGCCCCAGTGATCTCATCATGCTCACCAAGGCACTCACCACCATTGAAGGAGTTGCTGAACACTTTGACCCGACTTTCAATGTCCTGGCCCATGTGGAACCCCAGCTCAAAGAGGTAATCACCAAACGGTTCGGCTTTACCGCAATTCTTCATCGCATGCAGAAAAGTATGACCGGGTATACTGAGCTCCTGGAGAACCTCCCCCAGGATATACATCGTATTCTGGATCAGGTACGCCACAATCGTCTGACCCTGAACCTGGAGATGAAGCGTCTTGAGCATTTAGCCGACAAGGTGGAGCTCTCGAGCAGGGTGATGGGGATATCCATGATCACCTCTGCCCTCATTGTCGGATCATCCATTCTGATCCTGGCGGACGCCCTTTCAAAAAAGCCTGGATTTCTGGGGATACTGGGAATTATAGGGCTTGGGGCGGCGGCGATCTATTCCGCTGGGTTTGTGGTGTCCTTTCTCCTGCCCAAAAAAAAGAATCCCTGAACACATAAGGAATGATTGAAGGGAGGAAATGGTTTCTTCAGTTCATCTCAGGACCGGAGAAACAAGAATTATCTGCAATTACCCGCTGCTACCCATGGAAGCTCCCACCTTATTGCAAATTTCAGCAAAGGTGCCAGGGTCCAGACTGGACTGTCCCACAAACAGTCCCGACAGCTGAGGAAGAGTGAGATAGTCCTCCACATTGTCAGGCATCAAGGACCCGCCATAGACAACAGGCCTCTTGCGTTGAATCTGACTGATAAATTTTACCGCTTCGGCTACCCGTTCCGGCTGTTCAGGAACTCTGGCAGTCTTTGCATCAACCGGTCCGTAGGCAATAAGCATCTCCTCGCAATCAATATCGTTTAGTGCCGTAAGCTGAGACATTGCGTAGGGCTGATCAATACAGACAATTGGCTTTAAGCCCGCATCCACCGTTTCAGCCATCTTATTGGCAGCATCCTGTGATGTCTCGTGAAAATACCTTCTCCGTTCCGAGTGGCCGATGATGACATATTCCACCATGTCTCTAATCATATCCGCAGCCACAGCTCCAGTATAGGAACCTTTTGGGAAAGGTGAAACATCCTGGGCGGCAAGGGAAACATTTTCCAGACCAAGGGCCTGAACATATTCGGACAGGGAAAGGAGGCAAATAAAGGAGGGCGCCACAATAACCTGCAGACCATCAGCCGGCCTGTAGAGTTCAGCAAACCTGGCAAACCAGTCCTGAGCGTCTTCCCGGCCCTTGTTGCTTTTCCAATTGCCAATCACATACTTATCAGCCATGCACCTCCCCCTCCCAATCACGTGGAAACTGTTTCTATTCGTTTAAGAATTTCTTCAGGCGAACACTTTGCAATCAAGATGTGTTTTTTTCTGGACTGCAAACCGTGTTTAATCTCCAGATCCTTTTTCTTCAAGTCCAAAAACGAGGCAAGAAATCCTATGACAGCAGCATTGGCCTTCCCATCAACGGGAGGGGCGGTAATTGCGAGTTTAATGGCGTCTCCATATTCGCCGGCGAACCCATTACGGGACGCTTTGGGCTGGACATATAGTCTCAGCAGGGTCCGTCCATCCTTATAACTGGAAAGAAATTTCACCTCAGAAAGATTCCTGTTTTTCCTCCTCACCCATTTCCTGCTCATTTTCTTCTGCATCCTCAGAGACCACAGAGCCATCCTCATTCAGCTCAACCTTCTGAAACAGATCGTCCCCATCGTCTGTCTCGGCAGCCGCTTCCTCCTCATCCGAATAGAAGACTTCAATGGTTTCCAGGTAACTCTCCAGGATGGTCTTTAACTCCGCCCTGATGTTGCCTTTGGTTTTTTTTAGCTCACGTATCTCACGCGGCAGACGTTCCAGTTCTTCACGGGCTTCCTCACGGAATTTCTCGACCTCACCATGGGCCTCCGCTATCATCTTCTTGGCCTCCTCCTTACTCTCCTTTTTAAGATCTTCGGCAACCCGCTGGGCGGCGGCCAGGGTGGACTTAAAGTCAACCTCTTCTTTTTTGAGATCATTAATTTGCTCCTGCAGGAGATCAATCTTACTCTGCAAACGCTCTTGCTCCACTTCCGATTCCAGGAGGGCCTCTTCCATCTCTTCTATTTTGGCCCGGTCAGCACTGAGATCCTCTTCATGCTCGGCTTCATCCTGCTCCATGTCAGCAATACGAAGTTGCAGTTGTTCGATCTCCTCACTCAACTCCTTGATCTTCTCATCCTTTTGCTCACAGTCGTCTTTTAATTCTTCGAAAGCCTTTATGCTGTCCTCAGAACTTTCCTGTGTCTCTCTCTGGATTTCAAGTTCCTCAAGCTGCCCCTTGCACTGCTCTTGTAACTCAAAGAATTCATTCGCAATAGTATTCAGGTAATCTCTCACCTCAATGGGGTCAAACCCTCTGAATTTTATTTCAAATTCCTGATCTTTAATAAGCTGCGGAGTTGTCGTTGTCATGGCACTTTTCCTTTAACCTGAATCCGAGAGCGTTAACATCTTGACAAGTATCTTCTCTATTTTCCTTCCAAAGGGTACTGGAAAGAGTCCGGTTTTTTTTCTCGTTTACCGGGCCTTGCCGGTACTGGTTTTATTGTTAGCCCATCCCCATGGCCAACTGTTTCAAAGTCGGTACCAGAAAACTCTGAAGAAACATGATACCCATAATCAGAATCATGGGTGAAAAATCGATCCCCCCCATACTCATGGGTAACAGTCGTCTGATACGGCTTAGCGGTGGCTCGGTGGCCTCATAAAGAAAACGGACAATGGGGTTAGAGGGATCCGCGTTGACCCAGGAGACAACAGCCCTGCCGATGATGATCCACATGTAGGCAGTGAGTAAAAAATCAATCAACTGTGCTATGGCCATCATAAAATTATTGACAACAAACATTATAAAACTCCATCCTCATTACGGTGTTACAAATAAAACAGTTAGTTAGCCTTCAGCCTCTTCCCCTATGCAACTTTAGACCCTGCCGGTACTGACGCACTCACCGCAGAGAGTACCAGGCGACTTTTACCATCCTCTTCCACTTTTGCTGCCAGCACCATTCCCTGGGATTCAACCCCCATGAGTTTCACAGGCTTGAGGTTGGCCACAATCAAAACCTGCAGACCAACAATATCCTCCGGGGCATAATATTCGGCAATTCCCGCAACAATCACCCGCTCTTCCGGAGCCTTGACAATAAGTTTCAGCAATCTGTCTGATTTGTTTACAGGTTCTGCCGATACAATCTCAGCCACCCGCAACTCAACCTGCTGAAACTGGTCAAATGTAATACCCCCTTCTTCACTCAGGGAATGGTTTTGTTTCTTTTTCTTGTTGTTGGTCTTTTGACTTTCCTCTTTGACCGGCTGTTTCTTCTTTTTGGCATCAACCCGTGGAAAGAGGGAGTCAATTTTCCTGAGTTCGGCCCCAGGAACTAATTTTCCCCATGCTCCGCAACTTGTAAGATCAGTTACCAGGGGGCTGCCTTCTTCAAGCCCCAGGCCGACTGCCATCTTTTTACAGGTTCCGGGCATCACCGGCTGTAATAAAAGGGTGAGCAGGCGCAGACTTTCAGCAAGATTATAGAGAACCGTGTGCAACCGCTCTGTCCGCCCTGAATCTTTGGCCAACGCCCATGGTTCGTTGGTCACAATATACTTATTGGCCTGACTGATCAGTTCCCATACAGCCTGCAGGGCACGATGGAACTGGAAGTCCGCCATGGTCTCTTTATATGTTGCAATTACCGAGACGGCAAGATCCCGCAGAACCGTATCATCTTCACTACTCACCGGCTCCGGCACAACACCATCTGTATACTTGACCAGCATTGCGGTGGAACGGCTGTAGAGGTTGCCTAGATCATTGGCAAGGTCTGAATTCTTCCTGGCAACAATGGCTTCGGAACTAAACGATGCATCGAGTCCGAAAGACATCTCCCGCAAAGTGAAATAACGAAGACAGTCCACCCCATACTCCTCCACAAGTTCTGCCGGCCGCACCACATTGCCGATGGATTTGGACATCTTTGTCTCATCTACATTCCAGTAACCATGGACATGCAGTTTCTGATACAGGGGGAGCCCCATGGAAAGAATCATGGTGGGCCAGTAGATGGCATGGGGTTTCAGGATATCCTTGGCAATCACATGCTCAGCCACACTCCAGTAGGGATCAAATTTCTCACCCCCCGGATAATCCAGCCCTGTCAGGTAATTGATGAGTGCATCAAACCAGACATAGGTTACAAAATTATCATCAAAAGGCAGGGGAATCCCCCAGGTAAGGCGAGACGTGGGACGTGAGATGCAAAGGTCTTCCAGGGGCTCACTTAAAAATGAGAGGACCTCATTTCGGTAGCGCTCAGGGGTAATAAACTCGGGATTGGCCTTGATATGATCAATAAGATCCTGCTGATACCTGGACATGCGGAAAAAATAATTCTGCTCGGTGATTTCATCGGGGATGGTCAGATGATCAGGACATTTGCCGTCAACCAGCTCCTTCTCTGTAAGGAAGCGTTCACAACCGGTGCAGTACTGTCCACTGTATTCATCAAAATAGATATCACCCTTATCATATACCTGCTGCAAAATTTTCTGCACCGTGAGCACATGATTCCGGTCCGTGGTACGAATAAAATTATCAGGCACAATATCCAACAACGGCCAGGTATCCCTGAACAAGCCGCTGATTCTATCCACATATTCCTTGGGACTCACCCCTTCTTTGGCTGCTGCTTCTACTATCTTATCACCATGCTCATCGGTTCCGGTCTGAAAGCGCACCGTATCACCGCAAAGGCGCCTGAATCTGCTGTAGGTATCGGCAACAATGGTGGTGTAGGCATGCCCGAGATGCGGCTGCGCATTCACATAGTAAATAGGGGTTGTAATATATGTTGTCATCTTAAAAAAAACTGGCAGAAAATTGTACTGTTAGTCATTTTTGTCTGCCGTATTTTCCTTATTTTCTTTTTTTATTTTCTTTTCAGCTCGTACCACCTGAGCATTCCGCCATTGAACTTTTTCCAGAAGCCGGAGTTCACCCTCTTCGTCCACTACCTGGAGGGTGCCCTGTAAAGGGTTCTGGCGTCTGACCCGATAACAGTGACCGTCAACCAAGAGAGTCTTTCCAGGCCTGGGCATGCCCTTTCGTTCCCGTTTATAGGTCTCAAATTCATAGGTCAAGCAGCAGAGGAGACGATTACAGACCCCGGAAATCTTGGAAGGGTTCAGGGGAAGATCCTGTTCCTTGGCCATCTTAATGGAAACAGAATCAAACCTTTTCATGTGCTCAGAGCAACAGAGTTCCCGGCCACAAGTCCCTAAACCCCCAATCATCTTAGTTTCGTGTCGGACACCCACCTGCCGCATCTCCACCCGTGTCCTGAATTCCTGGACCAGGTCCTTGACCAGAGCCCTGAAATCCACCCGTTTATCAGCGGTAAAATAAAAAATCATCTTACTGCCGTTAAAAAAACGTTCCACCCGGACAAGATGCATCTGCAGGGAATGGCTGGCTATCAAGTTCTTACAGATGGAGGAGGCAGACGCCTCTTCCACCGGAATATTGGCATATCGATTACACTCTTCATGGACCGCCCGTCGTAGCAGTTCATAGCTTGCCCTGCGCTCAACCTCGGAGTCACGGCAGGCAGGAGCTGAACGGACAATGGTGGCCGGCTCCACCCCCTCTTCACCTCGTACCATAACCACTTCGCCTCTGTTAAGGTCGTTCAAAGGTGAAGAAGCGGTAAACTCCTGACCTTTTTCCCGAAAACGGATGCGGTAAAAATATTGCTCCTTTTTTTTTTGTTGCCCTTCTGCCATACCCTGCCCTAACCCTCTAAAATAATACAAAAGTCTGAATATGAACCTTGATAAACTCGTAAAAACTTCGATTTCCGATGGATAAGTAAAAAGCTTCATATTGGAGGCGTGCAATTTTTCTATCATTTCGGCGTACATACGGTACGTCGTAATGATAGAAAAATTGTAACAACGAACAAGATGAAG
>JAIPEF010000050.1 GCA_021737265.1 Desulfocapsa sp. | reverse complement strand
TAGGTGTTGGTAGCTCATTTATTACCTCTGAGAATAGTTTGGTAGCTCTTTTCAAAATACACCTAAGTCTTGTTTTTCTCAAAGGTGTTTTCGTATCAGCTACCTACAGAGGTTATGCACTTATTATACGAATTCAGGACTTAACAATACCTTAACACTACTTTTTACCACTTAACACTTAACACTGACAACGAAAAATGAGATTTTCCCACTTTTTTCATTTCAACACCATGACATACCTTATTCCAGTAATCTTTTTTATTCTTTGCCTGACCACCGGATGTGCCACAATAGTCCAGACCGACAGTAGTGAACCAGAGAAAAAAGTGGAGGATAGTGCCGGAACATGTGTCAGCGGAGACTGTCAAAATGGCGAAGGTGTCTGGAAATATGATGATGGCCGCCGCTATGAAGGTTCTTTTATTGCCGGCAGGCCTGGAGGTGAAGGGGTAATCTACCTGGTTTCAGGTTCTGAATATGATGGTCAATTCAAATATGGTCTCTACGACGGTGGAGGTAATGTTCTTTTTGGTGACGGCAGCGGGGCTGAGTGCGAACGGGGAAATTGTATCAACGGACGGGGTGTAATACTCTTTGAAGATGGCTCCAGATACAGTGGCGGTTTTAAAGATGAAATGCGAACCGGATATGGTGGGCTGGAGATGGAAGACGGCTCCACCTATTCCAGTGATTTTATCAATAATCTCTTTGACGGCAAAGGCACCCTTGTCCTGGCTGACAAGACCGAATACAGTGGCTGGTTCCTTGCCGGGAAGATGCAGGGAACAATAAATGTCCGCTTCCCTACAAACCATAAATTTGTGGGTCTCTTCGAAAACGACCATGTGGTAGAGGACCAGGGCAGGCTTATCTTTCCCAATAACACCCGGGGCAATTGCGTTGACGGGAACTGCATCACCGGCAACGGCACTCTGGTAATGGATGACGGAGCCAAATACCAGGGCGGCTTTCTCCGCTGCAGCCGCCATGGCCAGGGAAAACAGATCTTCGCTTCAGGATCAGTGTATGAGGGCGAGTTTCAGCATGGTAAACGACATGGCTATGGGACGTTTATTTTTGCAAGCGGAATAAAGTTCGAAGGTCGTTTCTGGAAAGGGGAACGTCATGGCAGAGGCACAATCAGCTTTCCGGACGGTACAACCCAAAATGTGCTGTACCGTAACGGAAAGCTGATTGAGAGGAAGTTTTGATAACGCTGTTATTTTTTACCACTTACTCTTTTTTTTCCGGTTCACTGTGCATTTTCTCAAGTTCTTTTTCATAAATAGTAATATCGGCATCCTTTTTCAATTCATTCATCCACGCTACTCGTCTTTTTTCCTGGGAATAGGGCGCAAGCTTGTCTTCCAGAAGACCTCTAGCCTCCTCCATGGTCATATCCCTGCTCTGGTGATTTCTAAGAACCTTGAATATGTGAAAAGTTCCGCCATCCTCTACCACATCACTGAACTCACCAACCTCCATACTTTTCATACTCTTAAAAATAACCGGCAGTTTGTCTTTTTTCACCCGCAAGTCACGAACGATGAATGTGCCGTCAAGCAAAAGCTTCCCAAAATCGTAATCATTCTTTTTTAACTTATAGAGCAGCACCTGGGCAGTTGCCGCCTCCATATCCTTATCTTTAGCATCGAGAACCAGAATTTCTTTGACAAAAAACTCATCTGCCGTTCTAAGCTTTCCGGCCTCTTTATACTCACTGTACAGTCGCTCCATATCTTTAGGGTCGATGTTAACCTTTTGGTAAATTTCTTTGCCAGTAATAGCCTGCAGCAATTTTCTACGTAAAATTTTAGCACGTAGCTGTTCTTCACTAATATCGTTATCTGAAAGGTATTTCTGATACTCTTCTTCAGTAGAGTAGGTTTTCTTTGTTTCCTCGATAACCTTATCTATCTTTTCAGGAGCAATGATAATTTTCTGTCTTACAGCTTCCCGAACAGCGAGTTCCTCAAATATCAAACGGTCAAGAGCACGTTCCTGTATTTCCTTGTTTAACTCAGGGGTTAAAACTTTCACATCTCCATAAAAAGCAGAAACAACCCTGTTCATCATAGCGACCAGATCAAACATCGAGATTTCGGTGCCCTCAACACTGGCAACAATCACTTCTTTTGATGCGACAACAGCTTTTTGTTGCTCAGCAATGGCTTTTTGGCGTTCGGCCTCGGCCAGATCAATAAGTTGTTTTTCAGCAGCGGCAGCAGCTGGAGAAAGTGGTACACTCTCCTGCGCTATGCCAACAACTGGGACAGAAAAGAGACAAATAACGAGAAGAAGAGAGGCAATGCTGTATTTTCTTTTCATAAAAAGGATCCTTGGTTGAATGATGATAAGTATTAAGTTTTAAGTGTTAGGTGTTAAGATTACATAATGAACGCTTCGCATTCCAAATTTCATTTTTAACACCTAACACATAACACATAAAACTATTTATTAACTTTTTAAAAAAAAGGAGCAGACGGGGTTGCCCCGCCTGCTCCTTTAGTTGCATCAGAGTCTAGGACTCAGATTAATTACGGGATGACTACCGTCAATGTATAGGTATACATTGCGTTATTCGGAGTGCCATCGTTTGTGGTTGTCACTGTTACAGTGTAGGTACCAGGTGCAGCGTAGGTATGATCTACACCTCCAGACAATGAGGCAGCGTCAGTATCGATCTTGGTGTAATCACCCCAGAGAATCGTTACAGTTGCTACTTCAGGATCAAGAGTTGCGGCTGTCACAGTAGCAACATTACCGACAACTCCCGCGCTAAGGGTAGGATTATCGTTGGTACCCATACCGATATCGTATCCAGTGATAGCAACGGTGACACTGTCTGTTACACCGCCAGCTGAACAGGTCAGATCAAGCGTTACATCACAAGGTCCGCCTGTCACTGTGGTATCGCATTCCAGGGAATTACATGCCGGATCGGTATCAAACGGTGCAGCACATGCAGTGAGTGTACCAGCTGTACTAGCGGTAGAAAAGGTATACCCCTTAGTTCCCTGAGTAATTACACCAGTTGCCATGTCTACGTTAAAGCATGCAGAGCTGGAGGCATCAAGTTGAACTGTAAAGTTCTCAGTGGTAGAATGCTGGGCACTGATTCTGGCAATGGCGTTGTCAGCAGTTGTTGCACCTGCAGCAGCTATACCATCATGACACTCGGTCGCACAAGTACCGGTACCGGTGTTCGGCGTTACAGTATATGTAAAATATACTCCCGGATCATTAAATAAAGATGCTTGACTAACATCAGGTACAACCGCATAGTCAGCGGCTACAACTGTATCCGAGTCAGACATTCCGGCATAATGGCAGTCGGAACAGCTCATGCCCTGACCGGTTACATGTTCCTCATGGATGGAAGCCCTGTAAGCGCTACCATCGATGGGTGTCATCAACGCAGCCAGTTTTGCTGGTGCATAACCAAGATACATATTGGCTGGAATGACGTTCATGATATGACGCTGTCCATCAGGACTGACGTTACTGGAACAGAAGCCTGGTGGATACCACGCTGCAACGCCGGGGCCATTTGCAGATTCATAGGCAGTACATTCACTCTGGGTGTAAGGAATCTGACGACAAGCGATCATACCCGGTGCGAAAGGATTAGGACCGGAGAAGTCTTTACAGAATTCAGCTTGGTCCCAAGCTGCCTTACCATCAACATTCATGTCCTGAGCATCATGACCAGCAGCATTACCAGGGTTCAGGGTAGTAGAAAGGGCCCACCTGATATTGCTCGGCCCTGCGGCGTTATCACCAGGATAACCCTGCTGCAGGTCGATCTTGTTGCGGCTACGAACTTCCTGTCTCGACATGATGAGACCAGTAGGATTATGAGCAATCTCATCCAGATCGGTCATGGCGCCACGACAGTCAGCATCATTAAAGCATCCAAAGTTCATTCGAAAACCGTTGTCACAGAGACCGGGGCCATTACCACTGGCATCGCCTCCATTACATGTTGCCAAGCCATCGGCAGTAGGCATAACTCCAAACGCCTGCATCATCCCGTCAAACATAGGAGACAATCCTGGTGCAGGTATACAAGAGTTGACCTGGCCATCAGGCAGACCGTTGCCATTCATATCTGGCATCGGGCTTGCGCTGATTGGGCCGCCAAATGGGTTACACTCGAGATAACCGTGGGTCTGCAGCTCTTTGATTGTAAAGCCCTGCAGTCCTGCAATACCATCGTTCATACCCATCATCTTGGCTGTCCCGGCAGGGAAGCCCATGACGGGATCGAAGGTGTCTTGCATCATTTTGGCACAATCGTCGATCTCGACTTGACCATTTTGATCCATATCCCAATTATTAGTTACGAAGACGGAGCCGGCAGCACAATCTGTTCCGCTCATCATCTCACCGGTCAATGGATTAAAGAATTGACCATCGGTCATTGGAACACCAGATCCCTGACCACACATTACGGTACAGTCAAAGTCGGCAAACATGGCTGTCCAGTTTTTGACCGGATCAACACCGCCGATACCCATGGCAGCGCCATCGATTGGCTGAATATAGCCTTCGAAGAAGCCAATTGAATTGGGGCTGAAATTGGGGTTAGTCGGCTGACCGTAAGTGGGACTCATCGGATTCTGGTCAATCATTGGATCTTTGCTGGAGTGACAGCTCACACAGCCACCACGCATTGAACCACCAAGGGCCCATTCCACAGGAACGACACCGTGGGTCACGTCAAAGTTTGCCTGAATGACATTCAGGTAGGTAGTATGCTCTGCCTCAGAACCGTTTGCACCACTCTGGAAAGCGGCCAGCATTGCATCAACCTCAGCCTTTGTGTCGATCTCCCAGCCGTCAGCCAGTTGAAAACCGTCAAACAGCGGAAAGGTGTTGGCACCGTTGACACGGATGTCAAACTTGGTACATTCAGTCCGATCCATACATGCAGCACCGTCGTTGACACCACCAACACAAGCCATCATAGGAGATGGCAGACCGGTAGGAGCACAAACGCCATCACCACCAGCGCCATCGCCATTGTCGCGAACATATTCAGCGACCAAAGCGGCGTCACGGGTCTTAACCGGTGAAGGCAGGAGGGCACCATAAGCGGGACCACCGTCGTGGGTAGTGGACATCAGAGCAACTGCTCCGTTGGTACCACAGGGATCGCCTATAGTCAGTGCAGATACATCAATACCGGTTTCAAATTCGCCAGTATCAACATCTTCACAGACAGTGGCGGAGTCATCAGCAGTACGAACCACATTAGCATTAGGCACTTCCTGATACCATGTTGGTAAGAGTGAAGGAAGCGATGGGTAGATCTTCGCTGTACCGTCACCGATAATAGCATCTTTAACTGCCCACTGACGGATCATGGGAACCGTTTTATGGGAACCTGTCATCAGGTCAAAGTTCCAGTCAAGGATGTTTTTCTGAGAATGATGCCAGAATCCAGCTGTCCAGTCGCGATATTTCAAACGGCCGGGAGCGGAATAGGTTTCTGGAATATGACAGGTCGAACAGGCGATCTTCTCAAGATGGATCTGCGGCATTCCAAGATGAGCAGGAATGGGCGCATTTCCTTTGTTTGGATGAGAGCCGTCCATATGACAATACTCACAGCGGACGCCATTATCAAGATTGTTCTTACCCTTGGTATCAGGGAAAGAATCTGCCTGGGAAAACTGATGATCCATACCGTAAACACGCTCTGCCGGATAATTAAATCCGTGTGAGGTAACAGCAGCAACATCAACATAGCCTTCAGCCGTATCGGTACCTAAAGCATAATGACAGGTAGCACATTGCATTCCAGCACTGTTATGGACATCAATGTCAGGCATTTTTCCGACAATAGGATCTCCAGGGTTAGGATAGGTCAGTGGATCCATATCCACAGTAGACGGAACCAAAGGAGTCATACCATATCTGCCGTTAGTTCCATGGGCATCGCCTTCAGCACTGATCTTATGGGCACGCTTGCCCATACCGGTCTTACAACCAAAGTCTTGATAGAAATCATCATTGGAGGCACCAGGACCGTTGTCGGTGTCAAGATCAATGTTATTGCCATCACGTCCAGCAGGAACTGCCGGGGTAGCATTCGGACGATACAGAAGGTCAAAGTTACCGTATCCAGTTTTCATACCCAGCATGCCGGGAAGTCCCATGGTGTTATCTGAACGGGCATGGCAGACTGAACAGTTTTCGCTCAACGGAGTATCAGCAATACGACTACCAGCAAGAGTAACTGCTCCAGCGGCACCCCAGTCAACACTGGCCAATTTTCCACCACTGTAGACACCTTTAGCACCGGCACCCATGGAGGCAGCAAGACCTGGCTGGTATTGCTTGAGAGCAAAGTTACGGTTGAACATGTCATACTCACCGACACCAGTCTCAAGGGTGGTATTAATGGTACGCAATCCCATCATTGGATCATAACCTGTAGCTGAACCAGCACAAGTTGGATCATTCAGTGGTCCAATCGGGTTAGTAGGTCCACATCCGATAGTATCATACCAAGAAGCTCCGGGGTTGGATCCCTTCAAATGGCACATCAAACAATCCATCTCGGCCTTGTTGCTAGCATCCATCCACCCTTCTTTAACGATCTGATAGCTGGACTCGTCAACAGTAGGCGTAGCAGGGTCATCCAGTTCAGCATACATGATGACATATTTGTCACCACCACCTGAAGAAGCGGAGTACCAGTTCAGGTCACGGTCATACTCCATGGATCCACCACCGGTGTGGCAGACACCACAGGTCTCTGTCCAGTGCTGGGCACCCATTTCCATTGATTTATCGTTGGTAAGAGGATCAATATTCTTAGCCGCCAACTGGCGGTTAGAAGGTGGTCAGTACTTACCAAACATACCGGGCGAATTGGCCCAGTACTTTCCATGTACGGCTTCACGCATGTGGTGGCCATACTCTTCATTACGTCCCTGTTGGGAATGACGACCAGTAACAAAACCATGTTTATAGGCTTTTGTATTAAAACTGACCCATTCTACAGAGCCGTCTGATTCGTTCTCGACGCCCTGGGTTTTGGCTACGGTCTTGGTTGCACCGCCGCCGTCATAACTACCCGCTGAATTGCCGTCTGTTAAGGCAGCATCATCAGTATTTTCATCAACTACTTCGTTATGACATGCGCCGCAAGTTGCCCTTGGGCTGTATGGCTCATCTTGAAGGACTGCACTTGTACCCGCTGCTGGAACGCCCGGGGTATTCCATTTTAACAATGGAACATCCGGATGCGTACCAACAAATGCTGCAAAACCAGTGCTTGCAGCAAGAAGCGAGGCCGAGGTCAGTACTGAGACTATTAAGCCTCTTTTATACCTCTTTTTCATAATACTCCTCAAAGTTGAATATTCATCTTTAATATACGATCTCCACAGCCTTCTAACTATCTCCCTAAATGAGGCTGAAAGATCCCTGATGAAACAACTCGATTCGGGGGGAAATCGATATGTACATCTTATCTTGCGGCCATGGTTCGACAGCAAGACTCTTACATCATGCCCTTTTGCATGCAACAACTAAGCCAGAAAGCATACCACACTGTGTAGTTTTTTCATATCCACGTTATTTCTAGGAGTTACAGCACCCCTTGGATCAGAAGCATTTTTTTTTATTTACTTTCAAATATTTTTTAAGCGGGATTTGGCTTAGGCAAGCAAGGTCATTAGCGTTGGGTACATTCACCCAATTGTTGCATTTATGTCTTTTTTTCCGGTTAGTTGGGTTGTTGGTTGTTGGTTGGGGGATATGGCGCATAGAAAAAGGAGTGTTAAGTTTTAAGTTTTAAATGGTAAGGTTGAAAGGAGAAAAATACGAAATACGAATATCGAAATCCGAAACAAATTCTAAGCTCGAATGTTAAAATGACAGAAACAAAAACAATACAGCAGATAAGCAATTTTTGGGCATGTTTTGATCATTAAAATTTTTGATTATCACAAATCTTCAGCCAGTGACGATTTTATGGATCCCCGACAACGACACTCGGGGATGACAGCAAACTTGCAACTAGATGATATCATAACAAAACATGCTGCTGCCCACGACTGTCATTCCCGAATTCTTTTATCGGGCTCGTCCGGGGTGGTTTCCGGGAATCCAGCCTGTAGTATCATCTATTTAAGAGATGACACCTATCTCTGAAAGCTGGCTGAGTTTCAGTGGTAATCAGTTTAGAATTTTTGTCATTTGAATTTGTTTCGGATTTCGATATTCGGATTTCGTGCTTACTTTTCTACACTTATCAATACAAGTTAACACCCCGAACAGACGACTCCAACACCAAACACCTGACACTTGCAACCAAACTATGTCTTTACGAAAATTAAAAAGATCCCGAAAACAATCCAAAAAAAAATCGGACCCGGCCGCTGCTGAAAACAGTTTCGCCAAGGGTAACATGCATAAACAGGCTGGTCGACCCGTAGAGGCAGAGGCCTGCTTTCGCCATGCTCTTCGATTGAACCCCAACCATGGGGAGTGCTGTAACAATCTGGGCAATCTTCTCCATGGACAAGGAAAAATTGCGGATGCTCTGCCATATTATAAACGCAGTTGTGAGCTGATGCCGGATAATCCCGTATGTCACTATAATTATGGTACCTGTCTGTATGAGACAGGACAGCATCTGGAGAGCGCAGAGGTTCTTGAGCGGGTGGTGCATATGGCCCCTAATTACCTGGAGGCCTTTACCAGCCTTGGAAGAGCTTATCAGACTCTTGGTGACCCTGGCCGTGCGATTACAGCTTTCAAAAAAGCTCTGCGTTTGAATCCTGATTCTGCCGAGGCATATCGCTTCCTTGGCCTGGCCCTGAAAGATGAAGGGAAGATGACAGAGGCTTTGGAAAAGTTTGAACTGGCCCTGCGCATCAAACCTGACGATGCCTGTACCTGGTACAACACAACCAGATGCAGGAGGTATCAATCTGCTGACGACAGGGACATCCAGTCAATGGAACGGTTACTGCAGAAGAATACCAAAAGCGTCGAAGACACCATATTCCTGCACTTCGGCCTTGGCAAAATTTACGATGACCTGAGAATATTCGACAAGGCCTTTGACCATTTCCAGCAGGGAAACAGCTTAAAACGTGACAGTCTCGGCAGCGCCTGGATATCCACAGGCATAGAACTGACTCAAATCAGGAAAACATTTCAGCAGGAGCTTTTCAACCGTTTTGGCTCTGCAGGCGAGCGATCGGAGCTCCCGGTTTTTATAGTCGGAATGCCCCGTTCCGGAACCAGCCTGGTTGAACAGATCTGCGCCAGCCACTCCAGGGTACAAGGCCGCGGTGAACTGAAACATATCTCCAGCATAAAAGACTCCCTCGTGGAAGCAGCCGTTGATAAAAGTCCCTATCCGGAATGTCTCCTGTCCGTGAACAGCAGCCTCCTGCATTCACTTGGCCAACAATATATCAGGGAAATCAGCACCAATCTTCCTGAAAATATCAGCAGGGTTACGGACAAAATGCCATCCAATTTCATCCTGCTGGGATTGATTCGAATTATTCTCCCCAATGCGCGTATTATTCACTGTACCAGGAATCCCGTAGACACCTGCCTCTCCAACTACTTTCAGTACTTCAACGAAGGCAATGAATGTTCTTTTGATCTGGACACCCTTGCCCTCTACTACCGGAAGTATAAGGAACTCATGGCCTTCTGGAAACAGACACTCCCTGGAACTCTCCACGAAGTTAATTACGAGGAGTTGGTTGATGATCCGGAAAAAAACTGTCGGAAACTTATCAATTTCCTGGGGTTAGAGTGGGAAGAGAGCTGCCTCTCCTTCTTTGAGACAAAACGAGCAGTGCGGACCGCATCCGATTGGCAGGTGCGCCAGCCTATATATACTTCATCGGTTGAGCGCTGGAGAAATTATGAGGAATGGCTGGGTAAGCTGCTTGACGGATTGGCTAGTGATAGTCGGCTTGTTTGAGGAAGGGCTCTGCACCTTTCTCATTGCATGTTATAAGGCTTGGCTTTACGCGGTGACACTTAACCCACAAAAAGACGAAACACGAAATTCGAAATACGAAATACGAAACAAATTCAAATATCAAATGTCCCAATCACAAAAACAACCTCAACTACTCAATGGTGGCCACAGCTTCTGTTTGGATCATTTGAATTTTTAACATTCGATATTGTTTCGTATTTCGAATTTCGTGTTTCGTATTTAAATTCTTTTTATTTCATTAGGTAAAGCCAATTATCTCTGACTTTCCTTAAAAAATATGATTTTCATATATGGCAAAAAAAAAGGAGACCCGAAGGCCTCCTTTTTTTATGCTACCTACTTAAGCGATCCTACTTAAGATGACAGGTACGGCAGAAAGCACTTTGTCTGTCAGAAATCCAGAGAAAGGTTTCACCTGTATTCTTGGAGTTATGTACATCATGACATGTAACACATTCCATCCGTCCACCACCATAAAGCAGGGAGCCGATGGTTGTCATCTCAGGTGTACCACTACCAGCGATAGGAGTAGCCGGATCAGCAATTTCATCGTCATGCAGGGCAACGTCAAGATAGCTGAAACCGATGGGATGATGGTTAAGCAATCCGTAAGGATTGGCACCGATTTCCCACTGAGCATTGATCCTGGCACCAGTATTATCTCTTCCGGACTCTGAGTAATCACGCTGTTTATCACGACCATAGTTATTAATAGCTACAGTACCGTCATGACAACTGAGACAGAGACGAGATACGCCGCCTGGTTGAGTCTGGGTAGCTGCAGCATTTAAGAGGTGACGATCAGCAAACTGCTCATTAGAACCGGCAGTACCTACACCTGCCATACCGGAAGCATCAGGTCCATCACCAAAGTCACTCTCATAGACTGTATAGGTCTGATGGGTTACTTCATGGTTCCACAGTGGCAGATACAGAATGCCGGCGGCCTCAGCAGTGGTCATGGTATGATGTGGCGCGTGACACCAGATACAGATACGATCCAGAGGATCAGCCCCGCCATCTAGCTCGTTAACTGCAGGATAAAAAGTATCTAGCCCTGTGAGACTACTCAGATCATGCTTGGAACCTTGAATTCCTGAACCAGCCGGGGCCAAGTGAGAACCAGTGGTTGAATCAAGGGCCTGCACTGTTCCTGCTGCTACCAAGCTAAAGGCTGCAGCCAACAGAATAGTTTTTTTCATTATATATACTCCCTTTTATTTCTTACAATGATTAGTTTTGACATTGGATGACGGCACCATGCTAACACATGAAACCTCTCACCACTATCAATCCCTGCCTCTAAAAAGACAGAAACCTATGCATGCACCTTAGAATTCCCCCCAACTCTATAGGTACATTTTAAGATCGACCATTATTTGAATACGCTTATGATCGATCGCAATTCACTATGCAGATACTATGCCGGAATTCTATTTTTTCCAATAATCTGTCATTTCAAACGGTTACGCAAATACGCGTGTCCACTCAACCAGTGGGGCAGCTCCAACAACAGGGTGTTTTCACCCTTCCCGATGGGGCATTTAGCACACAAAAAAAAAGGTTTTAAGTGTTGCCCGTTAAGTGGTAAGATTAAAAGAAGCATATCAACAGTAATCTCATTACTTAACACTTACATAGAGGAAATACTCCATGCCCCGCATACCTTTTCTTTCATATTTACCAATACTCCTCTTGAGCGTCTTAGTCTCCTCCGCCATCGTCGGCTGCGGTGCTCCCAAACCGATCCAGGACGAACACAAGGTTTTTTTCCCGGAGCCACCAGCCCCTCCCCGCCTCCAATTCTTACACAGCTATACCGGCTCCAAAGATATTACTGACGCTGCCTCTTCCTTTGACACCTTTCTTGCCGGACGAGAGGAGGCTGGGCGAGAACTGATTAAGCCGTTCGGGGTCACGATTGACAACAACAAAATTTATGTCTGCGATACCCAGGCCTCGGTGATGGTTTTTGACCTCACCAACAGAAGCTATCACCAGCTTGAAGGGGCAAGGGGACTGGGTAAGGTAGTCCAGCCACTCAATATTTCCAAGGACATTGAAGGGCATAAATTTGTCGCCGACCCGATTCGCGGGGAAGTGCTCATGTTTGACAAAGACGATAATTACATGAAGAGTTTCGGCCTTTCCGGTCAATGGAAGCCACTTGACGCGGTTGCCCATGAAGGGCTGCTCTACGCTGTAGATGGTAAAAACCACAACATTGCCGTCTTTGACATTGAAACCGCCAAGAAGATACGAACCATGGGCAGCAGCGCCAAGGACGTAGAAAACAAAGAACAACTCGGTACACCCACCAATATTGCCGTTGGCCCTGACGGCCTGCTCTACATAACCGATGCCGGCCGCTTTAAAGTTGTTATCTACGACCGCGACGGACACCAGCGCGGCACCATAGGCCGAGCCGGCGTCAATCTCGGCCATTTTGCCAGGCCACGAGGTATAGCTATTGATTCCCAGGGGCTGGTCTATGTAGCAGATGCCGCCTTTGAAAATGTTCAGGTTTTCCGCAGCGATGGCCAGCTTCTTTTCTTTTTCGGCGGCTCCGGATCCACTCCCGGCACCCTCACCCTGCCGGCTGCCATAGCCATTGATTATGATAATGTGGAGTATTTTCAACAGTACGCAGATCCAAACTTTGAAATTGAATACCTGGTCCTAGTCGTCAGTCAGTTCGGTGACCAACTGGTCAACGTCTATGGCTTTGGTAGAGAACGTGGCCGAACCTATCCCACAGATGAAGAAGTCGTCGAGCAGGCAGAAGAGACATTTAAAGAGTGGCAGATAAAGGAGGGCGTAGTACCGGAAGAGGAAGAGGAAGAGGAAGAGGAAACAGAGAATGAAGAGATGACGCCGAAAGAGGAAGAATAACGTTACCCAACCAGGATGGCACCCCGAGGACAGTGGCGTTTCCCTGTGCCTGCGGTGCCATTCTCATGGTTTTTACGCCTGACTTATACCACGTATCCCTTTAACAACTGCGTCATCAATGAAGCGAATCCTCTCTGCCACCATCATTACCGGTATCTGTACGCTGACCAGTGGAACACTGGTCCACGCATCGGCGAAACGGTTTATACCGAGGTATGCTGACTATTCCGGTGAAATAGTGCTACAGGGGAGTTTTAGCGGCCGGCAGACGGATTCCGGTAAGAGAAGCAACTCAAGCCGGGAATTTGCCCTGCAGGAGTTTTTCCATGCGAAGGGCATTGGGTTTATCTACAGGCCCTCCTTTATCAGCATGACAACAGATGTATCACTTGGGCTGCAGCAGCAGTTTAATGAGACAAATACCCGCAGCTACGACAAAAACTCTAATGTCTGGGGATTCCGCCAGGACCTCACCCTCCTTCCCTCCCATCCCTACAACCTGTATCTGTACATAGGACGCAGCCAGGAACTGGTGGAGGGCGGCTACGGGGTCGGACAAAGCTCCAGCATCGTCCTCTGGGAATACGGGGCACAGGCACGTTATGAAAAACGCCCCTGGCAATCTTCAATCAGCTATTCGCATAATGAAAGTGAGTCTGTCTGGAATTCAGTTACCGATACCTACGCGGCGAATCTTTACTACTTCAACACCCTGGATCTAATTAATGTAAATACCAGCTACCATCATTTTGACTCATCCCGCTACGCTGGTCTGAATACTACCAATAAGGATGTCTTTGCCCTGCATTTCAGGAAACGATGGGACAACTTTCGTTTTGTTTCCAGGGGAGATTTAGACCAGCATGAACAGGAAGACAACTACCTATTCACTGAAAACTCCCCCACCTACTGGGAACACCGACAGCGGTGGGAGTGGTATACTGAAGGAGCTGCGTACCTCCCCTATAATGTTGACTCCAAACTGTCATACCGCAAGACTAACAATGAGCAATCAAGTCGACGTGGTGGGTATGCCAACAGTACCGAAAATAATACCGACAGCTATAACCTCAAATTCACCCACCGTTTGTTCAAAAGCGTAGTAACCATACTCAATGGATCGTATCGCATCTCAGAATCTCTGAATGCAAAAACCGAGCAGCAGAACATTCGCCTCGGTTCCTCCTACACCAAGAGAACCCGGTTGGGAAATATCGCTGCAGGTCTATCCGGAGGCATTAGTGACACAACCAGTGCCGGATCGCAAACCACACTGTCCGAGGAATATAGACTGAGCCCCTCTTCACCCACCAGCTTCACCCTTGGTTCCCAGTTGGTGGATCCTGAGACGGTTAGCATCAGCGTAATAGACCACACGGAAAACGGAATACTCGTTTCCCTGATCCGGAATGTACACTTCCTGGTCGTTAATGTCGGTCAATCGTACCGGGTCGTTATTATCGGTCTTCCCGTTCAGCTTGCCAACCCCTGGCTTGAATATACCTATCTGGCCGACTACGCCACCCTTGGCTCTGAATACACCCTTCGAGGTACCACCTTTGGCGGCCACCTGAGGACCCTTCTCTTAGACGGCCTGATCACACCCCACACTTCCTACCGCCAATACAAACAAGATGTTGTGAACGGGTATTTCCCAGGTGATCCGAACAGCGGCAACAGTTATAGCCTGGGACTGACCTTTGCCTACGGATCCATCAATGGCGACGTGACACAGTCCTGGGTCGAGTCCGAGGTGGAGTCGCAAGAACGTTTTAACGCCTGGATCACGTACGACACCCAAATCCAGCAATATACCGGAGGTTCCTGCAGCCTCGCTTATGAAAATCGTAATATAGAGGATTTACAATCGAGGTTTTCAACAGGAGAAAGTCAGCTCGAAGAAGATATCTATTCCCTGAACGCCCAGATTTACAACTATTGGCCCGATTGGAAATTGAATACCAATCTCAGTGGCAACTATTCCCTGTACCAGGGGCTGGGGCAAACTACAACCAGGGGCCTGCTGTTCAATACAACCTGGAATATCGGCAGGATGGACCTGAGTCTCAGGTTGAACTACTCCGACACCGAATCCGATATGTCCGGCAATAAAACAAACACCGGCTACTCGACGGTATGGTTTTTGCTGCGACGGAAGTTGTTTTAAAACGAAAGTTTTAAGTGTTAAGTGTTAAAAGCTAAGTGTTAAGTGTTAAGAATAGAGAAAGGTGCCTGCGGCACAATGTGATCAATACGCAACAGTATTTTTCAGCTTTCACAGCCATAAGGCCACTCTGTACTTAGCACTTAGCACTTAGCTTTTAGCACTTAGCTTTTAGCACTCAGCACTCAGCACTCAGCACTTAGCTTTTAACACTTAGCTTTTAACACCTAGAATTTCTGCAACCCATAAGGAACACAATGAATTTCAAAACACACATTATCTGCACAACCGCATTATTGACCACTCTTCTTTTCATAGGAGCAGACAGTAGTCAGGCCTTTAAAAACATGGGCCAACAGGCCAAACCCACCTCCGGTTCACCTGCAAAGAGCATGGGGAATGTGAAGGTCATGGAACATGAGGCTGAACGTGACGCCGCGGTGGCAAAGGTCAATGGTGTCCCTATAACAATGGGCGCCCTGATGGACTCCATTATGGAAGTAATCACAGTGAACTATGGCAGTGCAGAAGTGACAGAGACCATTGCCCGACAAATTCGCAAGGAGGCCTTGGAAAAGCTGGTCCTTGAAGAACTGGCATGTCAACGTGCCACTGCCATCGGCATCAAAGTAGATCCGGCTATTATCAAAAATCGAATTGAAGCCCAGAGAGTTGCTGCAGGCGGTGAAGAAGCTTTTCAGAAAATGCTGGCCGACCAAAATAAGAGTGTCAGCTATCTGGAACGGCAGATTGAACGCTACTTCCTGGTCAAAGAACTCATAAACAGAGAGGTGAACAGCAAACTCACCGTCTCCGAGGATTCAGTGAATTCCATCTACGAAGCAAACAGGGAGCAATTTTCTGATCCTGAGGTCGTTATTATCACTGATATTCTTTTTTTCCTCGACCCCGAACAACCGGCATCAGAGGCAAAGGTACTGGAAACAAAGGACAAGATTATTAAAGAACTTTCCGGTGACCCCAATCTCCTGCAGGAACAGGGAATTCTCGTTAGACCCAGCCTCAGTGTCTCACCTGGATTCAAGCCAGAGCTTTATGAACATGCAAGGAAAATGGAACAGGGCGCCCTGTCCGAACCCCTTAATTTAGATGGGACACTGCATCTAATCAAACTGGATCGTTACTCTCCACGTGTAGAACAGCCCGCTGAACAGGCCAAGGCGTTTATTAAGTCCAGGCTGAACTCCACCCAGAAAGGGGAGATTTTAGCCCAGTGGCGGCAGGAACTGCTTGCAAGTGGTGATGTTGAGATTTTGTCTGAGATGCTGAGGTAGAAGATAAGCACGAAATTCGAATATCGAAACTCGAAACAAATTCTAAACTGCAATGTTCAAATGCCGAAAACTTTTGATCTGGAAGGATGAAAGTTGGCATCTTAGCTGAAGTAGAGGATAAGCACGAAATTCGAATATCGAAATTCGAAACAAATTCTAAACTGCAATGTTCAAATGCCGAAAACTTTTGAACTGGAAGGATGAAAGTTGGCATCTTAGCTGAAGTAGAGGATAAGCACGAAATTCGAATATCGAAATTCGAAACAATATCTAAACTGCAATGTTCAAATGCCGGAAACTTTTGATCTGGAAGGATGAAAGTTGGCATCTTAGCTGAAGTAGAGGATAAGCACGAAATTCGAATATCGAAATTCGAAACAAATTCTAAACTGCAATGTTCAAATGCCGAAAACTTTTGATCTGGAAGGATGTAAGTTGGCATCTTAGCTGAAGTAGAGGATAAGCACGAAATTCGAATATCGAAACTCGAAACAATATCTAAATTCAAATAGTTCAATGACAGAAACAAGGATTGCAGTGGAACTTTATTTCTACAGTTTTTTTGATCATTTTCGTTTTTTGTCATTCGAGTTTGTTTCGAGTTTCGATATTCGTATTTCGGTTTTTAAATTCCATTCTCAAGTGATAAACGAAACTCAAAGTATGAAACAGTTAAACACAGGCTGTGACTCCAAAGCTAAAATATATAATGTCAAAAACGTATGACCTTGAGGGTCGGACTTTTGAATTTGCAAAAGCTGTCAGGATATTTGTAAAACAATTGCCAAAACATACCGCGAACTTTGAAGACGGAAAGCAGATAGTCAGATCTTCAGGGTCTGTTGGTGCTAACTATATTGAAGCGAATGAGGCATTAAGTAAAAAAGATTTCGCTATGCGGATCAAAATATGTCGTAAGGAAGCAAAAGAAAGTCGCTACTGGTTACGGCTTTTAGATACAGGTCAAGATGAGGGATTAGAATCGACTCGCAAGAAACTGGAGGGTGAATCCCAGGAATTGATGAATATCTTTGGTGCTATTTTACAGAAGTGCAAGTAGTAGTACCTGTTGGGATGACAGCATGTTGTAAATATTTGAAACAAATACGAAACAAATACGAATATCGAATATCGAAATCCGAAACAAATTCAAATTTCGAATTCTCCAATGCCACAAACATGGGCCTGGAGTTATTTTGATCATTTGTACTTTTTGTCATTCGAAATTGTTTCGAATTTCGTGTTTCGGATTTCGGATTTCAACTTTCGGATTCTCCAATGCTACAAACATGGGCCTGGAGTTATTTTGATCATTTGTACTTTTTGCCATTGGAAATTGTTTCGAATTTCGTGTTTCGGATTTCGGATTTCAAACTTCGGATTCTCCAACGCTACAAACATGGGCCTGGAGTTATTTTGATCATTTGTACTTTTTGTCATTGGAAATTGTTTCGAATTTCGATATTCGGATTTCGGATTTCAACTTTCGTATTTAAACCATAACATATCATGAACATACCCCGCCCACTACTCTATTTCTTCATCCTGCTGCTTACCGCCCTTGCTGGCGGTTGTGCTCCAACAACCTGGGTAGAAGTAACAGGAGAACCGGTCGAGCTTGCCTGGCCGCCACCGCCCAAATTTGCCAAGGTGCGTTTTCTCTATGAAATCCAGGGATTTCAAGAGGAAGGTGTAAGCATCTCCTCCATTGTTTTTGGGAAAAGTGATTCTGGAAAGATTCTCAAGCCTGTGGCCATTGCCGTTGGACCGGACGGTCGGATGGCCATTGCCGACCTGCAGCGAAGAGGAGTACATCTCTATATTCCTTCCACAAAAAAATATCATTTCCTTTTCCAGGCAGGTGACGAGGTGTTAAGTACACCTGTTGGTGTGACCTTCAGTAATGATAACAGTCTCTTTGTCTCCGATTCATCCCTGGGGAAAGTTCTTGTTTATAATGCAGACACAAGCTTTGAGAGGTTTATTAACAGGCTTGGTGAAGAACCGCTCCTCAGGCCTTCCGGAATTGCATACAACCGTTCAACCAATCAACTGTATGTAACCGATACCCTGAACCATCGGATTATGGTGTTAAACCGCCACGGTCACTTGCTGGACGGAATCGGATCAAGGGGGGCGGAGCCGGGCTATTTTAATTTTCCCACCCATCTCGCCCTGGACAGCGAAGGGTCTGTGTATGTCACCGACTCCATGAATTTCAGGGCCCAGATTTATTCGCCATCCACCGGCGACTGGCAGATGTTCGGCCACCATGGCAATGGTTCCGGAGATTTTGCCAGTCCTAAAGGGATCGCGGTGGACGCAAGTAACATAATCTATATTGCTGAAACCCTCTTTGACACGGTGCAGGTTTTCAATCAATATGGCATCTATCTGTTAAATATAGGCTCCCAGGGAAACGGTCCAGGTGAATTCTGGATGCCCTCAGGCGTCCATATCGACAACAAAGACCGGCTTTATGTTTGTGATACCTATAATCGAAGGATACAGGTTTTTCAGTTGATTGTAGAATGAGAAAAAAAGCACGAAATGCGAATTTCGAAATACGAAACAATATAGGAAAAAAGAAAATTTTCAAATGATTAAAACTTTTCCTGAGGTGTTTGTGGAATTAGATGAACTGAAAACACCAAGGATGAAAGACAAGCACGAAATACGAATATCGAAATACGAAACAATATAGAAAAAAAGAAAATTTTCAAATGATTAAAACTTTTTCTGATGTGTTGTATTAAGTTTTTTGTTTATATTTTTTTTATTTATTGTTTGTTTTGAATTTGTTTCGTATTTCGATATTCGTATTTCGTATTTAATATTTATCAAACATTATGAAAATACCCTACATACTTAAAGTGTCGCCGCTACTATTCTTCTTTCTCCCGGCAACCACCTCCGCCGACATGAGCATAGTCAACACCAGGCATGATCTCTCAGCCACCGGGCCTGGAGAATATAAAGCCCTGACCGAGGAGAGAATATGCGTATTCTGTCACACTCCCCATAATGCCACACCTTTTTCACCTCTCTGGAACAAAGAGTTGAAACCCATGGTATACAAGCTGTATGAGAGCAGTACCCTTTCGGCGGTACCAGGGCAGCCGAGTGGGCCTTCCCGCCTCTGCCTAAGCTGTCATGACGGGACCATCGCCCTTGGTGAAATAGTTAATCCACCGGCTGGTGCTCCCACAGACGGGATCCATATGACCATCGATCGTCTCTCCAGCGGCAGAAGAACATTTCTTTCCACTGATATATCTAATGACCATCCAGTCTCTTTTAACTATTACGATGCGTTGCCCAACTCGGAAATGGCCGATACGGTTCCCTTTGGCATGAAAACATACGGAGGAGGCAATATTCACTGTACCACCTGTCACGATCCCCATGACGACAGTTTCGGCAATTTCCTGATCATGAGCAACAACTATTCCGCACTCTGTATTGCCTGTCATAACAATAAAACCGGATGGGGTGGCTCTACCCACGCCTCTGCCACCGAGGTCTGGGACCCGCCTGCCCTTGAAGAAGAACTCAAAAGTGTAGCAGAATACGGCTGTGAGGCATGTCATACCCCCCACAATGCAGGTGGCCCAAAGCGGCTGATGCGCACCCTCGCGGAGGAAGGAAACTGTTACCCCTGTCATGATGGCACTGTTGCCGAAAAGGATGTCAAATCTGAGTTCAACAAGATTTCTCACCACCAGGTAGAGTTAACGACCATTGATGTCACGGGTGAATTTCATGATCCTGCCGAAAGCGTAACCTTTCTCCAGGGCCATGTGGAATGTGAGGACTGCCACAATTCCCATGCTGTCAATGGAATTGGGGCCGAAGCCCCCCTTGCCTCAGGACGCCAGGCCGGTGTCAGTGGGAAGAACACATCAGGTGTTGCCATAGCTGAGGTAACCAATGCATACGAAGTCTGTTTCAAATGCCATGGTAACTCAAAAAATGCCACCCCGGTCATTCTCCGCTGGATTGATCAGAATGATACCACCCTGGAATTTACTACCACCAACCCCTCCTATCATCCTGTCACAGCTATCGGTCGTAACCTTGATATGCCCAGCTTGCCCAGCTCTTATGAACCGAACCTGGATGTAAACAGCATGATCTACTGTACAGACTGCCACGACAGTGACCAGACATCAGCACTTGGTTTTAACGGACCCAGGGGCCCGCATGGCTCCATCTATCGCCCGATCTTAAGACAACGCTATGAATTCAATATGGAGTATCAGGCTGAAAGCGAAGCCGCCTATTTGCTTTGCTATCGCTGTCATGACCGGAACAAGCTGCTGGATGATCTGGGGAACTATAGTTCATTCCTCCATCAGAAGCATGTCGTCGACCAGCGAGCACCTTGCGCCATCTGTCATGATCCCCATGGTGTTCAGCCTCTCGGTGACGGAGACCACAGCCACCTCATCAATTTTGACCGTAACCTGGTTGGAGCATATGGGGCAAATCCCACACCTATTTTTAACGATTTGGGGACATTCAGAGGGAGCTGCGCCTTGGTATGCCACACCGTCCAGCATGACGGCAGTGCCCAGTTTACTTATCAGCAGTAAAAGATAGTGTTAAGTGTGATGGCGTCGTAAAAACTCTCCATCTGCTTCGTTGCTGCATTTTTTATTTAATTTCGACGTACCTTAGTACGCCGAAATTAAATAAAAAATACGCGCCTCGCATATGGAGCTTTTTACTTAGCCATCCTAGGTTTGAG
>JAIPEF010000049.1 GCA_021737265.1 Desulfocapsa sp. | reverse complement strand
AATAATAACTACAGATTGAGCATGGATGAAATTGAAATCAAGGTTCGCGTAGCGACCCGAAGGGCTTGACCTTTAATTCAATTTCATCCGTGCTATTTTACTTGTTTTACCCACAGATTCGTCTGAAGAACCAAAAAAATAGAGGCGACATCTTTCCTAACACAGGGGGTAATGAAGCTGTGTGAGAACAACGTTAGGATTTGGTTAAGACTTGTGCTGAAATTCGGTATTCACAAAAAAATAGCTGATTACCACCAATCTTCAGCCAGTAATGATTTTCTGGATCCCCGACAACGACACTCGGGGATGACGTGAACATGCAACTCAATGATATCATAACTCAACAGAGTGCTGCCCACGACTGTCATTCCCGAATTTTTTTATCGGGCTTGTCCAGAGGGGGTTTCTGGGAATCCAGCCTGAAATATCATCTTTATCAAGAGATGACACCTATCTCTGAAAGCTGGCTGAGTTTCAGTGGTAATCAGAATTTCAGATGCCGTCTTCTGAACTGCTTTCCATATCGTCATTTTATCCACGGCCCAACCGAACATGTAACCGATCTTCTCCGCCACCTGGAAGGTTATCAGAGAGCCAAGCAGCCCGAACTTACGATAGATCTCAGGGGCAATCCTTTTCTTTGGCGCCATTCCCAGCAGCTTCCTGGTGATGTACATTTTGCTATTTCATGCCCAAGGTCTCTCTTTTTCTACGCTACCAACTATTTTGTTCATGACCTTGATGACCTTGCCGGCAACTCTTTCCGGTAAACAGTAACCTCTAGTTAGCTCTATGGGTCTTGGTGTTGCCGGTGATTTTAGTCAACTGTAACTATTTTTTCCTAATATTTTCCTCATACTTTTATCAACAACTCATAATGTTTTGCTAACCTCTTTCTAATCTTCTCCCTGTATTCTCACCCTCATTGGTTCACGGTTCAATAGGGAACCAGTTTTCTTCTCCTGGCCGGTCGGATTTTCTCCTGAGTGTGTTGTCCGGCCGGTTTTTCTAAAATTTTGCAGGGAAATGACAATGATATCTTTTGATGCAGTGAATCTCGGCTATTCGGAAGTGCCAATTCTTGAAAATATTTCTTTTCATGTGGGAAAGGGTGAATTTCTGGGCATCATAGGTTTGTCCGGTGCCGGCAAGTCCACCCTCCTCATGTCTATCATAGGTAATATTCGTGTATTGAAGGGCCGGTATCAGGTTTTTGGACATGATCTGAGTTTTATTAATAAAAGGGACCTGCGTGAGCTGCGTTCCCGCATAGGCTTTATCTTTCAGGGGTACAATCTGGTTAATCGCCTGAGTGTCCTCCACAATGTGATGAGTGGAATGCTCAAAGATATTTCCCTGGGCCGTGCCCTTATCAAGTTTTATACGAAACAGGAAGTGGATAAGGCCTATGAGTATATGGAGGTGGTGGGGATTGAACATCTTGCCATGAAACGTTGTGATGAGTTGTCAGGTGGTCAACGGCAACGGGTGGCAATTGCAAGGGCACTTGCCCAGGAGCCTAATGTCCTGCTGGCAGATGAACCGGTGGCAGCTCTTGATCCTAAAAGTGCCGCCCAGGTGATGGATGTTCTGCGTCGGGTGAATGAAACCTACGGTGTCACAGTTATCAGCAATCTCCACCATCTCGATTTTGCCCGTGAATACTGCAGCCGTATCATCGGTGTGGCTGCCGGAAGTATTGCCTTTGATGGTCTTCCCGGTGAACTGCAGAATTGTCATCTTGATACTATTTATGAGAATAACGTTCCTGCGGCGGAAGAGAAAAAAACAACAAACAGCATACAGACAATTCGGGGATTTCCTGAAAAGAGCCATCAGGAACAGGAAGTATACGATCCAATGGTAATAGCAGCGTAATTTAATCAATAATCAGTAAAAAGGAGACAGTACAATGAAGAGACTACTAATGACCGTAGTGATGGTACTCATGGTTACAGCCATGAGTGTGACAAATACTTTGGCACAGAAGGACTGGCCCACTGAAATCACCTATGGTGTGATCCCTGTGGCGTCCTCCAGAAATATGTCCGATAGTTTTGGCGGCCTGGTGAATCATCTGGAAAAAGAGCTTGGTCTAAAAGTGAAACTGCAGGTGGCGGGTGATTACGCCGGTGTGATCACTGGAATGCAGCATGGTCACATCGATCTTGCCTACCTTGGACCCAAATCATACTGTGAAGCTGCAAAACGAGCCAATGCTGAAGCATTGGTTGTTGAAGTCGGTCAGAGTGGAGTTGCCGGGTATCATGGATATATCATAACCAAGGCCGGTTCCGGCTTGAAAGAACTTGCTGACCTGAAAGGAAAGAAATGGGCATTTACCGATCCCCATTCCACTTCCGGAACTTTGGTACCAACAGTCTATTTTAACAAAATCGGAATCGATCCGATGAATTATTTTGGCAAGGTTGTTTATTCCGGCAGCCATGAGGCCTCTATTCTATCAGTGAAGGCCGGCAAGGTAGACGGATCCTCCACCAATGATCTCGATTTTGACCGTGGTCTTGGCAGCCATTGGAAGAAAGAAGATTTTAATATTGTCTGGACCTCCGATCTCATTCCCGGTTCGCCGATGGCTGTCCGTAAGGATCTGCCGGAGTCTCTGAAAAAAGCCATACAGGAAGCCTTTGTTTCTTATACAGACAAGGACGGTCTGGAAAAACTGAAAATTGCAGGATATCAGAAAGCCGACGATCATCTGTACGATGGTATCAGAGAGCTGATTGCCCTGAAAGAAGCTATGAAAGTTGCCAAAAAATAGCGGGTTTAGGTTTCTTCCCTGTCGTGCGCTGGAGAGTTCTATACCCAGCGCACGGATTTTTTCTCTTTTACAAGAAAATATAATGACTACTCTACCAATCACTTCGGCATATTTACGAAAAAAAGCATCTCCTTTCCAATGGCAGGCAATCGTAACATTGCTGCTTCTCAGCATTATTTACCTGGTAAGCTGGTTTAATACTGAGATGAGTGTTCCCTCCCTTATTGATGGCTGGGACCATATGCGATCATATATTGTCGGGAATCCGGAAATTAAAGGGTCGAGTTTTTTCCCCCCGTCTTTTATTGTCAGTGATATCCGTCTGTATGCCAAAGCCATGTTTGAAACCATTGAGATGGCTGTGGTTGCCCTGTTTCTGTCTATAGCCGTTGGCTTCCCTCTGTCACTTGTTGCATCCAGGAATATCCTGAAAATTCTTATTCCCGGAAGAGGATGGATCGCCAGAGGCCTTCGTCGTTCTATTTATTCTTCTGCAATGCTGGTGGCCAATGTTTTTCGTTCCATTAATGAAATTGTCTGGGCATTACTTTTTGTTTCCGCTGTAGGACTTGGACCCATGGCAGGGATACTCGCACTCGGTGTGCATACGTCCGGGGTTTTATGCAAACTTCTTGCAGAAGGGAATGAGGCTATAGATCCGGGCCCGGTGGAGGCTCTGACTGCCACCGGAGCAAGTTTCCCCAAGATTATTGTCTATGCCGTTCTGCCGCAGACCATGCCCCATTTTGTTTCCATGGTCCTTTACCGTTTTGAGTCCGATGTCCGCAGTGCTTCTATTCTCGGTTTTGTAGGGGCCGGCGGAATTGGATTTTATCTGTTTGATAAGGTGCGTGCCTTTGAGAATGCTGATGTCACCACTATAATTTTCATAATCGTGGTGACTGTCTGGCTCATTGATCGGCTCAGTGCTGTAATACGAAAGAAATTTATTTAGCCCCAGAGGAAATCATGAATCGTGAAGAGCTTAATTTTTTCCTGCAGCAGGTGGATTCTGATGCCCTTTTTGCCCTTGTCCAAAAGGTGCAGTGCTGTTCCGAGGTACAGGTCATACAGCAATCCACAGAGCAGACCCTGATGCTGCCGGTTACGGATCCCGTAACCCAAGGGACATTTTATGGCGGTGAGGTTCTGGTGAACAGTGCCATTGTCAGAGTGAATACAGTGGAAGGGTGGGCAATGGTACTGGATCAACATCCTACCCGGGCACTTCATATTGCGATCCTGGATGGCGCCTACGCGGCAGAAGTTGAGAAGGAGGCCATTGTCGATCTTGCCGGTAAAGGTCAGAAACTGCATGGGCAGATGAATAAGGATGTGGACAGACAGGTTGCTTCCACACGTGTTTCCTTTGATTTGATGTGAGGGGAGGGAATAGCAATGATTGCAGATATGGATTTGGAACAACTGAATCGGAATAACTTCCGCAACTGCCTTGAAGCCTTAGCCAGGCCAGGAAATGTTTATCAAGTTTATCCCTATAATCATTCAGTGATAATGGCAATGGCATCCATGCTGCTCTATCCTGAGGTTACTTTTTATCAACAGACAGAAGGTGATTGGAATATGATCAAGGCAATAACCGGAACGACGGAAAGGGAAGCCCATGAGGCGGATTATCTTTTTCTGGATGTACCGGACAAAAACATTCTACAGGACGTTAAATCAGGTAACCAGCAGAATCCAGAATTCAGTGCCACCCTGATTTGCGGCTGCCAAAATCTCAAGAGCGGTACTTCAGTAATTCTCAGTGGTCCAGGTGTTAACGGACGCCGGCAGACAACACTGCCGGCCCCTGTTGATTTCCTGGAGTTGTTGGCAGAAAAAAACAGACATTTTCCCCTTGGTGTGGATCTTTATTTTCTTTCCCGTGAACATGGTATCTGTGCGTTACCTCGTACTACACAGGTGGATTTCTTATGAGTTATGTGGCCATAAAGGGAGGGAGTGATGCCATTCAGTCTTCCATCCGTTTTTTTCAAAACTCCCTTCGACAAGGACAGGTAATTGGTGATGAAGAATTGCAGAAAGGGCTGATCTTCTCCTGCGACCGAATAATGGGAGAAGGGGCTCTGTATAGTGAAACTCTTGCCGCAGAAGCCTTGCGCAGAACAGGAGGAGATTTGCTGGAAGCTGCCTTTTATCTTCGCGCCCATCGTTCAACCTGCAAAAGAATCGGGGAGGCAACGCAGTTGAGCGGTAGTTCCATGCGTATCCTTCGTCGGATTTCCTCGGCATTCAAGGATATTGAAGGCGGTCAGATACTGGGGCCCTCGTGTGATTATGTCATCCGTCTTTTCCGTGGCCTTGTGGAGGAGGATGAAGGTACTTCCCTTTCTTCAGGTGATCCTGTTGGGGCGGGTGTTCCCAGTGCAGTGGACAGCCTTCGACAGAGAGATCAGATTGTTCTTCTTGAAAATAAAGAGGAACAGCCCTTTGATGTATCCCGTTCTTTCCCTCTTCCCCCCTATCCGCGAAGCGCGTTGATGCAGGTCATGTCAAGAGGAGAAACAGGAGCTATGCTGGCCTTTGCCTATACATCCATGCGTGGTTACGGCGATGTCCATCCAACCATTGGGGATTTGCGTATTGGTTATATGTCTGTTGAGTTTATACACCCATTTACCGGGAATAAAGTGAAAGTAGGGGATATCAGGGTGACGACCTGTGAGGCCATCGGCTCATTTAATCGGGATCCCCGGGACGGTAAACTGAGGCTGGCCACAGGTTTTGGGTTCTGCCTGGGTTTTAATGAAACCAAGGCCATTTCCATGTCTATTCTCGATATGGCGATGCACCACAGCGGCTATTCTGTGGGTGGTATGGATATTGCCGCAAATCCGGAAATTATTATCCATCATGTGGATGGTATAGAATCTATGGGTTTTACTAACCATTTTAAACTTCCCCATTATGTGACTTTTCAGGCAGATCTACAGGTCCTTCTGAAGGCAAAAGAGCAGAGCGATGAGTGATCACGGATTTGCTTTTCTGGATGGGGATGCCAAAAAAGAGATCAGGCGTGCCCTGCTCAAGGCTGTGGCGCTGCCCGGTTATATTGTTCCTTTTGCCTCCCGGGAAATGCCGGTGGCGAGAGGTTGGGGAACCGGTGGTCTACAAATCACCCTCAGTATCATTCTCGAGCAGGATGTCTTGAAGGTTATAGATCAGGGATGTGATGGTTCAGTTAATGCCATCAATATACGTAACTTTATCACCTCGGTGACCAAAGTGATGACCACCAGCAAGACATCCAGGGCAAGTATTATTCAAACCAGACACCGTATCCCTGAGCATGAACTGCGGGAAAATCAGGTTCTCGTCTTTCAGGTCCCCTATCCCGAAGTCCTGACTACCGTGGAACCGGATACTGCGCAGCAAAAACAGATGCATGCGGACGGCGATTACTCCAAGCTCTGGGTTTTGCTCTACGAAGATACTTCACAGTATGGAGACAGTCGTATCAGTAATCGTTATCCTGTCCAGGTTAATAATCACTTTGTTATGGACCCTTCTCCCATTCCCAAATATGACATTCCGAGAATGGATAATTGTCCCGCTTTGCAGCTCTTCGGGGCAGGAAGAGAGAAACGGATGTATGCCATTCCACCCTATACAACTGTAAAGCCCTTAAAATTTGACGATCGTGAATTTAAGATCGAGGTGTTTCCCGGTGTCTGCTGTGAGCGCTGTGGGGCCAGGGATGTCTTTTTTGACGAAGTTCGACTTGGTTCGGACAGGCGTTACTTTTGCAGTGATACCGAGTTTTGTGATAAAAATATGGAGAAAAATGATGCTGCTTGATGTCCGCAATGTAAGTAAAATATACGGTACGTCATGTGATCAATGCCTTAGTCTGACCGGTGTGGAACATGACAGGGCGATATGCCCCGAATGTGGTTCCGTGGTGGCGGTCAATTCCATCAGTCTCAGTGCCCGGAAAAATGAGATTCTCGGGATTGTGGGTGAGTCCGGCAGTGGAAAATCCACTCTTTTGCAGCTTATCTATCAGGACATTCGCGCAAGCAGCGGGGAGATATTTTTTCAGGGTGTGACTGATAAAAACGGTCAGCCCAGCAATATCCTCCATGAGCCGCCATCTGCCGTTTCCCGCCTTCGTAGTAAAGAGATGTCCATGATTTACCAGAATCCCAGGCTGGGACTTAATTTTCTTTTTTCAGCCGGCGGTAATATTGCGGAAAGAATCATTGGGGCAGGGGAAAGGCGTTATGATGAAATTCGCAGCAATGCCTTGGATTATATCCGGCGTATTGAGATGGAGACCAGCCGCATAGACGATTACCCGGAAGAATTCTCAGGAGGGCAGCAGCAGCGGATTCAGATTGCCAAGGCATTGTCCTCGTCTCCACAGTTGTTGCTCCTCGATGAACCAACAACTGGTTTGGATGTTTCGGTTCAGGCAAAAATTCTTGATCTGATCAAAGAATTGCAACAGGACATGGGTTTTTCCATGATAATCGTTTCCCATGATCTCGGGGTGATCAATCATTTAACCGATATTACAGTGGTCATGAAACATGGAACTCTGGTGGAATATGGCCTGACTGACCAGATTCTTGAAGATCCCCAGCATCCGTACACACAGTTGCTGGTTTCCAGTATTTTATAATGAAGAAAATGAAAAAACGAAACATGCATGCAGGTCCTTCTCTCATCAGACAATCGGAAAACAGGATGAAGCTTGATGTACAGAATATCGGGAAAACGTTCACGCTCCATAACCGCAATTCTGTACAGGTCTGCGGGTTCTCCAATGTCAGTTTTTCTGTGAACAGGGGGGAGATGCTTGCTTTGACAGGTCCAAGCGGTGTGGGGAAGTCCTCTATTTTGAAAGCCATTTATCGTACCTATTTGACTAATCCCGGGTCTATTCTCTTTCATCGGACCGATGGCTCAGTGATCAATCTGGCCTCGTGCGGTGAGAGCCAGGTGTTGAATCTGCGCAGGCGCGAGATCGGGTTTGTGACCCAGTTTCTGAAAGTACTGCCGCGCATCACTGCCCTGCAGGCGGTGGCGTCACCACTTGTTGAGCTGGGTGAGACAGAGCAGACGTCTTCTTTGCAGGCGGCATATTTGCTGGACCTGCTTGGCATCCGTGAAGAACTTTTTCATATCTCGCCCCTTACTTTTTCAGGAGGTGAACAGCAGCGGGTTAATATAGCCCGCGGTGTCATCGCACCCAAGGAACTTCTTCTCCTTGACGAACCCACTGCCTCTCTGGACGAGAAGAGTTCTGACAGGGTATTGGAACTGCTTATGGAATTGAAGAAAAAGGATATTGCCATGATAGGAATATTTCATGATAAAGGCAAAATTGAGCGGGTGGCCGACAAGACATACAATGTTCAAAGAGAAGACTCTCCAGTAATGACATCTTCGATACAGCAGGAGGCCGCCTGATGCATTTTGTCTTACGTTCCAGCCGAGTACTTACAGGCGGCAGGATTCAAGCAGCAGATATTGTGATTCATCAGGGAACTATAGAAGAGATTCTTCCCCATCGTTCACAACCGGCTGCTTACGATCTTGGTGACAGGCTCATCGCCCCGGGCTTTGTTGATCTTCATTCTGACGCGGTTGAAAAAGAGATCGAGCCGCGGCCGGGTGCACATTTTCCCATTGCTTCAGCCCTGGTGGAACTGGATAAAAAATTGACGATGGCCGGTATTACAACGATGTTTCATGCGGTTGGATTTAATGATGCCGCTATTACCGGATATAGGGCCACTAAGGCGGCGGTCCAGGTGATTGAACAGATCAGAGAGGCTAACCAGGAGCGGCTTGCAGTGGACAACCTCGTGCATGCGCGCTTTGAGGTGACTTCTTTTGAATCTGTGGCGGCTATTAAAAATCTGGTAGCAGACAGCTCAGTGCAGATGCTTTCCGTGATGGATCATACACCGGGACAGGGACAGTTTAAATCCATAGAAAAGTGGAAAAAATTTCACCTTCCTGTGTACAAGTTATCAGATACGGATGCCGATGAGATTATCCGTCTGAAATTGCGTGGTCAGGAAAGGGCCTTTGCTGTGGTGGAAGATCTCCTTGCCTTTGGAAAAAAGCATGATCTCGTGATGCTTTCCCACGATGATGACAGCCCGCAGAAAATTAATATGCTGAAAGACCTTGGAATAACAATCTCTGAATTTCCATTGGACGTGGAGGTTGCCGTCTATGCAAAAAAGAATGGAATTGCTACCGGAATGGGTGCTCCCAATGTTGTTCGTGGGCAAAGTCAGAGCGGCAATATTTCAGCAAGGAACCTGATTTCCGTAGATGCCTGTGATTTCCTCTGTTCTGATTACCATCCAAGTTCCATGCTGCAGGCTCCCTACACTGTCCATCATGAGCTGGGGATATCCCTTGAGCGCTGTTTTGAGATGGTCAGCGGTACGCCCGCGCGTCTTGCCGGACTCGATGATCGCGGTGAGATTTCCGTGGGAAAGGTGGCGGATATTATCGTTATTGAAGACAGTTCTATTCCCAAAGTCATTCTTACCCTGAAAGAGGGGACAGCGGTCTATAATGGTACCGGATGTCTGTGTGGAGAGTAATCATGGTCTATATCCAGTCTCATAATCCCGACCCTGAAATCACGTTAGGTTCTTTTCCCATGATCTCAGAAAAAGCACGTGTAATTGAATCGGAACTTGGCCGGTACACAGAGATTCGTGATTATGTGGAATGTGTTGAATCCAGTCTTGATGATTATTCCTATGTCATGGAGAGAAGTTCCGTTGTCTACAGTGCAATCGGCAAGTTTGTCAATATTGCCTCGGATGTCCGCATTAATCCGGGAAATCATCCCATGCACTGGGTCAGTCAGCATCATATGATGTATAGAAAGAAACAGTATGGAATGGCAAAAAATGATGATGCCGAATTTTTTGCCGTGCGTAAATCTCAAAAGGTTGTGATTGGACATGACGTCTGGGTTGGACACGGTGTCACGATCATGGGCGGCGTGACTATCGGCAATGGAGCCATTATTGGTGCCGGTTCCGTAGTTACCCATGATGTGGCCCCCTATACAATTGTTGCCGGGATCCCTGAAAAGGAGATTCGCTGCCGATTTCCAGGTAGTATTCGCGATGGTATTGAAAAGACAGCCTGGTGGGACTGGAGTCATGAAACGCTGAAAGAGCGTATTGATGATTTTCGTGATGTGAATCGGTTTCTTGCACTGTATGGGATAAAGTAATTATCTGCAGGAATATTCAGGTGAAAATAGTCCTTGTCACAGGCCCAAGTGGTGCGGGAAAAGATACTCTGCTCCGGATTGCCCGCGAGTATTTCAGAGCAGATAAACAGGTGTGTTTTTCAAGAAGATACATCACCCGTATCCCTGATGAGAACGAAGGGAATTATTTTATCGGTCAGGATGCCTTTACCCTGCTGCGCGACAATAATTTCTTTGTCTCCCATTGGCAGGCACATGGAAATTGTTACGGTATCGCCCGAACAGAATTGTCCACACTTCCCCGGGGAAGTGTTTCCATAGTGTCTATTTCCCGTGGAAGCATTGCAGACTTTGAAAACAGTTTTGAAGAAGTAATAACACTGTGTCTGACGGTGAGAAAGGATATTCTTCGCAAGCGCTTACAGGCAAGGGGGAGAGAAGATGAACGGGCAATAGAACAACGCCTGTAGCGTATCGCCAATCCTGTTTCCGGCAGGAAACTACTCTATTTTGACAACTCTGAATGCTTATCTGTCAGCAGCATGAAGTTTCTGACCCTGCTTGACACGTTAGCCAAGGAGTAACAGTATGCGTTTTGCTCTTTACTATATCCCTGCTCCTTCATCTTTATTGTATTCTATTGGTTGCAAATGGCTGGGAAGTGATGTCTTTACCAGGAAAAAAGTCACACAGGATTATTTTTCCGGCATTAACCCGGACAGACTTCATGATTTGACCGGAACTCCCAGGCGTTATGGACTGCATGCAACACTGAAGGCGCCATTCCGGCTTGCCGATGGGGTGAAAGGTACTGATTTACGATTTGCCATGCAAAAATTCAGTAATGGATATACCGCGTTTTTTACTTCTCCTCTGGTTATCCGTCAGCTGAACGGTTTCTTCTGTCTCTGTCCTGCAGAAGAGTCTGTGCAGCTGAATACGCTTGCCGCTGCCTGTGTCAGGAATTTCGACGTATTCAGGGCTCCTCCGAGCCGGATAGAAATCGCCAGGCGTCGGGCAGAAGAACTTACGGTTGTTGAAAAACAGTATCTTGCAGAGTGGGGCTATCCCTATGTTCTGGATCGCTTTCGTTTCCATATGACCCTTACCGGAAGGATTGCTGATGCCTCTGAAAAACGGATGATTCATACGGCTTTGCTTGATGCCTTCGCACCGATCCTTGAAAAACCCCTCAAGATTGAGGCAATAAGTCTCAGTGTTGAACCCGCCCCCGGGCAGCCATTTGTCTTCACAGATCGATTCCTGTTCAAAAATGCAAATCAAAGTGTTGTGACAGATTATTATACTGCAACCGTACCATTTCAAACAGTAAATGGCTGATCATTGTACGCTGCCATTTCGTTATTCTACCTACCTGTTTTGAATAATAAATAACCAATTTGTAATGAGAAGCAAATCATATTTTAATAATGTTTCATTATATTAAAAGGCAATAGTGATGGGATCCATTCGCATAGGGCGGAGAGAAAATGAAAAGAGGAGATAAACATGAGGGCATTAACAAGGATCTGTACAGATCAGGTAAGCGGTAATCTGCATATCGCTCTGCATGGTTGGTTTACACCGATTGCTGCCGCACAGTTGGTTCTTGTGATGGAAAGAATGTATCAGGAAAGAGGCACTATCATCATCCATACAGACAATATCAGCACTGTGGCACCGAAATCCAGGGCCGCCCTGAACAGGCTGCTTGATCTGGTGAATGTGCCGCGGGAAGATATCTATTTCTTTGGTGAGAAGGGAGTTGATATCTGTTGCGATACACAACGAATCATCCTCAATAAAAAGCATGAACCTGCTGAGTATACTTTTGTCAGTGATACATGTGAGAGTACCCTGAGGGAAGACTCTCCAATGGATGATGCAGGATTTTTGTGGGAAGACAGGATTCGGATAAACAGATATCAAATAACGTGACAGGGCAGGGCTGTGTCACCCCTTGAGCGACGCGGATTTTTTTCCTTTCGCAATTGTGATTCTTAATCAAATAATAACTTGCCCGTAACACAATGCTAACGTGAGTGGTCTATACTCTAAGGTAGAGATTAATTAATTACCGGGGGAGGGCGAATGTTTTACTTTTATCTGTTTTTTTGTGTTTTACTACCTGTTGCTTCGGTGATTCTTTTTCTTCGTTCCGTGAAGTTGACAGGAATGCCTGCAAATGCCAGGCTTATTGTTGATGCGTGGAATAGTGTTTCCGGCAGGGATCGCGCCTAGGCACGAATCGGGTATGGGAATGTATACAGATACGCTTAAACTGTACTGCCCTGAGAGTACTGATTTTCTTGGCAGTAAGTTAAGCCATCCCGACCAGTTTCCCCTCCATTCTCAACGGCGATTTGATGAAAGGCCCGGCTTGAAGCTGAGAAACTGGTCTCCTTTCAATTATCATATTCTCAGAAGCTGGCTTACCTGTGTCCAGGAAGTTCCTTTTGCAGGCAATATGGCGGCAATTTTTGATTTTGATAACACCTGCATCTATCGTGATGTTGGGAAAGCCGTCTTCCGCTTTCAGCTTTCTGGTCTTCATTTCCGTCTTTTTCCCAAACATTTCGAAAGTCTTTTTCCGGATATTGAAGAACATATTGGAGGAAAGTCTTTTTCCCTGGTTAAAAATCGTCTAGTCACACTCTATAAAAATCTCTGGCCCTTTATCCAGCAGAAAGAGCTGGCGCAGGGTCTGCTCCAGCGCGAGTACGTTGAATTTGTTGACCTGCTCTTTTGGTATTGCTCAGAAGCTCGCAGGCTAAAAAGTTTGGGGCCACAATACACACTAACTTTTTTGGCAAGACTCCTGGCAGGGTTCAGCACTGATGAGGTCGAGGATCTCACCTGTCAGGCACTTGTGTCGGCACTTCGGGAGCCTATTACGACACAGAGAAGGACTGTTTGTTGGCGGGATACAATTGGTACTATTAACTTTCGCTACGAAACGGGATTACGGTTGCATCCTGAAATGTTTGACCTTATGAATTGCCTGCAACATGCCGGTATTTGTTCTTATATCGTATCGGCAAGTACCGAATGGATTGTGAAAGCGGCAGTTTTGTTTTTTGATATTCCTGTCAGACAGAAAAATATTTTTGGAATCCGTGTTCAACTTGACAGGGAAAAAATTCTGACAACCGAAGTGCCGACTGATTATCCGGTGACCTATCGTGCAGGTAAGATCAAAATTATTCATGACCACATAAAAGCTACACCGATTCTCGTAGCCGGTGATGCGGAAACAGATTATGAAATGCTTACCATGCCAAAGATTCCCATCCGTTTGATTATCAATCATAATAAATCCGATCTGATCAGTACCCTATATAACGATACCAGGTATCTGCTGCAGGGTTTGAATAAAACAACGGGCTTTTTTCGTCCCCACAGGCAAACATTGGACAAAACAGAAAAACTGTTTTCCTGATGACGACTGCAGATCCATAGCATTGAAACAATACTGATCTGCCCGACT
Source organism: Desulfocapsa sp. (assembly GCA_021737265.1). Taxonomy (GTDB): domain Bacteria; phylum Desulfobacterota; class Desulfobulbia; order Desulfobulbales; family Desulfocapsaceae; genus Desulfocapsa. Next base: position 7,639 of record JAIPEF010000049.1, on the reverse strand, counting down.
AAGTAGTCAAGAAAGAGCCTCTATGGTCTTGTGGAGATTTGCCGAAGATGGACAACCCAGCATTTCCAGGGACGGATTTCCTCGTCGCAAGTATAGGGGCATCCTGAAAAGTTCTTTTCACGAATGGGGCAGAGGCCGCATTTCATAGTGCAGATGATTTTGGCGGCATTCTCTAAAGCCGTTTCCAGGAGACCGTACTCTCTTTGTGTGTTCATTTTATCCTCCCTCTCTTTTCGTATACATTGTATTTGTGAATACGTTAACATTACTCTATTTGTTTTTGGTGAGAGGGTGAATAGAAGAGTAATAGGGAAGGAAGTAATGGGGTCAGAGTAAATTTAAACTTTTTCGCCAACGAAGAAGTAGGGTAGGATGATAATCAGCTTGGTCTAAATCAGCAGAGTCGTTTGATTTTATTTCATTTTAAAAGAGCCTAATGGTTCTTACAGGGCTGATTTTACCCCTCAAATGAACCTTCTAAGGCGTGAAAATATGTATCTCTGGAAATATTACGAAGATATTCTAAATCGTTAGCTTGGGTCAGGTTGGTCCGACCCCATAGAAACCCCATAGAAAACAGTAGCCACTCCGATATCCTCATGCCACAGCTCCGGATTATTTTTAACAAATATTTTCATAAGTTGACGACATTCGCGGTTGTTGACTACCACCACTTCGACTCCTCGTGATCGTAAATAATCCTCGGGTCCGCAAAAAGTACGGTTTTCACCGATAATCACCTTCGGGATGCCAAAGAGGAGAACCGCTCCGCTGCACATATCACAGGGAGATAAAGTTGAATACAGCGTTGCCCGACGGTAATCAGCGGCTTTAATCCTTCCCGCATTTTCCAGGCAGTCCATTTCTGCATGGAATACCGCGCTACTGTTCTGCACTCGTCGGTTATGCCCGCGTCCAACTATGCGGCCATCAATAACGAGTACCGAGCCGATGGGAACACCGCCCTCAACGGCCCCTTTTTTCGCTTCCTGAATTGCGGCCTCTAGAAATTTGTCCATACCTTCTTGGTGTCCGGCTGGAAATGATTGTCAGTTGTTGGTCTCAACCCATTCTGCCTGGGACAGGATCAGCAAAGTCTGAACCGTACCGTCGTTGACCATGGCGCGGATTTTCTCTGCAAAAGCGAGATGATATTGATCATAAAATGACGATTTACGGGAGAAAGCCACGTACATTTTGAAGGCTTTCAACTGTCGCGGAATCGGTTCCAGCTTGTCCCATATTTTCAGTTTTTTGGCCTCGGCAATGCCCGGATACAGCCCTACGATCATGTAATCTGCATTGCCTTGCAAAAGAATTTGAAAACACTCTTCCAGGCCTTTTCCGCGATTTACGGTAAGTTTATCGGCCATATATGCATCAAATTCCGGGCCATAGCTTTCACCTTCATTGGTAATGCCCTTTTTACCGGAGAGATCAGACCATTTGTCAAAGCCGAAGGTTTTTCCTTTCGGAACCATAAGTACCACCGGATCAAGCATATACGCCGGTTCGATATAATGCATGTACCCGGCCCGATCATCATTATAATACAGGCCGAAGATTATATCAGCGGCTCCTTCCCTGATGGCATTCTGGGCGTTTGCCCATGATCCCATGGATCTGGATTCAACAGGTATGCCCAGATCCCGGGCGATTAATTCGATCATCTTGGTAGAGGCGCCCATGATCGCTCCATCTTTCTCCCAGGATACAGGAGCATAGGACGGATGTCCGGTGATGATCAGTTTTTCTCTATCCCCGGCAAACACTGTCTGCCCCATGAATAAAAAGAGTATCAGAATAATTCTCATGCCATGCTTTTTCATGCCTGCCTCTTGGTATGGTTTGCCTGCTGAGTCAATCTTGGGTGAATGATAGGTGATGGTGAGGAGATAAGCAATCGCTTTCTTTTTCTTTCTTATCCCTGCTCCTCGGGGTCAGGCTTTCATAATTTAACATTGAGCAAGTCAAATATTGGCCTGCAGTGCAGACAACCTTCTGCCCTCCTCTGATCTTGATAGTCAACCGTTTTATTCCGGTACTTAGGGCCTGTAAAAGATGCCCGGTGCGCTCAAGTCTTTTATTCACCCACCGGGTGTAGCGAAAAGACAAAATTCTGGACTATTTTAGATAATGGGATGTCGGCAACTTGAATCGCCAGGTGGACATGATTTTTCATCAAACAAAAAGCATGAACCCGATCTTGAACCGGCTGATTCCCTCTTGCAGTAACAGATATATTCGATAACGATCCTGCTCGGAATAAAATATACCCTGTCCACCATTGCCACGCATCATGACATGATAAACTCCACCAGGAACATGTATTCGACTTTTTTTGCCATACTGAAACGATACTACAGCAGGTTCGTTTGTCAAGATATGAAAGCCTGACCCCATTTTTCCTTTTTTTTCCTTTCGACTTTTTTTTGCCATACTGAAACGATACTACAACAGGTTCGTTTGTCAAGATATGAAAGCCTGACCCCGTTTCTGAGACTGCCGAACCCGGTTCTTCGACTTAGTAGCACCGGTGCACTAATGCTTTTATCTGGCTAATTATCGCTGATAATTGGGAAGATAAAAAAAATCTTGACGATCAGATTGTAACGAGATAAATAAGATAGTATAGATCTTATATATCTCTTATTGGCTTTTTTCTGTAGAATCCTGCGAAATTGCTTATTGACCTCGGCTTCCCGGGTGATCACGCCTCAAAAATCTAAAAAAAATAGCGTATAGTGGATAGAGTTATTCATCGGAAATTGATCAGGAGAATGGTGCTCGGCTGGATTGTTCTGTCGCTGGTAATCGGTGGAATTGTCGGCTACCTGGAGATAGAGCGGATTGACAGCTACGTTGTTGATCTCGCTCAATCGGATTCAGCAAGGCTCACAGACGCCTATCATAACTACTATCATGACCCTTCCCCGAAGAATGAAGTCGCGTTGGAGGAGACGGCCGGCATCAGTGTTCACAGCGGACATTTCGTCCTGGCCGAAGTCTATGATCATGACAAAGAGAAGGTTGTCGAAAATGCGCTCGATAAGATTGAACCTATTGTGAACCTGCTCGAAGAAAAGCAGCATACCTTTATGATGACCGACAAGACCAACTATATGAAGGTGTTTTATAATCGGGCAATGTTCCTGAAGATCGTAAGCCCTATTTATGATTATGAAAATACAACAGAAATTGCCGGATACTTTGAGGGGATTTATCATGTTCCCCAGGAACAGTTACGCGGGATCGGTCTCTGGCTTGTCTGGTCCATTGTCCAGGTATTTATCGCCATTCTTCTTGCCACCGTGATTTTGTATCCTGCCATTATCAGCCTGAACAAGAATCTCATCCAGCGGACGATCGACCTCTCCACTGCAAATCTTGGAATGCTGCAGGTGCTTGGCGGCGCAGTTGCGAAAAGGGACAGTGATACGAGCAGTCATAACTTTCGGGTCACAATCTATGCCATCCGGCTGGCAGAAAAGGCCGGGCTGGGTTCCGGGGAAATACAGGCACTGATTAAAGGGGCTTTTCTGCATGATGTCGGAAAGATCGGTATTAGCGATACTATTCTGCTTAAACCCGGCAAGCTGGATGCCGATGAGGTTCAGGTGATGCAGCAGCATGTACGCCATGGAGTAGATATAATCGAGCATTATGCTTGGTTAGGCGATGCTGTCGACGTTGTCCGCTATCACCATGAAAAGGTCGACGGGAGCGGTTACCTGGGCGGTCTCAAAGGAGAAGAGATTCCTCTTAATGCCCGTATATTTGCTATCGCCGACGTCTTCGACGCGTTGACTTCAAAGCGTCCTTACAAGGAACCGTTTCCCTTTGAGGTCTCCATGTCCATCATTGAAGAAGGGAAGGGCGCTCACTATGATCCGGATCTAGTCGAGGCATTCTGTACTATAGCCAGGCCTCTGTACGATCTGCTGAGCGGCAATGAGGATGAAAATGCCCTTCGAGACCTCCTTGAGGAGTCTCTCCGCTGGTATTTCAAATAGTGGGCCGTGCATTTGTAAATTAATGGGGGCAGAGTAAACTTAAACTTTTTCGCCAACGAAGAGGTAGGGTAGAGTGATAATCAGCCTGGTTTAAATCAGCAGAGTCATTTAATTTAACAACGGCAATGGTTGGGGCACTTGAATTTACTGGATGACCCAGCCTGGAAAATCGTATAAATTACGTAACGAGGGGTGGCTGGACATATCTGAAATCCTCCATATCGGATAATCTAGATAATTACCTGATATGGTACTGCTTTCATCCAGTTACTCCCTCACTTTTTTCTGCAACTATGACAAAGACCCTTATTTTTGTCACTTCGGAAAAAACAAAACCTTTAGCCCACCATTTTAGAAATGACAGACAACGAAAAATCCCAAAAGCAAGAAAATATTGATTCCAAATTGGAGAATCCCGAAACATCAGGTCAAGATACTGCCAAATCGCATGGAGAAATTCTGAAACAGCAAATTGTTGATGGGCAGGCAACGTTTGATAAAAGTTCGAGCAGTATTTTATTGAGCTCATTGACCGCAGGTCTGGAGATTGGATTTACCTATCTGTTAATGTGTATATTATACAGTTTTTTGTTTGGTAAAGTTGACGAGGAAACAATTTTTAAACTGGTGGCACTTGTCTATCCGGTTGGGTTTATAATGGTTATTATAGGACAATCCATTTTATTTACAGAACAGACCTCGTTATTAACATTACCGGTACTTAACAATAAACGAACCCTTGGAAGTTTACTCAAACTCTGGGGCTTGGTCATTGTGGGGAATTTAGCAGGTGGGTGTGTAATGGGGGCTGTACTGGTATGGATTGGACCAAAATTAGAGATTTTTGATTTACACAGTATTGAAGCAATAGCAGTCCACGTCACGAAATACGATAACTGGGTAATTTTTGTAAGCGCGATACTCGCAGGTTGGCTGATGGGATTGTTATCCTGGTTGCTTACCGCTTCCAAAGACACTGTGAGCAGAATTATCATTATTTATATGATTACGGCAGTACTGGCTTTTGCAGGATTACATCATAGCATTGTGGGAAATGTAGAAGTATTTACAGGGGTAATCAGTTCAGCAGAAATAAAGTGGAGTTCATATATATCCTTTCAAAGTATTTCACTTTTAGGAAATGCATTAGGGGGTGCTGTATTTGTAGCTTTGTTGAAATATAGTGCATTTGTCTATAATGTTGAAAATTAAAGTATGTGAGTGGGGGGAATATGTAATAATAGGGGGCAGTGTCCCTCTCGGGGGTGGTTGAACCCCCTCAACATGTAGTCGAGGGTAGTTCAGTTGGAGTGCGCTCTCAGGATTATTGCATATAAACGTTAGAAGGGGAGGTCGGTGAAAACAAATTATGTAGGCGCTCCATGAACACCACCCTGCACGCGCTCGAACTCCCCGATATACCGAATGTATTATCGTGGAGTTCGATCACGCCCATGGCGGCGTCCCTGAAACGCCCACAGTTGTGAGGTTTTTTTAAGCTGGGGTGTGGTTTATTAATCGGTTACCAAATTATTATAAAGCCATGAATCAACGACTTTCGTTAACGGTTTTGGGAAGAATTTAATCTTAAGGATTACACACATACAGTCCAAACACTATGTCATCTAATCAAATTATAATTGTCACGCTACTAGCGGTAACTATGGCCATGTTCCTGTGGGGCCGATGGCGGCATGACATGGTAGCTATGGCTGCTTTGCTTGCCTGTGTGTTTGCAGGGTTGGTGCCTGGCAGTGAGGCTTTTGCCGGCTTTGGTCATCCGGCGGTAATTACGGTGGCCAGTGTGCTGGTGCTGGGTTATGGGTTGCAGATATCCGGGGCAGTAGATGTACTGGCAAAGCATCTACTACCAGCTTCATCCGGGCCGACGTTGAGTATACTGGCGCTGATCAGCCTGGCAGCCTTGTTGTCGGGTTTTGTGAATAATGTCGGTGCACTGGCGCTACTGATGCCCATTGCCATGCAGATGGCTGCCAAACATGAGCTGCCAGCGGGTAAAGTCCTAATGCCTCTGGCATTCGGTACAATTCTGGGTGGCATGACGACCTTAATAGGCACACCCACCAATCTGGTGGTCGCAGGTTTTCGAGAATCAAGCGGCATGGGGAGTTTCTCCATGTTTGATTTTTCACCCGTAGGCGTTTCCGTGGCACTAGTTGGAGTCGCCTTTGTCGGTGTATTTGGCTGGCGAATAGTGCCTGTGCGTAAGCAGTCCGAATCGGGCAGTTTCGATACGGGCACTTATTTCAGTGAGGTTCGTGTTGTTTCAGGCAGTAACGCAGAGAACATGAGCCTGCGAGAAGTCGAGCAACTGCTTGATGAGGCCGACGCCCAGGTCATCGATATGATACGCCGCGACGTGCGCCTTTCTGCCCCCAATCCCAGAAAGATTTTGCAAGATGGCGATATTCTGGTCATTGAGGTCGATCCGGAATCTTTACCCAAAGTACTTTCAAGTCTCGGTCTCAAACTGGAAGAAGACGTACCAGCCAGTGACGAGCAGGAAAGTGAAACACTACCAGATGCAGAGCTGAACACGTCCGACGGCAAAATATCAGAAAAAGACTCCGATATCGACACCAGCGAACCAGAAGAAATTGTCGTGCAGGAGCTGGTGGTTATGCCCGGCGCTGTACTGGTCAATCGTTCAGCGACCGACATTGAATTGCGTACCCGCTACGGCATTAATTTGCTGGCCATATCTCGCCAGGGCCGGCGTTCAGTCAAACGTTTACGTTCTACACCGGTGAAGGAGGGCGATGTCCTGCTCCTGCAGGGCGACCCTGAATCAGTATCAGGATTTGCATCCCAGTTTGGCTGTTTGCCGTTGGCCACACGTGATATCCGGGTGCCCAAAAAAGGGCAGGCGCTCACCGCCTCACTGATCATGGCCATAGCTGTGGCTGCCGTGGCATTTGGAATACTGCCTGCAGCAGTTTCGTTTGTCGCTGGAGCAGTGGCCTTTACAGTTTTCGGCATAGTACCCGTGCGCTCTATTTATACATCGATCGACTGGCCGGTGGTAGTGCTACTGGCCGCCATGCTTCCGGTTGCGAATGCCATGCTCACGACAGGCGCAGCCGATTTGATCGCGCAATTTTTGCTGGAAAATGTCGCGCAGAGTCACGCCATAGCCGCATTGGTGTTAGTTTTGGTCTTGTCCATGTTTTTATCAGATCTGATGAACAATGTAGCAACAGCGGCGGTGATGTGCCCGATAGGTATCAGTACAGCGAGCCAGCTTGGGGTCAATCCGGATACCTTCTTAATGGCTATCGCAGTTGGGGCATCATGTGCATTTTTAACGCCCATCGGTCACCAGAACAACACACTTATCCTTGGCCCGGGAGGATTTAGTTTTGGCGATTACTGGCGACTGGGTCTGGCACTGGAAGTCATTGTGGTCGCGGTGAGCGTACCCATGCTGTTATGGGTGTGGCCGTTTTAATGATCAAGTATAAAGCTGATGGCGTCGTATTTATCCCCCTCAAGGGAGGACTGAAAAGAGTACCCTTTTTTCGGGTGAAAACTCTCCATCTGCTTCGTTGCTGCATTTTTTATTTAATTTCGACGTACCTTAGTACGCCGAAATTAAATAAAAAATA
>JAIPEF010000048.1 GCA_021737265.1 Desulfocapsa sp. | reverse complement strand
AAATAATAACTACAGATTGAGCATGGATGAAATTGAAATCAAGGTTCGCGTAGCGACCCGAAGGGCTTGACCTTTAATTCAATTTCATCCGTGCTATTTTACTTGTTTTACCCACAGATTCGTCTGAAGAACCATTTATAAAAGCTCTGCCTGTTATTTGGCCCTCAAGACCAGATACTGGCTGTAGTCACCAGCTCGAACCCGAAGGAGAACCTTTTTGATCGAATCCGATTTTTTCAGCACAGCCTGAAGTTCTTTCAGGTTGTGGATGCGCTGTCGGTTGACTTCTTCCACGAGATGTCCGGGCTTGATTCCGGCTTCGGCTGCCGGACTGTCTGGTTGGACCCCTGCCACCAGAACGCCCTGATCTTTATCATAACCAAACTGTTCCGCCAATTCCGGAGTCAGATCCTGGAGGGAGAGTCCCATGGCATCAAGACTGTTATCTTCACCCCATCCGTGCCCCATACCCTTTTTGCCGAAATTGTCTGGTTGTTCACCGATGGTCACATCTACACGCTTCTTTTTTCCATCACGCATGATCCTGAACGAGACGACACTACCAGGAGTGGTCATGGCTACCCGGTTGCGCAAATCCGCCACTCCAGCCAGTTCCTGATCCCCCATGGTCAAGAGCACATCTCCCCGTTTGAGACCAGCCTTGTCTGCCGGTGATTTTTCGGTGACCTCGGTGAGGAGGACACCTCGGACAGTGTCCAGTTGAAAGGATTGAGCCAGATCCTCGTTTACGTTCTGAATGGCCACCCCCAACCAGCCCCGGGTTACCCGGCCACTCTTCATGAGTTGAGCCTGGATGGATTTTGCCATATTGATCGGGATGGCAAAACCGATCCCCATGTACCCACCAGATTGGGAGAAAATGGCGGTATTGATACCGATGACCTCACCATGGATATTCAGAAGCGGCCCCCCGGAATTCCCAGGATTGATTGCAGCATCGGTCTGAATAAAATTTTCATAATCGTTGATGCCGATCCGGTTGCGGCCCTTGGCACTAATTACCCCTACAGTTACAGTCCGGTTCAATTCAAAGGGGGATCCGATGGCAATTACCCACTCACCCACGTCCATCTTGTCAGAATCGCCGAGGGGAATCACCGGCAAATTTCCACCATCGATTTTGATTAGGGCGACATCGGACTGAGGGTCGGTGCCAACGACTTTGGCCTTGAATTCGCGCTCGTCATCAAGGCGAACGGTAATGGTATCTGCATTGCCGACCACATGATTGTTAGTCAAGATATGGCCGTCCTTGGAAATGATAAATCCAGAGCCTGCGGCCTGCTGTTTATGGGGACGCTGCTGTGGCTGCTGAGGATGGCGAAAGCCGGGACCAAAAAAACGTTCGAAGAAGGGGTCATTGAAAAATCCAAAAGGATTCTGACCTTGAATATTGCCGATTCCATTAATTTCCTTTTCCACCCGGACATGAACAACGGCTGGCCCGGCTTTCTTGACAACCGAGGCAAAGGCTTTAGCCGAGCGATCCAGCATTGCAATATTTTCATCAACTGCTGCATGGCCGACAGATACATTAAGGAAAAAACCGATAACAAGTAAAGAGAGCAGATGTTGTCTTCTTCCTGCTTGCCTGATTGTATTCGTCATTATTTCTCACACTCCTTGCTGGTACTTTTTTCACACTTACCCTCTGATTGTCATCAGATAACAGAAAGGTATCTCAAACAGAGAGACAGAATACTCAAAACAATTATGCCGGATCGGGAATCAGTCAAGTAGATTTTTTTCTCCTCTCGTTGAATTGCAGTGTAACTGAGACCAGACTCACCCTCCTTTTTTAATCCCGGTCCTGGCCATCTTGTAACGAAGCACCCGCTCACTGATTCCCAGGGCATCAGCCGCCCTGGTCTGAACCCAGTTATGTTCATCCAATGCTGCAATGAGCATCTCCCTTTCGACATCAGCCAGCCGTTTACTTAATAATCCGCTCCTGGTCTGACTTTCACGAATTTCAGGGGGAAGATCGGAAATTGCAATCCTGTCCCCGCGCACAAGGGTTACCAGACGCTGCACCAGATGCTCAAGCTCCCTGACATTGCCGGGAAAGTTATATTTTACCAGTTGTGCCATGGCTTCGTTGTCAAAAGTGATTGGGCTCACCACATATTTTTTTAAGAAAAAATCAACCAGCTCCACGATATCACCCCTCCTCTCCCTGAGTGGAGGGATAATCAGTTCAAGGACGTTGAGACGAAAAAACAGATCTTCACGAAAGCTGCCCTCTGCAACCATCTGTTTCAGATCTTTATTGGTGGCGGTCAGGACTCTGGCATCGACCTGGATATCTTTCTCACTGCCAACCGGAGTCACTTTCTTTTCCTGCAGAGTCCGCAAAAGCTTGGCCTGCAGCTGCAGGGGAAGTTCCCCCACTTCATCAAGAAAGAGGGTACCGCCTGCTGCCAGTTCAAACCGTCCCCGACGTTTTGCTGCAGCCCCGGTAAAGGCGCCTTTTTCATGACCAAACAGTTCCGACTCAAACAGGTTCTCAGGAATAGCCGCACAGTTGACCTCAACAAAAGCTTTGTTTTTCCTCGGCCCCATCAGGTGGATGAGTCAGGCTACCAGCTCTTTGCCTGTACCTGTTTCACCACGGATGAGGGCGGACCACTCTGTCGGGGCAATGCGATACACCAGAGACAGGAGTTCCTGCATGGGCTTGCTGGTGCCAATAATCGACAGTGGCAGTTCTGCCCGTTCCAAAGATTCTGTTATTTTTCCCGACTCTTCCTGCACAGCAAAACCTTGTTCAACCCTGCGGATTTTCTCAAGAAGCTCCGTGAGATCAACAGGCTTTTCCATGAAGTCATCCGCCCCAAGCTGCATCACCTTCACCGCAGTTGTCACATTGCCATAGGCGGTAATCATGATGGCCCTCACCAGTGGCGAAGCTTCCCTCATCTTTTCCAGGACTTCGTCCCCGTTCATATCCTCCATACGGTGGTCAATGAGCACCAGTTGCACCGGCGCTGTCTCAAAGATATGCAATGCTTCATTGCCGCCTGAGGCTGTCAGCACTTTGTATCCCTGTTTCTCAAGAAACCCCTGCAGCATCCGGCGCTGCGTTTTTTCATCATCGACAATGAGTATCAGCATGATTAATTACCGTATTTTGATAGGTTATAAAACATCTGCACTTTTCACCCCTCCAGAGAGGACTCATAGTCGAACTCCAGGATTCTTGCTGTTTACCGGGGTGCATATGGTGTGAACAAGGACAACTATTGCTGCAGGGGTAGGGTAATCAAAAAGCGAATCACTTTTTTGTCAAAATCACCCTCCCAGGCAAGTTGTCCATTATGGGCCTGAACGATCTTCCTGCTGATTACCAGACCCAGACCTGTGCCTTTGCTCTTTCTGGTAAAATAGGGCTCAAAAAGAAGTTTGCTCTCCTCCCGGGTTAAGGAAAATCCGCCATTCTCAATCTCAACACAACAATCTTCTTCAAACTGTCTGATGCCAATTTGAAGAAATCCACCCTGCGGCTGTGCTTCAACACTGTTCTTGAGCAGATTTTCAAAAAGCTGCCCCAAAAGGACTTTATCACCAGGGATGTGATATCATGAGCACACTCAAACCCAATGTCAATCTGCTGTTTTTCACACTGTGGCCGATAGAGGGTGAGTGTCTGAGTGAGAAGTTCGCCTATATTTACAGGGTGACTTGAAACTTCAAACGGGCCGACATACTGCCTGAGCCTGATGATGATCGTGTTTGTCCGATCCACCGCATTTCGCATACTGACCAGAAGATCCTGATATTCCAGGTCCAGCGTATCTCCTTCAATCTGTAAACGCTGCAGACCGATGCCGATGGCATTCAGGGGATTACGCAATTCATGGGTTATCGTTGCCGCTGCTCTCCCGAGTGCGGCATCTTCATGTTGGCGCCCCATTTTCCTCTCAAATTCCCGGGTCTGCTGTAAACGCTGGCGTTGTACCCGGTATAACCACCAAGAAGAAAATGCTCCAAAGAGGGTCAGAAGAGTGATGAAAATGACAAACTCCTTCTGCATCTGCCTGCTTCGCTTCACAAAACGGTCCGTCTTTAAGGCGACAATCAGTTGCTTGTCACCCATGGGAATAATGGTGTTCATTATATCCCCATGATCCACCTGGTCGGAAGCGAGAACCATCTGCTGTATCCTGGAATCATCTGATTCAAAACGAACATGAGCAATATCATGCAAATCATCAAACATGGCCAGCAGACGCTCAACAGATATTTTATCCAGAGTTTCATCGATTTTTTCTGCGGAGAGCCCAACCAGCACACACCCGGGCTGCAATACAGGCGATGTTTTTTCATCCGCCGGGAAGGAAAAGAGATACAGCGGCTCATCGCTGAGCCGTTCCAGACCGAACTCCTGTGGACAGTCTCTGTCCTGCAACCAACCAGCAGGCCCGCTGACAGCGACACCTTTATCAGGTTGTATGATTCTTACTCCTGCAAGGCCGGACTCCAGAGCAAAGGCTGTCAACTCATCGGTTGAAAAGGCTTCAATGGCGTCAAGATAATGAATAAAGCGAGCACTGTTTTCAAGAGAGTCGGCAACGGTTCCCTCAAGACCTCTCCGGGAGAGCAGTGCATTACGGATATTGAGCTCAACAACGGCTGCCAGGATTTCAGAGTGCTCTCGTGAATGTTTCAGCAATTCACGGGAGGCCTGCTGTGTTTGACGGAAGAAATAGCCTCCAAGCACTGTAATGATAAGAGCAAAGACAAACAGGTTTGTCCGCCAGCTTGGATAGTGCTTCACCTTCTGCCTCCTCCACCGCCACCACCGCCACCGTAACCACTTCCTCCATGACCACCATTTTCGAATCCATGGGTGTCTAAGTCCTGTCCCTCGGTAGGATCTATCGATCGTTTTTTAGAGGGCTCATTGTTCTTTCGTCCCTGAAGAAGGCGGGAGCGGACTCCAGTGGGGTCAAAACATCCTCCTCCCCTGCATCCCCTGATATCCGTTGCTAGAAAGAGATTCTCAACATTTTGGGATATCCAGCCCCAGAGCCGGATATTCTCCCCGACACGGACACAACCCGGGAAACCAACATCCCTCCCGTTTCTGACCAGGCTATTCTCTTCAGCAATCCGGACAATAAAAGCCTGGCCACTCTCAGAACCCGTATCACCAGTCTTTCCGGCTGACAGGGGAAGTACCTCTATTGTCATCTTTTCCGAATCAACGGCCAGCACCTTTACCACAAAAAAGTCCTGACAAAAGGCTGGTGTCAGCCCTAGCAAAAGAGAGGCAACAATGATCAAACGGCTGACAACAGATATCATATCAGTTCTTCGGGCTACATTAAAAGAGGGAGTAAAGACACGGAGTTCTTTGGCCCGGTTTTTCATGTATGCCTTAATCGGTTCCCAGTTATAGAATATGTGCAGCAACCCGGCGAACAGGAAAAGAAAACCGAGGTTGATGTGGAGATTTCCCCACTCGGTTTTTGTCATTCCCCAGAGATGCCAGTCTGCCCAGTAGGCAACTCGTCCCTGGGGAACAATGTAGAGAATAATTGAAGTGAGAACGAGTACAACAAAGGAGACCAGCATGGTCATGGACGTTATTTTTCTGATATTCACAGGATAATTCCTCGGTTGTTATTGACGTGATGAAAAGTTGTTTCAGGCTCAATGCCTACTATCAGCTAATGCCAGAAATGTGCCAATTACGGGGAAGATGTAAATTACAGTAAAACTGTCCGTTAGCAGTCAACACTCTTCCTTCAAGAGTGTCCACATCGACAATCATCGTTCTTGTCGACAAATATGTCGAGCGCCGGTGTGTGTAAGCAAAAACTCAGCACTCTCTTACACTACAGTCTTTTCCGCTGAAGCGGAATCGCTGTTTTCATGGAGATACTCCAGGAAAACAGAAGCAACAGGGGAGAGAGCCCTGTTCTTGCGCTGAACCAGATAAAACGGGCGTTCCAACACCTGACCCTTAATGGCCACGGCCGCAAGCCTGCCGCTGTTGATATCATCCATAATGGCACACCTGGAAAGGATGGATATTCCGATTCCTGCCTTGACCGCCTCCTTAATAGCCTCAGTGGAACCTATTTCCGCCACTTCCCGGAGTTCACTTTCCTTCGTGCCGTTTTTTTCCAGAATATTGGAAAATACTTTCCGGGTTCCAGATTCAGCTTCCCGCATAATAAAAGGCTCCTTAACAATAGCGGCCAATGCAACAGCTTTGCCTCTTGCCCATGGATGATCGGGATGCACGACCAGAGTCAACTCGTCATGAAACATCTCTGTCCAGCTTAGTCCGCTTTCATTCCATTTTGCGCCAACCACTCCCATATCCAACTCTCCCTCCAGCACCTGTCCTGAAATAATATGTGAACTGCTGATGCGCAGGGTTGTTTTTATGGAAGGATGCTGCCGGCGGAACCTGCCAATCAGCTCCGGAAGTACATAAGCTCCCGGAATTGTGCTGCAGCCTACCATGATTCTGCCAACCAGGCTGCCGCTGTACTGCTCAACCGCCTGGACAGCCTCTCGTTTGGCTTGGAGAATTTTCCGGGCATATCGGTAAAACAAACGACCAACAGGTGTTGGCTCCACTGCTTTTCCCAGCCTGTCCAACAGTTTTTGTCCCAGTTCTTCTTCCAGGCTGCGGACATGCTCACTAACAGTTGGTTGTGTGAGGAGGACGGCCTCGGCCGCACGGGTAAAACTTTTTAATTCCACCACCTTACAGAACGCTTCAAGTTTATTGATTTCCATGGGATTACTCTCTTGCTAATAGATTAAAATTGCGACACTTATAGCTCCTCACTTTATCATAGATATTTCCTATTTGCACTATCGGAATTGACAGGGTATCATTTTTTCGTTTTTGCCATATCGTGCTCCACCAACAATTCATACCATTTACCGAAAAAGGAGAACCCAATGAAACCGTTCTGGATTATTACCCTTTCCCTTGTCTGCCTACTCAATGTAGCCGCTATTTTTGAAAAGTTTAATTACCTGGAACAGGATCAGTTTAAACAGTGGCTGGAGAGTGATAAACCCATGGTCATTGTCGATATCCAGGATAAGGCCTCCTTTGCTGCCCACCATTTCTTAGGTTCCATTGAAACAAATGCCTTTCCGGTCAAGACCGATGCCGAGAGAAAACTGATTGATCCAGCTGTGACAGCCTACAAGGCAAGCGGCAATGACGTGGTGGTTATCTGCCCCCGTGGAGGTGGCGGGGCCAAAAGATGTTACTCCTACCTCAAAAGTCAGGGTGTTCCCGAAGCAAAACTCACCATTTTGAAAAACGGCATCGATAACTGGCCTCACCGTGACATGCTGACAAACAAATAGCTGATTACCACCAATCTTCAGCCAGAAACGATTTTCTGGATCCCCGATAACGACACTCGGGGATGACGTGAACATGCAACTCAATGATATCAAAACTCAACAGAGTGCTGCCCACGACTGTCATTCCCGAATTCTTTTATCGGGCTTGTCCAGAGGGTGTTTCTGGGAATCCAGCCTGAAATATCATCTTTATCAAGAGATGACACCTATTTCTGAAAGCTGGCTGAGTTTCAGTGGTAATCAGAAACAAATAAAAATAAGATACTGAAGGGAGAACAGGAAATGACAAGATTTTTTAAGCATGCTGACAACCATTAGTCTGCTATTACTTCCAGTGTGTGCCTGGCCTACCCATGAAAGCAGCGGAACTATCACCATGGAATATCACAGGCTGGCAACACTGCTGGGCAGAGTTCTACCTGCCGGGTTACGACTGGGTACCGGTGGATCCGGCAAATGTACAGAAGATGATGCTCAAGGAGAAGCTGGAGCTGGGGGATGCCAAAACCAAGCACTGCAGAGAGTATTTCCGGGGGAGCTGGGACCCGTACAGGGTAAAACTAGCCATGGGCCGTGACCTTCGTCTTCATCCGCCTCAACACGGAGAACCACTGAACACCTTTGGTTACCCATATGCACAGATCGGCACCAAAACCCTTGACTGGCTCGACCCGGAATCCTTCAAGTATACTTTTGATAAACTCGTAACAACCTCAAACCTAGGATGGCTAAATAAAAAATGCAGCAACGAAGCAGATGGAGAGTTTTCACCCGAAAAAAGGGTACTCTTTTCAGTCCTCCCTTGAGGGGGATAAATACGACGCTATCACTTTTACCTTTTATAAGAATTACGCTGGGAACGTCCGATAAAGATCGGCAGCTATGACACCGGCGATCTTTATCGGACAGCAGCCCTACAACAACCTCAGCTATCACCCATTCAAGCATTCACCTGTTCCCGGTCCGTTTCCTGTCCCATCTACCGGCCTATTGCCCCCATTGCCGGTTCCATCTGCAGGACCATTACCACCACCGTTGCCGCCGCCACCATTTCCGCCACGGGCAAGCAAGTCAACACCCAGACTGACCATTGCATTGGTTGGACAGTCACCAGTCCCGGGCCCATACCCGCTGCCGTCACCGGGACCATTCCCTCCATTACCACTGCCATTGCCGGGACCGTGACCTTTACCAGCCATGGCCGGAAGGGCAAACATGGTGATTGCGGCTGCTGTAACAACTGTTTTTACAAATTTTGTTGAAATTTTCATACTGTATCTCCTGTTAATGTGTTCCTTCCCTTATGGAAAGGTAGTTAAAGTTTTACCTGCACATGCCTGCGACAATTGCAAGACCAGCCATGCCTGTTAGTTTTTTGTTCAATTTCATATCCTGTTCTCCTGTTGCATAGTTATTTTTGCCCCCCGGGGCACCGTTTACTTAGCCATCCTAGGTTTGAGGTTTTCACCCAAACTACGGGCATAAATACGAGTTTATCATGGTTTCTATATCAACAAGTGTGCCAGGTGAGATCCATTTTCTTTTTTGCATTTAAATCTAGCTGTTACAAGAACGAACCATGCGTTTCTCAGCGTTTCGCAGCATATTTTTTCGACAATTCGTGTTTTATCGACATGATTGTCGAACAGAAATGGAGAGTAGCTAAACAGCATGCCTTTACGATTACTGGTAAAGTGTTTACTATTTGGGTACTATTAAGCAGTACACCAGAAGCGTACGTAGTTAGAGGCAAAGAGCTGCGATGAAGATCCCGAAAAACAATAACAACCAGACCTTGAAACAGAAGCCAATCAAGCCAATAGCTGCCGCCATCAATCAATCCCCTCCCTCCATGGCCGATGAAGGCCCCTGTTGAGGACCGAAATCGGAACCCCGGGCCGGGGTTCATGAGCATGCCGGTTATCGCATTGATCCTTTTGTAACCGGTTTTCTAGAGACTCAGATAGGAGCAGTCCCGCAGGTAGCCACGCAGCCATCAGCACGGGACAGACTGGGAACAATCCTGGCCAGAAGCGGGCCGATCCGCAATACCTACAATGTTACTCCAGGCCTCTATGCTGTTGGCAAGCCAGGACCTGAATCGCCGGTACTGGTGACCTCTAATTACAAGCTTTCCTTTGATAGTCTTCGTTTTCAACTGGCCGATATTGATGCCTGGCTGCTGGTGGCTGATACCAGAGGAGTCAATGTCTGGTGCGCTGCCGGGAAGGGAACCTTTTCCACCGAGGAAATCATCTACAGTGTGCAGCAAAGCCGATTACAGCAACTGGTCAACCACCGCACCCTGATTCTACCACAACTTGGAGCAACTGGTGTTGCTGCATATAAGCTTACCAAGGGCTGTGGGTTCAAGGCCAAATTTGGGCCAATTCGCAGCAATGATCTGCCACGCTTCCTCCGCAACAAACAGCGGACGGATGAGACTATGCGCTCTGTGACATTCAACCTCAGGGAACGGGCGGTCTTGATCCCGGTGGAAATCTATCTCCTCATGAAACCTATGGCCATTGCCACCCTGGCGGTGTTGTTGCTTTCAGGAATCGGCCCCTCCATTTTCTCTGCCACTGCCGCCTGGTCGCGAGGGGCCTATTTTATAGGCGCAAGCCTAATTGGTGTGGGCTGTGGGGCCTTCCTGGTTCCGCTCATTCTTCCCTGGCTCCCCGGTCGTCAGTTTTGGATCAAAGGCTTATTACCAGGTCTTGCAGGAAGTCTGATCTGTTGGGGACTGTTTGTTTCTACTGGCGAAGTCACCCCACTAGAGGGGCTGTCCCTACTCCTCTGGATCACTGCGTTCAGTTCCTACCTGGCCATGAACTTTACCGGCTCCACCCCCTTTACCTCACCCAGCGGAGTTGAACATGAAATGCGTCGGGGAATGGTTTTCCAGGCCACTGCTGTGGCTGTCAGCCTACTGCTATGGCTGGCCAGCCCCTTTATTGGATAATTCGTACAGAGGACCTCAATGCAGGACTTTCGCTATATCGATAACATTGTAACTCTCCAACTGGACGGGAAAAGCTGCATCGGCTGCGGTAACTGTGTCACAGTATGTCCACACCGCATCTTTGGCTTGACAGAGCGCAAGGCGGAGATCACAGATCGTGACGCCTGCATGGAATGCGGCGCCTGCGCAAAAAACTGTCCGGTGGGGGCTATCAGTGTCAACCCGGGGGTTGGTTGTGCCGCAGAGATCATGGCCCAGTGGGTCAACAAGCTGGCAGGGCGGAAAATCATAGACGGGTGTTGCTAACACCCTTTCGTGCCTTCAGTAAATCTGGTACAACTTGTTGACCTCCTGACCAAACTTACAAATCAGCTCTTCCAAGGAAACCTATGACATTAAAAACAGGAATTTATGTTGATGCTGAGAACATCAGACTCTGCGGCGGATACGGAATGCGCTACGATGTACTGGTGAACCTGGCGAATCTGGGTGGTTCGACGTTACTGCGAGCCAACTCCTATCTTGCCGAGAATAGTGAACGAACCAAGGAAGACCGTGATTATCGGCTGAAGCTGTACCGCTACCACGATATTCTGCGGCAGTGTGGCTTCAAGGTTATCAAAAAATATGTAAAACACTTTGTCGATGACGAAGGTATCCTCACCACCAAAGCCAATGCGGACATGGACCTGGCCATCGATGCCCTGCTTCAGGCAAGAAACCTGGATCGCATCCTCCTCCTTACCGGTGACGGTGACTTTATCCGCCTGGTGCAGGCCCTGCAGAACATGGGCTGCCGGGTGGAGGTGATTGCCTTTAACAATGTGAGTGGTGAGCTGAAGGAAGAGGCGGACAGTTTCCTCTCCGGCTTTCTCATTCCCGGGCTTCTCCCCATCCAGAATGAAGGAGACCGCTGGCACCGCGGCTTCCCCATCAATTACAATGCGGATCGCGGCTTTGGTTTCATGCGTTACTATACGATACAGCAAGACGGTCTGCAGACAGAAAGCGTCTTCTTTCACTGCTCCAAATCAAATGTCACCTCGGACAGTCTCTTTCTCGACTCAAACAATATCTTTGAGTTCAAAATAGTTGCCAACCAGGAGAATAACAACAAGACAGAGGCCCTGGATATTCGCTCCATAGACGAAATCCAGACCTGAACCAGTCAGCAATAAAAAAAGCCTCCGCCTTTTATTCTTCGTTGGCCCCTCTTTTCCTCTATGGCCTCCTGGGGACGAATACGGTCAGACATATGTATAGGCAGTGCGCTACAAGTTCTGGGATACTCATTCTCACCAGGCAGCATTTCACAAGTCGGACATTTTACAATACAACATAATATGCCAACCACAGACCATCAATCGTACCTTACCGTGTATTTATCTGGTCCATGAATCAGTGCATCAGAGAGATAGCAAAAAAGGTCATCCCCAGGCCCATCTTGATAAGTGTATGGGCTTTTTTCTGTCATTTACGATCCAGAAAAACAAAACGACTCTTTGAACGTGCAGCCACCCCCGCCGCCTGGTTGCCGCGGGAAACTTTGGAGGAACTGCAGGACAGCTATCCGCTTGAAAAAACAACCTATCTGTATGATGAGCAAAGCATGGAAAGACGTGGGCGGGACCGAGCACAAGCATTACTGAATATGGTTCCAAAGCATGAGCAGATGAACCGCTTTCTGGACCTTGGATGCTGGGATGGCATGACATGCTATGAACTACAACGTATGAAAAAGACGGCGATAGGTATTGACGTACAATCTGAAGGACTGACAGAGAAAGCGCGACACGCCAAAACACCATTTGCACAGATGGACATCGAAGCACTGGGTTTTGCCGACAACAGCTTTGACTTTGTCTTTTCCTATTATTCGTTTGAACATTTTCCAGACCCGGAACTTGCATTGCAGGAGGCGCTGCGCGTAGTGCGTGTGGGTGGCTATATTTCTCTTCATTTTGGACCTTTGTACATGGCGCCCAAAGGGGCGCACCAATCCCACGTTATTACTGTGCCTTATTGTCAATGCCTGTTTCGTAAAGAGGTGTTGCTGAAGTTTGCTCAAGACAGGGGGCTGGAACTGAACCCTTTTCACTGGATGAATGAGTGGAGGCTTGAGCAGTATCGCCAACTATGGAGCAAGTATGCCCACCGGATGAAAACTGTTACTTATTATGAGATCGACAATGTTGACCATCTGGACCTAATCGCCAGTTATCCCAGTTGCTTCAGGAGCAAGACCCATTCCTTTGACGATCTGATCGTCAGCTCCATTGAGGTATTATTCAAGAAATTGATTTGATTGGCCAACGTTGAAAAATAAAGAGAACGACCTCCACACTCGCCTCAACGTAACCGAGCGATATGCATGCATAGACCTGATCCTATGACTACAATCCACACCAATAGATTACTCCGAGTTTGTTATTCTGGTAAATACAGAGCTAACTGTCCTCCTGACCAAACCATGTTTGACAGCTTGCGTAGCGAGCACCTATATCCAGGGAGACCAAGTGATCTCTGGTAATCGAATTTTATTGTTGTCTCCGTTTCAGGCCTGGCCTATGGTCAATGGAACGATTACTCGGACCTATTATCTTGCGAAACACCTATCCCGGACTAATGAGTTGTTTTTTGTGTATCGTGGCCCTGGCCAGGCAGAAACTCTGGAATTTGAACATCACGCACTGCCCAATGTTGCCTCGCGCCTGGGACAACTCTTTAACCCCTTGCTCCTGAAACGCCTGAGCAGACTGATCTCCAGTGAACAGATAGACTTGATAGTGACCAGCCACCTGTGGGCAGGTTTACATGGCATCCTGCTTAAACGGATGAGCAACTGCCCACTGATACACGATCATCACAACGTAGAATTTGATCGCTTTCGTCAGGTCGGCAGCCGGGCCTGGCCGGCAGTCAAAGTCCTGGAAAAGATAGTGTGCCGGGCAGCCGATCAGGTGGTGAGTGTATCAGCCACTGACCGGCAAAAACTACTGGAACAATTTACACTGAAACCTGAGCAGGTTGTGGTACTGGAAAACGGTGCGGATGCAAACAAGTTGCGACACTATGTGACTGACGTGAAAGCTACCCGGAAACGTTTGGGTTTACCATTGCAGGGGCCTTTGTTGTTGTTTTTTGGAAGTATGACCTATCCACCCAACATGCAGGCTGTGGGAAATTTGCGCAGGTACGTGATCCCTCAGCTAGAGACCCGCCTGGACGACTTTACAGTCGCTATTGCGGGTGCGGGGTTGGCGGAATCTGACGCCGGCGGGGATCACCTCCACGTGCTGGGTTTTGTGGATGACATCATCGCTCTGATAAAGAGCGCAGACCTGGTCATAGCACCTTTGAATGCCGGCAGCGGCACCCGTTTCAAGATCATAGAGAGTGTCGCATGCGGCAAACGGGTGGTAAGCACCTCCATTGGAGCCGAGGGGTTGAAAAGAAGTGCCTTTGGAGATATGCTCCACATAGCCGATGACTGGTCTACCTTTGCCGACAAGGTTGCCCATCTCGTGCTTGACAAGAGCACACCTGAGACACCCTCAGACTTTGAAGAAACTTTTGACTGGCAGCACATCATCAGCCGCCTGCAATTTCCGCCATTGCAAGGTTAAAAAAACTATGACGGAACCATCTCCTCTCGTTCACATCATATTGGTCACCTGGAACCATTGGTCCGTCACCGCTGAGTGCCTGGCCCAACTCGTACAGTTGGGTTACACCAATTATCACATTGTAGTTGTCGATAACGGTTCAACGGACACCACTCCGGATACAATAGAGACACTCTTTCCCACTGTCACTCTACTTCGCAACACTGACAATCTGGGTTTTGCAGCAGGGTGTAACATTGGCTTACGTCACGTATTAGCCATGGGCGCAGACTATGTGTTGCTCTTGAACAACGACACCATCCCCTCGCTGGACCTCATTTCACGGCTAGTGGCTGCGGCCGGATCTTTGCCTGACGCGGGGATATTAACACCCATCGCCACTTATGCTGATGCACCCCAGCGTTGGTGGCCAACGGCTGGTTTTTGCCATCGCCTGACCAGTGATTATGTCAGATTACATCCGGAACAACTACTGGATGGGCGTCCACTGCCTGTGAATTATGTCTTTGGTACGGCAATGTTTCTTCGCCGACCTGTTTTAGAACAGGTTGGCCTTTTAGATGAACGATATTTCATGTATTATGAAGATATGGATTATTGCCTGCGTGCTGCACGCGCTGGATGGGAGCTATATGTTTTACCGGACATACACATTTCTCACCATGTTGAGGCAAGTACAGAGGAAGACCTGGTCAGCAGGCAATATTTCAAGGCCCGCAGTAGTGTAATATTTTTTCGGTCTTATGGCTCCGGCGCCTATCGCCCATTGATCACCATTTACCGCTTGGGGTGCGCAGTCAAGCGTGT
Source organism: Desulfocapsa sp. (assembly GCA_021737265.1). Lineage (GTDB taxonomy): Bacteria > Desulfobacterota > Desulfobulbia > Desulfobulbales > Desulfocapsaceae > Desulfocapsa. The sequence continues at coordinate 6,563 of JAIPEF010000048.1, read as the reverse complement.
CACAAGACTGCTTTGGCAACACCAGTTTTTAGAAGCGCGCGCATACCTGCGCGGATTATGGCACGGGATACGCTATGTGATTAAAGACAATGCAAAAAGTACATTGTAACTTGTGCGGTGCCGACAATACAAACCTGTTGTTTGTCGGGCATGACCGCCTACACAAGCTACCCGGCGAATTTCGCATGGTCAAGTGCCGCGAGTGCGGTCTCATCTATCAAAATCCCCAACTGGATCCCCGGGAAATCCTGACATTTTATCCGGAAGATTATCACTCATATTATACGCCCATAGACCAGGAGACATCATGGTTCAGCCGCCTGGACCGTCAACGTGGTGTACAACGGCGTTGCCAGGTGGTGCAAAAGCGAGTGGGAAAACCGGGCAGGTTACTGGATGTTGGTTGCGGCACAGGTGTCTTTATCAACGGGATGCATCAAAACGGCTGGCAGGTATTTGGCAGCGACTTGAACCGTAAGGCAGTTGAACTGGCCCGAGCTCACCTGGACTTTGATATCAGGGTTGGTGAACTGGCAGAGATTCACTATCCTGACAATTTTTTCGACGTGCTGACCATGTGGGATGTCCTGGAGCACGTGCATGACCCCCGTGGAACACTGGTGGAAGTAGCCCGCATCCTGAAACCCGGAGGCTGGGCGATAATAAACATCCCCAACCCCATTGGCCTGGATGCACGCATATTTGGCGAGACATGGATTGGCTGGGATGTACCGCGTCACCTCCATATCATGTCTCCGGCATTGATGAACCGCTATCTTGAGGAAAGCGGTTTTAGTCCGGCCGAATTTCTATCCTTTACCGGACGGCACGGCGCGATGATACTCAACCTGCAGTTTCTATTGGATGAGCGCGTACGCAATCGCCGCCTGCGCCAGACTCTCATGTCCATAGCCGGATCGTTACCGGCACGGCTCATCACGTGGCCATTCCATTGGGTGAGTGAAAAATTTTTCCAATCAACAACTTTCACGGTCATTACCCAAACCCGCCATAAAGAGGCCAATACAACGGCAAACGCCAGGTGAAGCGAACATGAGCAATGCTTTATACTTGAACTCTGCAAACAGGCCAACAGCCAAAGGGAGAAACGAGTTTATCAATCTTTGTGAAACAAAATGCCAAGTGAATTTCACTTGACACCCTGGCGTCTGACTTTATTCATTATAGCTGGTAAAAATATGGACCAGGAAGAGCCACTGTTGCCGGCAGTGTTTTTTATCGTTGTCGCCGAGATCCAGGGGCCAAGGTTGCCTGCATGGTCAGTAAGGGCAAAATAGATTGATATCTGGCCATCTGGAAGCGTTGATATTTGGCGGCCTATGATTTCAATCTGGAAATCCTTGGCTAAAACATCTCCTTTGCCATGAAGTATCTCCGGGCCCCCAGAACTCCCAATAATATACTGAAAGCTACAAGTTATTCCTGCGTTTACAATTTGGAGTGAAATTCCCGCCTCGCTCCCGGAGGTGGTGATCGGCGTATTGAGAAGATGCAAGGTGTATCCGGCAGGTGGGTCGCTATCGATGGAACCGGGATTACGTTCATGGGTAAGTGTAAAAACCGAAAACTCTGCAGGTCTGAGCAAGGAAGCACCCCAGACACAGATGGTTCGGCCGGCATCAATATCGGCTGCAGTCATTGTCGATTGGTCACAGGTAACGAAATATGCTTCACTTGGGATTGATCCGACAAGCGCACCGCGCTGCCATTCACCGTGAAGAAACGTTTCGATCTGTGCTGTCAGTGATGTCCAGAGTGGTTCTGCATTTGACTCCCCTGTCACCCATTCGGTCTCTTGCCTGATAGACAATTCCAACTGCCTGCCGTAGCGCTGATTATTGATATAAATTACTCCACCGCTGCTATCGAGGGTCCGTGCGCCCCAGACCTTATAGTCAGCTGGGCCAAACCAACGGAGAGGATTGATATTGTTCGTGACCAGCAGATTGACCTCATCATCTGTGAAATATTGAGCGAGTCCGCTGAGCCCGTTAAGAGCTATCCCTGCAGGTGGCATATGAGCACCTCGATCGATTTCCGATTTCGCAATAACTCCAACGACAGCACCGCTGGCAGGTGTGGAAACGATGCCTGCATTCTGATCGTCATAGACTGTAACCCAGGGTGCGTAAAGAGCGGCGTAGGGAGTAGCATAATGCGCTCGCTCACTGAAGAGCTCATTGACGCTGGATTGCAGTAGTAGTTCCAGTACAGCAAAACTATGACCGGATGTTTCAGCCATGTTGACAAGGGTCGCTGCGACAGCCATTCGCATCGCATTAGACAACCTGCCATATCCCGGTGCAGCAATAAGTCCAAGGTGAGACGGAGGATGGAATCCGTGTAGAGCTTGACGGTATCCCTCGGGACTTGTCGCATCCACTACCTGAGCAATATAGAGGGTCTCGCCCCCTTGTTCAAAAAAGGAACGTGCCGCAAGCAGGAGGTCATATGGGCTCCCTGGTCCCAAAAGGGGGGCCTGCCCATAGTAAGTTTCGAAATCAGCTATAGTGTGCAGGGCAACGGGCGCCGGGGGTGCCATTTCCGTTACCCCTACAAAGAGAGCGTCGGAAAGAGGGACACGTTGAATCAGCGGCACAGCAGCGGCCGGGAGTGACCAGAAAATAAACAAACACAGCCAAAGCAATGAATACACACCTTTTCCATCACGCATCGGTGCTGCTTTATAAAAATGATAATACTTTTGGAAGAGAAAGTTCATCAACACAGGATCCGATTATAATTTTGCCACCTCAAAGAACACATACTCTATGTGTGCCATAAAGGGTTGAAGCCGGCAAGGTTAAATGAGCCCAATGGACTCCATATTATCCAAAGATATCTTTCTAAGTTAAAAGGGGTCAGGGTCAGAGTCAAATTAAATCCGGGCGGTTGCCCTTGGTTTGTCGTTAACGCGAAAGATTTAATTTGACTCTGACCCCTTGACCCCTTTTACTCGTGTCATTTCAAGTCCCGAATCAACGACCGTACCGCATCAACATATTCTTTGTTTTCAATGATCACGCCCTTAATCTGGCCCTCAGCTCTGTAGATGTTGTAGTTACCGGATATATCAGACTTTGTGTGCTGCCCATCCAGCGTTAAAAGCAAAGAAAGATGAACTTTACGTGATGGGCCGTTAGCATCGTTTGGTTTTTTTTCGATTATGGAGCTATCAATCCCCTTCTCTTTGATATAGCTGATTATTTTTGAGAGTTGCTCGTCATTCAGTGTTCTGGATGCTGACTCTTTCTCATTATCGGGAAAGCCGCTGTAGCTGTATTCATATCTCACTTCTTTGCCCTTCACTTCTACAGTATATCTCTGAGAATTTGAATCTTTACTGGCTTCCTTGGTGAGCAGGTCTATTTTGCAATAAAAATCATTTGCTCCCATCAGATCAGTGCTCCATGCCAAGAGAAGTACTGGTAAGACGAATATGATCTTAAACATCTGGGTTCCCCTTTTTTTCTCATAAGCCTCCCCTTACTGGGAATTTCCGGACTTCCAGAGATAACAAACTCTGTTCACTGTCAATCAAAGAGCAGTTCCTTGAATTGGTTGACGGAAAGCTATATATTGCTGCCAGTTATTAACGATTGAGAACAGTGGCCTATTTATAGCACAGTCACAACACATAATGAAGTGCAAACCCTGACACCTTGTTTTTCCTTTTAGCGGGACGGGTTATGTTGAGATATACCTACGATTTAAATACGTTATGAGACACACTAACTTCATGAAAATTTCAGCTTTCAGTGACACCCACATGCTTCATCAGCAGGTAGAAATCCCCAGCGGCGATCTCCTGATCTTCGCCGGAGACATGTCCGTGTGCAAAACAGTCCAGGATGTAGCCGGTTTCAATAATTTTCTTAAAGGATTGCCCCATCACTATAAAATCGTCATCGGCGGCAACCATGATCATTTACTGGCCAGTTCACCGGAACTGGGTCGGGAACTGCTGCAGGACGCAATATACCTCCAGGATGAAGCAGTGGTCATTGAAGGTATCAAGATCTACGGATCACCCTGGCAGCCGACCTTTAACACCAACGCCTGTGATGCCTTTGCCCTGCCACGGGGAAAACCCATGTACCAAAAGTGGGACATGATTCCTGAAGACACGGATATCCTCATCACCCACACTCCCCCCTGTGGCATCATGGATGAAGACGGTGGGGTCAGTCATGGCTGTTCCGATCTTCTTGGAGTAGTCCAGCGCATCGCCCCAAAATTTCACATCTTTGGCCATATCCATAACCACAATGGAATACAGACCATTGGCAGGACCACATTTATCAACTGCAATGTGAAAGACAAAAAAGGACGTATCCGGCCGGCCCTGACATTTGCTTATCCTGGCCGATAAGGATATACTCAATAAAAATTATCATCCTTCCCACTTCATCCGACTGGAGTCAGGAGTTATGACAGAAACAGAACAGATCCTCATCGGCGGCAACAAGACAGGGCAACAGATTTTCCTCAATCCGGCCATGGCCAATCGCCACGGCCTTATCACAGGTGCAACGGGTACCGGAAAAACCGTCACCCTGCAGGTACTGGCCGAAGCCTTTGCCCGTCTTGGAGTGCCTGTCTTTTCCGCCGATGTCAAAGGCGATCTTTCAGGTATTGCCCAACCCGGGAAAACACACGAAAAAATCACTCAGCGCCTTGATCACATGGGGGTTACCGACCACCCTTTTGAAGGCTGCCCCACACTGTTCTGGGATATTCAAGGCCAGACCGGCCACCCCGTACGGACTACGATCTCAGAAATGGGGCCGGTGATGCTTGCCAACATCCTTCAACTCAATGATACCCAGAGCGGTATTCTCCAGGTGGCATTTTCCGTGGCCGATGACCAGGGATTATTGCTGCTGGATCTGAAAGACCTCTCTGCCATGCTCAACTGGATCGCTGAAAACCGAAACGAACTGGCCCGGGAATATGGTAATATTACCAGCCAGTCTGTCTCTGCTATTCAACGGAAGCTTCTTGTTCTCAAAGAGTCCGGCGGGGAAGTTTTTTTCGGGGAACCGGCACTGAATATCGAAGACCTGATGCATGCCGACTTTTCCGGTCGGGGCGTGGTCAGTCTCCTTGACGCTTCATCCCTCTACTCCAACCCAAAAATTTACTCCACTTTCCTGTTGTGGCTGCTCTCTGAACTGATGGAAGAGCTGCCCGAGCGAGGAGATGCACCTCTGCCGAAACTTGTTTTTTTCTTTGACGAGGCCCACTTGCTCTTTAACAATGCGCCAAAGAGCCTGCTTGACAGAATCACCCAGGTGGTGCGGTTGATCCGTTCCAAAGGTGTGGGGATTTTCTTTATCAGCCAGTACCCCAACGACATCCCCGACGAGGTACTTGGCCAGCTCGGATGCCGTATTCAACATGCGCTGCGCGCCTTTACTCCAAAAGATCAGAAGGCCGTAAAGGTGGCCGCCCAGACCTTTCGCCAGAATCCGGAAATTGATACCGAGAAAACAATCACCGAGCTTGGTGTGGGTGAGGCACTGGTATCCACCCTTGACCCGAAAGGTCGACCAACCATGGTGGACTGGTGCCTGCTGGCCCCACCCCACTCACAGATCGGGCCGATTAGCCCAGACGAGAAAAGCAGGCTCATGGATCGTTCCCCCATCAAAGGACGCTATGACACATCGCTTGACAGGGAATCAGCCTACGAGATGCTCATAGCACGGGAAGAAGAGCTCCAGAAAAAAAGGCAGCAGGCAGCAGCAGAACTGGAAAGAGGACAGGCGGCCGCCAGAGAGGAAAAAGCAAAAAGCAGAGGGTCGGGAAGGCAACGCCAATCAACTGGTGAAGCCATTGTCAAATCCGTTGCCAGAAGCTTTGGCTCCCAGATCGGTCGCGCCCTGGTTCGTGGTATCCTTGGCTCCCTCATTGGCAAGAAACGGTGAAAACGTCAACAACTGTGACCTGTCCCGGCTGTAACGGAACCGGTCAGATAACGTGGTTCGGCGGAGTCAGCCGATTCCAATTTTCGTATGATGAGTGCCCGGAGTGCAATGGAACAGGTTTGCAAAATACTGCTCATCACCCATCAGGAGAATCAGTAATGTGGAAAATTGATGTTGATAAAGAAAAATGTACCGGTTGCAACGAGTGTGTGGAGGGGTGTCCCGGTGAAGTCTATGAACTGATCGACAATGTAGCAACCGCGGTGAATATTGACGAATGTCATGGCTGTCACACCTGTGAGGAACTCTGTGAACCTGACGCCATTACTGTTGAAGAGGAATGACACCATCGTGCTTACACCCCTCAAAGGGGTACTGAAAAAAGTGCTTCCTTTCGGCTAAGATCTCTCTATCTGTTTCGTTGTGTGCCTCGTAGAGGAAGCTTTTCGAAGTTTTTACGAGTTTATCATCAATGATAAACTCGTAAAAACTTCGATTTCCGATGGATAAGTAAAAAGCTTCATATTGGAGGCGTGCAATTTTTCTATCATTTCGGCGTACATACGGTACGTCGTAATGATAGAAAAATTGTAACAACGAACAAGATGAAGA
>JAIPEF010000047.1 GCA_021737265.1 Desulfocapsa sp. | reverse complement strand
GCAAATTTCACTATCATTACGACGTACTCTAGTACGCCGAAATAATAGCAAAATTCACACGCCTCGAATATGAAGCTTTTCACCCTAACTACCGGGCATAAATACTTAACCATCTGCAATTTGAGGTTTTTACGAGATTATCAATATTCAAAAATAATTCGGAGATCAAGGGATTTACTAAAATCCAGGGTGACTGTCTGGCTATGTTCACCACATGTTCAGAGAGAAAATGGTGTTGAAGAGGGTGAGAGTATCGAAGGCAATGATGCGGTAATTTGAGAGTTATTCATTTACCTCAAGTACCTCACACTCTATCCTACCTTTATGAAGACGTAGTTCTACCCTGTCTTCTTTTTTTACCTGTTCGGAATCTCTGAGAAGTGTCTTCCTGCCACTTTTTGGGTCAATTTTACTCGAAATGGAGTAACCTCTTGCCAGTGTGGCAAGTGGGCTTATGGCGTCAAGTAGGGCTACCTGACGTCCAAAATCGTTCTCTTTGTCGCTGATGGTTTTCCTGGCGAGATAGAGGAGTTTTTCTGTGGCAAATTGAAGATGTTGCTCCTGCATCTGGACTCTGGCGACAGGGGAGTTGTAATGTAACCTGGAAAAAAGATCTTCACAGCGTGATTGCTCCCGGTGTAACCTTTTTTTCATGACACTATAGAAATTGTAGAAGGCGTGATCCAGCCGCAGGGAGATGTTGGTGAAGAGAAAATTCATATCACCCAGCAGCCGGCGATTCTGGTTGACCTGCTGTTGTAAAAAATGAAGCTTTGACGAAATTCTATCTATCAAAGCAGCCTGTAAACGAGCAGTTTGTTCCCTTATCTGTTTACCATTCGGGAGGAGTAGTTCTGCTGCAGCTGTGGGGGTCGCAGCTCGCAGGTCCGCACAAAAATCACTGATGGTGAAATCTATTTCGTGGCCAATGGCCGACACAACAGGCAGGCGTGATCCTGCAATACTTCTTGCCAGCGACTCTTCATTAAAGGGCCAGAGATCCTCAAGGGAACCCCCCCCACGGCAAAGGACTATACAGTCAATGTCCGGAAGTTGATTGTTTACAGTGACAATTGCACGGCCAATTTCTTCAGCTGCTTCGTTTCCTTGAACACGAACAGGAAATATTTTGATATTGCAGGGGTAGTCTCGTTGTCTCCAGATTTTTAAAAAATCGTGGACTGCGGCACCTGTTGGTGAGGTGATGAGGACGATTTCTTTTGGGTAGCCCTGAATTTCCTGTTTTTTCTCAGGATTAAATAGGCCTTCAGCGGCAAGCTGTTTTTTGAGTTTCTCAAACCGGAGTTGGAGGAGGCCGCTTCCCTGAAAATCGACACTGTCAACAATGAGCTGGTAATCACCCCGGGGTTCATATATGGAAATACGGCCATGACAAATAACCTGTTGGCCGTCTTCTAAGGGCTTTTCAAGGTAACGGCTACTTCCTTTGAAGAGGACAGCTCTCAACTGGGCGCGGTCATCCTTCAGGGTAAAATAGGCATGACCGGAGTAGGGACGTTTGAGGTTGGAAATCTCCCCCAGTACCTGAATAAAACGGTATTTACTTTCAACCAGGTTTTTTAACTCTTTGGTGAGTGTTGTAACAGAATAGACTGTGGACATGGTTGTTAGTATAGGGTAAATTGGTAGTTTGGAAAAGGTTGTCTGCGCTTTTACGTGTGCAGAAATACTTTCGTGAAGGTACTTAACCCCTCAAGGGACACTGTAAAAAAACTCAGGCTTTTCACTTCAAGATGCCTGGGCTATAGGGTTTGATAGAGTAAAAATACCTCATCTACTTCATTGCTGCAATTTTTTGTGTCATTATGATTTGCTTTATATCTTGAAAGGAAAGAGGCATGGTCTTAATATCGGCCGTAATCCTGCTTATACCCAATAAAAAGGGTTTGCAGGTGTATATGAAGGTAAATAGATGAAGGACTTCTTAATAAAGAAAAAGAAAAGGGCAGGGAGAGACCAATGAGTAAACAGAGTGCATTTAACCAGGAACTGGTGACAGAAGGGGCATATGCTGAAACCAGTGGCGTGCTGGATCAGCTTAACCTCCCTCCCGGTGTAGTGAAATTCCTCAGGGGAAATAAAAAGATTCTCCAGATTGTAGGGGCTATTGTAGTGATACTGGTTGTGACCATTTCTTTATATATCAGCTATCGTACCAATCGTCTTGAGAGTGCAGCGAGTAATCTTTCTCTGGCTATGGCTGCAGAAGGGGATGCAAGAACACTAGCACTGGAGAAGGTAGTTACCGATTTCTCCGGTACTCCTTCAGCACTTTGGGCTACCACTGAACTTGGCCATATGGCCATGAAAGACAAACAGTTTAACAAAGCTGTAGAGTATTACTCTCAGACACTTGAAAAAACTTCCCCTTCAAATCCCATGTATGGGTTGTTAATTTTTGCTCTTTCCCAGGCAGAGGAGGCCGGGAAAAATTACGATTCTGCTTATACCTATTACATTACTCTTAAAGGAATTGAGGGCTATAAAGATGAAGGGTATCTCGGCATGGCCAGGGTTCTAGAGGCCCAGGGAAAAAAAGATAAAGCGGTGAGTATTTACAAAGAATATCTGGGATCCATTCCAGGTGAGTCTAAAAATGAACAGACAACAGACAGGATTCAGGAGAAAATCACCCGTCTTCGCGCACAAAAATGAACGTCATCACCAGTCCCGATGACGTTCAGTTCTACTCACAGAGGATTCGTGAACAAGGGCTCACCATTGGCCTGGTACCGACAATGGGCTGGTTCCATAGTGGCCACCTTGCACTCATGGACAAGGCGAAGAGGCTGGCAGACAAGGTAATTGTTACTCTCTTTGTCAATCCGATGCAATTTGGTCCCTCTGAAGACCTTGAAAATTACCCCCATGATTTTGATCGGGATTGCCGCCTGGCCGAAGAGTTAGGTGTTGACCTGTTGTACGCTCCTGAAAAAGAGAGTATGTACCCTGACGGTTTTGCGACAACCGTACATGTCAAAGGTCTGACAACTGGTCTCTGTGGTGGTGACAGGCCTGGACACTTTGACGGTGTAACAACTGTTGTCGCCAAACTTTTTAACCAAACTCTTCCCCACCTGGCAGTTTTTGGTGAAAAGGATTTTCAGCAACTTGCAGTGATCCGGAAGATGGTACAGGATCTTGATTTTCCCATTGAAATTGTCGGCCACCCTATTGTCCGTGAGGAAAGTGGACTGGCCATGAGTTCTCGCAATACTTATCTGAAAAAAGATGAAATGGCTGCTGCTCTTTCTTTATCGCAAGGGATAGCATGCGCCAGGGAAATGGTCGGACGTCAAGACACCGTGACAGTTGGTCAGATAAAGGATGCGGTCAGTGCTGTCATTCTCCGTCACCCGCAATGTACAATAGACTACGTTGAAGTAATTGATGAAAATTCTTTGATGTCTACAGATACAGCGGGCAGTGACAGTAGACTCCTTCTTGCGGTAAAAATTAATAACCGTATCCGTTTAATAGATAATTCAACCCTGTTTGGTAAAGAAAGAATATGAACCGTCAAATGCTGAGAGCCAAGCTTCATAAGGCAACTATTACTGAAGCGAACCTTAATTATGAAGGCAGTCTGACCATTGACCGGGAGTTAATGGATTCCGTGGGGATAGTGCCCTTTGAAAGGGTCAAGGTGTACAATATAAATAACGGTGAGCGATTCGACACCTATGCCATAGAAGGTAAGGCCGGATCCGGTGTCATTGGTCTGAATGGGGCTGCTGCCAGAAAGGGATTGGTAGGAGACTTGATTATCATTGTTACCTTTGGCTTTTATGGAGAAAAAGAATTAACGGATTACCATCCCTCCATTGCGCTGCTTGATCAGAATAATCAGATAAAAGAGATGCTTACCAGATAGTTGGAAGTATTCCGCTATGTACTATTTTATTTTTTGATTGAATCCTCAGTAGGAGTGACACCATGCCGGGTTTTGAAGTTTTTGGAGATGAAGAAAAAAAAGAGATTAACGATGTTCTGGAAACAGGTGTTCTTTTCAGATATGAATTTGCTGCTCAGCGTAAAGAAGTCTATAAAGTTCTTCAATTTGAAAGGAACTTCGCAGAGTATTGTGGAACAGGTTTTGCGCAGGCCGTCACCTCCGGCACAGCAGCATTAAAAGTTGCATTGGCAGCCCTTGGTGTCGGTCCCGGTGATGAGGTCATAACCCAGGGGTTCACCTTTGTTGCCACCTGGGAAGCCATCCTTGATATCGGCGCCATTCCCGTCTTTACGGAAGTTGACGAAACCTTAAATATGGATCCTGATGATCTGAAATTAAAGATCACGGATAAAACGCGTTGCATCATTCCTGTCCATATGCTTGGTGCCATGGCACACATAGAAAAAATTGTGGAAATTGCAAATGAGCACAATATTCCTGTCCTCGAAGACACTGCCCAGGCGGCAGGGGGAAGAATTAACGGAAAGCATCTTGGAACTTTTGGCCAATGCGGAACATTTTCCTTTGATTCTGTCAAGACCATGACCACCGGAGAAGGGGGAATGGTCATCACCAATGATGAAAAGATGTGGCGAACCATGTCTGAGTATCATGACCATGGCCACGATCATGCTGTGAACCCTTTTGGACGAGGTGGGGAGGGCCGCAGTTTTATTGGTTTCAACTACAGGATGATGGAACTGCAGGGGGCCATGGGTATAGCACAGCTGGCAAAGCTTGATGCCATGATTGCAGCCCAGAAGACTCATAAGGCAAGATTACGAGATGCTGCATCAGCAATACCAGGTGTCAAATTCAGAAAGTTGATGGATGAGGATGGAGATACGGCTACCTTTTTTGCCTTTATTTTAGAAAGTCGTGAACAGTGTCAGAAGGTGAGTAGGGTTCTGATTGAGGAAGGCGTTCCCGCCATTAATTTCAGTGAGAACACATGGCATTTTTATCCAAGTTGGGAACACCTGCATAGAGGCTCAGCAGTGGCCGCTTCCGGATATCCTTTTAATGCGGAAAATGGCAAACGGAGGATTGTTTACGACCCTGATGTCTTACCAAAGTCGGCAGATCTCATGGAAAGAGCCCTTGTCTACCCGATTGCGATTAAAATGAACGAGAATCAACTGGAGAATATCTGCAATGCACTTAAAAAGGCAGCTGGGGTATAATCTAATAGAAATTCAATAAAAAAAAGGTGCTGGAGATATTCTCCAGCACCTTTTTTTTGTTGGTTACTCTATGAAAGTTAGTTTTACTTGTAAAACTTATGACTGCCGTACTGGGCTACATATGTATGTTCAGCGGCCCAGTTCGGCTGAATGTTATCCAGGTGGTAGTAGGTGGCGCCTGCAGTGAAATCACTTGAATTCAGGGCAATGTAAACTGATTTCATACACTGAAAGAAGGCCTGGGGATCTTCGGGTATATACGAATTCTTCTGCTTGATCCAGCTGAATTGATAGGGCTGGTTGACAACTTTTTTGATGCTGAGGGCTCTTTGGGCGGCTCTATTCAGGGTAACATGAGCCACTGCCACCTGGCCAATTTCAGGTTCCGAGCGGGCTTCATGGTAAACATTCAATGTCAACCATAGTAATCCTTCTAGAAATGTCATTGTGTGCCTCTCTTTTTATGTCCTCGCTTGAGTTTGAAAGTAGGCGAGAAACATTGTCACCGAGGAAAGGACGAGATGGTAATTATTATAAAGAGCATCCTTTTGCCATAATAATCATTTCTAGTCAAGTTCTTTCTTAAGAAGATTGTTTCTTCCTTTATTGAATGATAGCATAAATGGTTAAGCGGTTAAAAGTGTTTTTTTTGTTTTTTTAAATTCGTCCATTACTAATTAAAACAACAGGATATTTGTGCAGAATCAGAAAGTTCAGGAATCCATCGTTGGTATTGTTGAGCGGGTGACGTTTCATAACGAGGCGAATGGTTGGAGTGTTCTTAAAGTTAAGTGTTTTAATGACTTTGATGCTGTCCCGGTGATTGTCCATCAGACCAGAGTTTTTGCCGGATCCACCATGAAATTTTATGGTACCTGGTCCACCCATAGAAAGTTTGGACGGCAGTTTACCGCAAATAACGCTGAGGAACAGAAACCGGCATCCTCAGCTGCCCTTGAAAAGTATCTTGGGTCTGGCCTCATAAAAGGGGTCGGTCCTAAAACTGCAAAAAAAATTGTTTCCTACTTTGGAAAAAAAACTTTGTCGGTTTTTGAAGAGTCCATTGACGATCTTCTTCATGTTCCCGGAATTGCACAAAAGAAACTCGTGGGTATTCGCGAAGCCTGGGAGGAGCACAAGGCAATCACAGAGGTCATGCTTTTTCTCCAAGGACATGGCATATCTACACTTTTTGCGGTACGTATTTTTAAAAAATATGGCCAGCGTGCAGTTGGGCTTGTTACTGAAAATCCTTACCGGCTTGCCAATGACTTTTACGGCATCGGTTTCTTCAGCGCAGACAAAGTCGCCCTGTCCCTTGGCATTAAAGAAGATGCTCCTGTACGTATCTTTGCCGCAATCCGGCACATTCTTGCCGCTTCACGAGATCATGGGCACTGTTATCTTACCGTTGATCAGATTTGTGATGGAATTAAAAAACTTCTTGGCCTGGATATTTCCACCCTCCTCCAAACATATTTGCAACAGATGGAAGAGGAAAACTTTCTCAAGAATAGAACTCTTATTGCAGCAGATCAATCACAGTTGATTTGTTACTACTCGAAGACCCTTTATTTTGATGAAAAACGCAGTGCTGAACATATCCATACCCTCTGTCGTTCTCTGAAAATCAATGTTGAGCGAATTCGAAAATGGATTGCAGGATATGGGAAGAAACAACGAATTGCCTTGAGTGAAGAGCAGGAACATGCAGTGCTGAGCATTGTTTCCTGCGGTTGTTCCATCTTGACAGGTGGGCCTGGCTGTGGAAAAACGACCACTACCAATACCCTTGTAAAGCTCTTTCAGGCAATGGGGAAAGAGGTTGTTTTAGCTGCACCCACCGGGCGTGCAGCCCAGAGAATGGAAGAGGTTATAGGGCTTGAAGCGAAAACTATTCACCGGCTTCTTGAATTCCAGAATGGTTCCTTTAAAAAGAATCAGGAGACCCCTCTCACCGCTGATGTCCTGATTGTGGACGAATGTTCCATGCTCGACATCAGCCTGACTGCTGCACTTCTTGCAGCAACGCCTAAAGATGCTCAGCTGGTACTTGTGGGAGATGCAGACCAGTTGCCATCGGTGGGTGCCGGCAATGTCCTTGGCGATCTCATAGAGTCGGGGATTGTACCATTGTTCAGACTTAAAACTGTTTTTCGTCAGGCACGGGAGTCGGCTATTATTTCCTATGCCCATGACATTAATGGTGGGCGGATACCCAAAATTCCATCACCTTTTAAATCACCAATACTCTGGCAGCAAAAATGTGACTGTCTATTTATTGATTCCAATGAGGCAACCCAGGAACAACTTAAGGTAATTAAGCGAACCAAAGACCTTTTACGGATGGAAGAAAGGGAAGAAGAGTATGGAGAAGAGCAGCTCTATCTCCAGAAAGAAGATGATGGTACAGGTTCACAGACCCCTGGATATAATATTCAGGGAAAGTATGATCATATCGACTTTGGCCTGTTGCAGACAGCAGAGAACAGGGCGGATGAATTGAGGGCGGTACTGAAGAAAGTCCACCCTTGGTCTTCACTTTATTATGGTCTCCCTGCTGGACAGGTTTTGTTGCGGCTGTATTCAGACTGGATTCCAAAGTATTTTGGCAGTTCCTGTGAGATCCAAGTTCTCTCTCCCATGACCAGGGGAAGTTTAGGAACGGGTAAGCTCAACCAGGCCATTCAGGAATCTGTTAATCCTGCTGCCGGGAATAAGGGGCAAATTACTCTTGGAGAGCGGATTTTCCGTGTTGGTGATCGGGTGATCCATCGCAAGAACAACTATGACCTTGGTGTTTATAATGGTGATATTGGCAGAATTTGTGCTATAAATTCCTCGGATATAACATTAGCAGTCAATTTTTTCTCAGATGGCAGGAAAGTTGAATACCAGAGTGATCAAATCAGTGAACTCGACCTCGCTTATGCCATCACCATTCACAAGTCACAGGGAAGCGAGTTCGACTGTGTTGTTATTCCATTGGTCTCACAGCATTTTAAGATGCTGTTTCGGAATCTGATTTATACAGGGCTTACCCGAGCCAAAAAACTTGCTGTTTTTGTAGGGACCAGACAGGCCCTGGGTATGGCCATTCGAAACATTGATACAGCCAGAAGGCAGACAGCGCTTCCCATATTGCTGCAGGAACTTCAACGCGGTGATCTGCAAGGAAGATAAACTCGTATTTATGCCCGTAGTTTGGGTGAAAACCTCAAACCTAGGTTTTATTTAATTTCGGCGTACTAAGGTACGTCGAAATTAAATAAAAAATGCAGCAACGAAGGAGATGGAGAGTTTTCACCCTCAACGTTGGGTATAAATACGACGCCATCAAGGAAGATAAAAGGAAAAAACAGGATGGACTACAGGACAGGATCTATAGGTCGCGTACTCATGATACGCTTTGACCATGGAGAGGATTTTCATGAGGGGTTGAAAGAGATTGTTAAAAAAGAAAATATAAAGAGCGCATGGTTCCAGATCCTTGGTGGACTCGGTCAGGCAAAGGTTGTCACCGGGCCTGAAGAGCCTGTGATGCCGCCAATTCCTGTGTGGCGTGATGTTGACGAAGCCCGTGAAGCATTGGGCAGCGGTTCTGTTCACATGGATGGGAACGAGCCGATTATTCATCTTCACGCAGCCCTTGGGCACCACGGTGATACCCTGACAGCCTGTGTTCGAAAAAACACCAAAATTTACCTTATCCTTGAAGTGATGCTCTTTGAGCTCGACGGTATGAAAACGAGTAGACCGTGGTATGAAAAAGGTGGTTTTAACAGGCTCACTTTTTCATAAAACCTCTCTGTAAAGAATTGTAAAAGCAATTTATTAAAGGAACCCTATCAGTGGCAGATCTTATCAGCAGGTCAGAAAAGAAACGAATGTATAAACAGGTGGAGGAACTCGCCAGAGAAGTGGCGGATCTCTCAGACAAGGAGCTGAAAAAATTCCCCGGGGGAACAGTAATCCATGAAGAAATCCTGGCGACGCGTGGTCTTAAAGGCGGATCGCGGAAACGGCAGATCAAATATCTGGCCAAAGTTTTGCGTCAGGGGCCCATTGATGAGATATACCTTTTCGTGACCAATAGAAAGGGGTCGAATCTGCACGCAAAAAAACAGTTTCATGCAGCAGAGCGCATGCGTGATACCTTGATCAATGAAGCTGTGGAAATTCACCAGGAATGTCTGGGAAGTCAGATCCCCTTTGAGATTAATTGGGAAAGTAATTTTATAGCAGAAATCCTGGGAGAATATCCAAACCTTGATGAGGCGGAATTACGAAGAGTTATACACCAATACGTCACCACACGGAATAAAGTCCACTACCGTGAACTGTTTCGGGTGATGAAGGCGGCTGTGGAGCAGAAGGAACGTCTGCAAAAAAGTGGTGAGGAATAATATGGTTAGGGATATCTGACTGGTGTTTGGTCGCTAATTTGACAGTTTTGTGAAGAGAGTAGGGCCGGATAGATGCAACCGCTGAGCATAATAGTGTGTCTACAACAGATAACGAAAAACTTATTTTATCGCCTCAAGGGCGAAGTTGTACTTGAGGATGACACTCTAAATAGGACAGTCGGTGGTAAGAAGGCAGACAAGTGCAAGCAGATGTTAACGGATCTCGTTGGAGTCCACATAGGCGTATGCACTGTGTTTATGAATAGATTCAAAGCTTTCAACGCTGGCAGAGAACCAGGTGATCTTGGGGTCATCAAGTGCTGAGACAGCCACCTTGCGGACCACATCTTCGACAAACATCGGGTTTTCGTAGGCCTTCTCAGTTACATATTTTTCGTCTGGGCGCTTGAGCAGGGCCCAGAGTTCGCAGGATGCTGATTCTTCAATCATCCGGATCAGATCTTCAACCCAGATAAATTTTCTGAATTTAACATTCAAGGTCACCTCTGCCCTTTGATTGTGGGCACCGGCATTACTGATTTCCTTGGAACAGGGGCATAGGGTAGTGATCGGAACTTTGACGGAAAGGATAAAGTCATTATCTGTACCCACCTCGCCGGTAAAACTGCACTCATATTCCATGAGGCTGCGGGTGCCCGAAACCGGGGCTTTTTTTTCAATGAAATAGGGAAATGACATCTCCAGGCGGGCACTTTCTGCTACCAACCCCTCTTTGACTTCAACTAACAGCTGAGGGAAATTGGTGACGCTCATCTCATCCATATACTTATTCAACACCGAGGTGAAGGTGTGAACACAACTCTCTCTATATTCGCCGGGCATGCTCACCTGTAACGCCACTGTGGCGACACTGTTTTGTAGGCCACCACCTTTTTCACGGATACGAACAGGGATTTGGATATCTTTGATACCCACCGACTGAATTTTCATTGACCGACCCTTATCGCAGTTGATTGGAGTCACGAACGCCAAGGGACTTGTAAATTTCAAGGGTGGCCTGGGAGGAGTTGAGGGTGAAAAACTGGATGCCCCGGACATCATTGTCAATGAGATCGCTGATCTGTTGAGTTGCCCAGTGAATACCAACCTTTTCCACATATTCATCGTTTTCCGCGCGGGAAACTGCCTTCAGGAGCCGGGCCGGAATTTTTGCACCGGCGGCAAGTTCGGCCGTTCTGATTAAACCGCTTTTACTAAGAACAGGCATGATTCCGGCAATATTGGGAATGTGAATTCCAGCAAGTTCACAGCGTTCACAGTAATCGTAAAAATCCCGATTATCAAAGAAGAGCTGGGTAACAATGTAATCGGCACCGGCATCCACTTTCTCTTTGAGGTAATCTATTTCCTGGAGACGATTTGGCGTACCGGGATGGCCTTCAGGAAAACCGGCAACCCCAACGCACATCTCAGGAAAATGTTTTTTGATATAGGCTACAAGGTCAGCGGCATAGGGAAAACCATCTTCAGGGTGGACGAAGTCCTCTTCACCTTTTGGCGGGTCACCACGCAGGGCAAGAATGTTCTGAATTCCCGCCTCCTGATATTTTTCCAGAATACCATGCATCTCATCACGACTGCTCCCGACACAGGTCAGGTGAGAGACCACGGTGATATTTGTTTGTTCCTTGATCTTGACCACCAGATCATGGGTCCTGTCCCTGGTCGTACCTCCCGCCCCGTAGGTAACACTTACATAAGAAGGTCCAAGGGGCATGAGGTTGGAAATGGTCTTCAGTAGACGATCTGCAGCAGCATCCTCTTTTGGTGGAAAAAATTCAAAACTAAAAGTGGTCTTCTGGCTTTCAAGCAGGTCTTTGACAAGCATGGGGGCCCCTGTATGAATGAATGAGTTTGGCTGGATTGGGTTTTAAGTGGGCAGTATGTACTCTTTTTTGACCAGTTCGACAAGATGCAAATGTATTGAAGAAAGCTTCTCCTCAGCACTTTGCCATCTTTTTATATGAAAAATATCCGAATTCAGTGTAAATTGAGTTCTTAATCAATGATTTTTGTTAATATTTTGCCGGGTACTGAAAAATGAGCGACACACAGGGGCAGGTCAGGGTCGATAAGTGGCTTTGGGCGGCCCGTTTCTTTAAAACAAGAGGCCTTGCGTCCCGGGCAGTTTCAGGCGGCAAAGTCTCAATCAATGGGCAACGGGCCAAACCTGCCAAGGCAGTAGCGGTGGGTGACGAATTGATTATTCACAAGGGACAGGTTGAGCAGACAGTCACCGTCCTTGACCTTTCAAGCCGGAGAGGCCCTGCTGCTGTTGCCGGGACCCTCTACGAGGAATCTGAGGCCTCCATTGAAAAGCGGGAAAAGGAGCGCCGGGAACGTTCACTTTCTTATGCAGGACAGAGTATGCCTGCCAGAAGACCAGGTAAGAAAGATAGACGTAAGATTAGGGAGTTTATCCGTAAAAACGATTAACCAAGAGAGGAGAAGATGAATAAAATAGAAAGGGCTTTGATCAGTCTCACTGATAAATCAGGAATTGAAGGTTTTGCGAAAGAACTCGCTGCGCTGGGGGTGGAAATCCTTTCCACTGGAGGTACGGCAGCAAAAATCCGTGAATCCGGCATTGAGGTGATGGATGTCTCAGAGTTTACCGGATTTCCTGAAATGCTGGACGGACGCGTGAAGACCCTCCACCCAAAAGTACACGGCGGTATTTTGAACCAGCGTGCCAATGCAGACCATCAGAAACAGTGTGTTGAAAACGGTCTGAAGAATATTGATCTCGTAGCCGTGAATCTTTATGCCTTTGAAAAAACGGTGGCCGATCCAAACTGTAGTCTGGCTGATGCCATTGAAAATATAGACATCGGTGGGCCGACCCTGCTTCGTGCCTCGGCCAAAAACTTTCATGACGTAACCGTAATTGTTGATCCGGCCGATTATCCCCAGGTCTTAAAAGAAATGAAAGAGACTGGGAATACAACCCTGAAAACAAGGTTCCGTCTGGCTGCCAAGGTCTTTGCCCTTACGTCCAGTTATGACACCACTATTTCCAACTGGCTGGAAAAGGTGGATGTGGATGGTGACGATTATTTCAAATAGAGAGAAAAGGATATGCTGAAGATGGCGGTGCTGCTTTCCGGCAGTGGACGAACACTTGATAATTTTCATGAACGAATTGAGAAGGGTAGCCTGCATGCGCAGGTGCAGGTCGTCATCTCAAATGTCAGTGATGCCCTTGGGTTGACCAAGGCAAAAAACTATGGCTATCCTGCATTTCATGCACAGAGTAATGATGAAATCAATACTCTGCTCCAAGACTATGATATTGATATTATTGCGCTGGCCGGTTATCTGAAACTCTATCAGCCACCGGCAGACCTGGCACGTGCTGTTCTTAATATTCACCCGTCACTCATTCCATCATTTTGTGGTGATGGATTTTACGGATCCAGGGTGCATAAAGCTGTTAAGAAACGGGGCTGTATGGTGAGTGGTTGTACCGTCCACTTTGCCAATGAAGTCTATGATGAAGGGCCCATTATTCACCAGCAGAGTGTTGCTCTGGAGTATGACGATTCTCCTGATGATATTGCCACCAAAGTCTTTGCAGCAGAATGTGAAGCCTTTCCTGAAGCAATAAACAGAGTGGACAGCATGGGGATTGATTTTTTCTGGAACCGCACCAAGGGATGATTATGAAGAGCAGTACCTTACTTACCGGTGATGAAATAACACTTGCTGTGAATCGAATAAGTCTGCAGGTTCTTGAAAAAAATCATACTCCCGATAATCTTGCCATTGTCGGGATTCATACCTGCGGCGTTTTCATTGCCCAGCGTATGAGAACCTTTATCCAGGAACAGACATCGCAGCTCCTTCCTTATGGGAGTCTCGATATTAATCTTTATCGTGACGACTGGAGCCTGATCACCCAGAATCCAGTGGTAAAGACCTCAAATATCGGGTTTACAGTTGATGGCAAAGACGTGATTCTTGTTGATGATGTACTCTTCACCGGCAGGACCATTCGTGCGGCCATGGAGGCATTGATGGCCTATGGACGCCCCCGGTCCGTTCAACTTGCCATCCTCATTGACAGAGGAGGGCGTGAACTTCCCATCCAGGCTGATTTTGTTGGCCTCAGCACCAGTGTTAGACCTGACGAGCGTATTCAGGTGAGACTGCAAGAGCAGAGTGGCCGGGATGAAGTCATTTTACAAAATCAGGAATAAGAAATATGGAACTTCTGGCACCCGCAGGAAATACTGAGAATTTTCTTGCGGCAATGGAGGCTGGTGCCGATGCTGTGTATGTTGGAGCACCGGCAATAAATGCCAGAAATCTCGCCCGCGATCTAAGCCTGGAAGAGATCCTTGCCATGGTACAGTTCTGCCATGAGAGGGATAAAAAAATTTATCTTGCCGCCAACAGTCTTGTCAGGGAACAGGACCTGCCTCAGGCAATAGAAACCCTCGCCATACTTGAGGCCATGGGAACGGATGGCCTCATTGTCCAGGATCTTGGTCTTGTGAGACTGATCCGTGAATATTTTCCTTCCATTCCCCTGCATGCCTCAACGCTTCTCTCAGCAAACAACTCACAGTCTCTGAATGGATTCAAGGAAATGGGGTTTGAGCGTGTTGTCCTGGCCCGTGAACTGACTCTGAAGGAAATCCAGGTACTCTGCCAGAAAAGTAGTATTGAGATAGAAGTCTTTGTTCATGGTGCCATGTGTTTTTCCTATTCCGGGCTCTGTCTTTTTTCTTCCTTCCTTGGCGGCAAAAGCGGTTTGCGTGGCAAGTGTGTACAGCCCTGTCGCAGACACTACAGCTGGAGCCCTTCAAAGGGGAGAAATGCTTCTTCTAAAACTCAAACAAAGACAGGCAAGGGACAGTATCTCTTTTCCATGAATGATCTTTCAGCCCTTGAGACAGTGCCTGATCTGCTGGCTGCCGGTGTTGATTCTTTGAAGATTGAAGGACGTCTCCGGTCCGCCCATTATGTTTCTCACATTGTTCAGGCATACAGACTGGTTATGGATGCATCAGCCAATTCCTTTCCAGAGGCCTTGAAAGAAGCTGAACAGTTAAGTGATCGGGCAATGGGTCGGAAAACGTCTTCAGGATATTTTTTCTCTCCCCAGCCGGTTGCTGCCATATCACCACAATTTTCCGGTAATATGGGGGATTACCTTGGTCGTCTTGGTGTTCCAAAAAAGTATGAGAAGAGCCTCTATGCCAGGCTGACACTCAAAAAAGAACTGGCTGCAGGTGACCGCCTGAGACTACACGCCGAACCATCTGGAGAACGACTGGCCTTCACGGTAAAAGAGTTACGTCACGAAAACAACAACGTGACTGAAGCAGCAGCTGGCAATAAGGTTCAACTGTTAGTCCCTGACTGGGAATTTTATGCGACATCCAAACATATTAGCGTCTATCGGGTTGATGTCAAAAGAAAATCAGCTGCAGGAGGGGCAGCACTCCTGCCTAAGAAACGAGACTGTGAAGAGCTGTTGGGTGCCATGGTCAGGCAGACCCGTGATCGTGTTCGAGAGGTCTTAAACCATGCTTCTCCATCGCTTGAAGAAACAGAGATTCCCGATATCAGTAAATCTTGGAATATCAGAGGAAGCAAAAGGAAAAAGCAGTTTCCAGAAAAACGGGTAAAAAATCCAATTGATCTTTGGCTGCGTATAAATTCCGCTAAAACCCTGTTCATGGGAATGGAGTTTTTTCCCGATCGTTTTCTGCTGCCAATCACGAAATCCAATCTCAGTCAAACCGGGCAGCTGAAAAGATATCTTGGAAAAAGGGTTCGCGATCTCACCTGGTGCCTGCCGCCAATCCTTTTTGAAGGGGGGCTGGATACGTTACAAAAACAGATACAACTCCTTATTCGTTCCGGTTTTAGGAGCTTTCAAATCGGTCACGTTACTCAGGTTGAATTTTTTAAGAAAGAACGTGTTTATCTCTCTGCCGATTACACGCTGAATCTCCTTAACAGTCAGGCTGTTAAGATGATTGAGGAGGGAGGAATGGAGGCCGCCCAGCTCTCCATTGAAAGCGACAGGCGGATATTGATTGAGTTAATTGCAAGATTTCGTAAACATCACAATGAATTGAAGCTGGGCTTGTCTGTGTACGGTGCTCCAGCTCTGTTCACAGCAAGAATGGATCCTGATCATTTCCGCTACAATAAGATCCTGAACAGTCCCAAGCAGGAACAGTTTATTCTCCTGAAAAAGGAAAATGTCACTGCCACGGTACCGGTGCGTCCATTCTCACTGCTCCCCTATCTCCATGAATTAAAAACTATAGGTCTTGATTATGCGGTGGTGGATTTAAGTAATCTGCAGGAAGGAAAAAAAGAGTTGGAAGAATTGGCCGACAGATTGGCTGGAACCGGCAAATATTTCAAACTGCCAACTTTTAATTACCTGGGTACCCTAGAATGAGAAAGCTTTTTATTATAAACTTTTTCTATCAGTAATACACATCTCTGTTCATATTGTGCACCATCAAACTTAGCTGTTTTTTTGCATGACTCCATATGTTTGCTCGCGCTGTATGCATTTCTGCCTGTTTGTGTGTTAGATGTGTTCGGGTCGCAAGCGAATGAACTGTCATTGAACATAGAGAGGAGACTATGATGCCAGTCGCACACAAGTCAACAACCTTGTCCCAGTTACGCCGTCCTGTATCTCAGTTTTATTCTGTAGTGTCAATGCTTGTGGCATTGGTTTTCCTGAATTTTTTTTCTCATAAGGCCCTTGCCGCAGAAGAGTATACCGGGATTTCTGCACCAATGCTTAAACATATGATGGAGAATGATAGAAAGGTAGTGGTAGTAAATGTACTCAGTGGTATTGAATATGAGATGCACCACATTACCGGTTCAATTAATATCCCCATTAATCTCCTGGAAGGTTGCGATAGGCTTCCTGCAGACAAGAATACCCCCCTTGTCTTCTACTGTATGGGCCACCGCTGACTCTATTCCCATAAGGCCGCAGTTTGGGCGGTTAAGAGTGGTTACACCAAAGTTTATCGTTTTGCCGGGGGTATCCCGGAATGGCGAAGTTTTCGTTATCCTATGACTTCTTTTCCTGAATATGGCGATATGCCGGCGAGGAAACTGACCACTGAAGAGGTTGCAGAACTGCTTAAGATAGAAAAACCCTTTATTCTTGATGTCAGGCCAGAGGCGTTTGCTCACTTTAACAAATTTATAAAAAATTCTTTTCACTTGCCCCTCCTTATCCTGGCTGAAAATATGGATAAGCTTCCTCGAGACAGGGGGATTATTATCACTGACTCGGCTGCGAAACAGTCCCCGCTTGCCTATAAATTTTTGAAGAAGAATGGGTTTCAGGTTACTGGTGTGTTACGGGGAGGGATGGAGGTCTGGTTCGCCGAAGGAAGAGCGGTGGAAGAACGAGCCATTGCTAAAGAAAAAATACAGTTGACAGGCGATGACTTACTATAACAAAAAGCCATCAACCTATTTTGGGAATCGTATTGTAATAAACCCAATAGCTCTCGGCGTAATGGTCCTGCTTGTTGTGGTCATGATCCTTAGTTTCTATTCCATACTCCAGGAAAAGGATAGAGTCAGACAGGCATTGTTGAAGGAAATGGAGAGTAAAGCTGATATCATTGATGCTGTCCTGTTGGGGGAAAGAGAAAAGCTGCAGATTGTTTCAAGTATTGTTGAGGAATTAACCGGAAAATTTATTGGTTTTCTGGATTATAATAATATCCCCTCCATAGCTGTCATGCTCCAGGAAATTTCGGCGAAGCAGGGGATTGATATTGTCCTTTTTTTTGATGAAAATCGTAGGTTGTTGGCCACCAACAATTTCAAACCGTTTCCCGTAGACAATGAAATTTATCAACAGATTTGTCGGAGGACTTCTAAAAAAGGTGGTGTATATACTCTTCACCCCACAGTGGTAAAAGATTTTAATCTCCATCTCGAACTTCATGAGAATCATTCAGTCTTTAATACTATTACCCTGAAATCCACTATTCCAATGCTTGATGATGTGGGAGATGCATCGGGGTACGTGGTATTACTGAAAGTTCTCAGCTGTAATATAGAATGGATCCGTAAACTCAGGGAAATCCTTAATACTGATTTTGTTTTCTATGACAACATGGAGGCAGTTCTGTTTTCAAGTTTTTACAAACATGACATACCCTATCCAAAAAATAAGCAGGTAGAAATTTCCGGTCGATCATATATCTCCAAGAAATTGCCCTTCTATGATTCAGATTTAAAAATTCTTGGAGAGTTTGTTATCCTGAAGGACTATACCCAAAAACTTACCGGGCTGAAATGGGAACTGCTAAAATTAATCCTGCCTGTTGTTCTGGCATTGATACTCTTTGTCGCCACCATTGATGATACCACTAAAAGAAGGAAGGCAGAGCTGGAATTGGTCCAGTATCAGAAACAACTGGAGAAAAAGGTAAAAAAACGTACCCTGCAGCTTGAAACTGCCAATCGTGAATTACAGGAATTTGCCTATGTTGTTTCCCATGATCTGAAGGCTCCACTGCGTGCTATCAGTCAACTCGCCGGTTGGATTGTTGAAGATCATAAGGATGTCCTAAATGAGGATGGTAGAGAACAGCTCGATCTTCTTCTCAACCGGGTTAATCGAATGCATTCTCTTATTGAGGGGGTTCTCCAGTATTCCCGAATCGGTCGAGTCAGGGAGACAGTTGCTACAATCCCTGTGGCCGAGATGCTCAATGAAGTGGTGGAATTTATAGGTACACCTGATAATATCAAGGTTGTCTACGATACAGACCTCCCTGTTATCAAGGCAGAAAAAGTCCGCATCTTCCAGCTGTTTCAAAATCTTCTCTCTAACAGCATCAAGTTCATGGATAAGGATAGTGGATTTATTCTGATATCTTGTGTGGATCAGGGTGAATTCTACCACTTCAGCGTTGCAGATAATGGTCCCGGTATCAAAGAGAAATATTTTGAAAAGATATTCCAAATCTTTCAATGTCTTACGCCTCGTGATGAGTATGAAAGTACTGGTATAGGACTGTCGCTGGTTAAGAAAATTGTCGGCCTTTACAACGGTAAGGTGTGGGTCGAATCAATGGTTGGTCGTGGAACAATTTTTCATTTTACCCTGGATAAGGCTATTGTAGCGCCAGAGCCTGAGACAGTTTGAGAAAAGGGACGATTGTCTTGACGTTCGCCTGCTGTTATTGAGAGAATGGCCTTGTAGTTGATCGAAGCAAAAAAACCAAAGGAAAGATAGTTATGAGACATAAAAGAACCATCCTCCTGGTCGAGGACGATAAAGTTGATGTCATGACCGTAAAACGAGCCTGCCGTGAACTGAAACTTACAAATCCTTTGGTGGTGACCGGTAATGGTGAAGAGGCACTTGAATACCTTAGAAATCCGGATAATGAACGCCCCTGTATTATCCTTCTGGATCTTAATATGCCCAAGATGAATGGCCTTGAGTTCCTTACCGTGGCCAAAAAAGATAGTGAGCTCAAACCGATTCCCGTCATTGTCCTCACCACCTCCCATGAAGACCAGGACCGAATCCAAAGTTTCAACCTTGGTGTTGCTGGATATATGCTAAAGCCGGTCAGTTATCAACGGTTTATTGAGATGGTGCGTACGATTGATATGTACTGGACATTGAGTGAATTACCCTTTGAAAATGAATATAACGGGAATATTTCATGACAGATAACCTTACAATACTTTTGGTGGACGATGATCGTGTTGATCGGATGGCTTTCGAGAGGTATGCGGACACACATGATTTTCCTCACGATTATAAACTTGCCGGTTCTGTAAAAGAGGCCTCTGAAGCCCTGAAAAACAACAAGTTTGACGCTGTTATTCTTGATTATATGCTGGGAGAGGGCACTGCTTTTGATCTCTTTGACCAAGTGGGGGATACTCCATTTATTCTGGTTACCGGTCTTGGTGATGCAGGGGTGGCGGTAAAGGCAATGAAAGCCGGTGCTGCAGATTATTTAATAAAAGATTCTGAGGGGGTATACCTGCAGGCACTGGCTCATACCATTGAGAAGGCAGTAAAAAATAAACTCAATGAGCAGGAACTTGCAAACTACAGGCAGCGCCTTGTGGCATTGGTTGAGGAGAGAACGGCCAACCTTTCCAGGGAGATTGTTGATAGAAAACGAATTGAAGCTGATTTACGGCAGAGCGAGAAGCAGTGGCAAATGACTTTCGATGCTATTGGTGACATGGTGACGATTCATGACACAGAGTTCAATATGCTTCGAGTGAATCGGGCTACAACTGATTTTCTTCAGAAAGAACCCTCTGAACTTGTTGGACGTTTGTAGGAGTTCTCCATATAGCCAAAGATATAACTGATTGGAAGACATTGGAAGAACAACTGCATCAAGCCAGAAAAATGGAGGCCATTGGTATCCTGGCTGGTGGTATAGCCCATGATTTTAACAATATCCTCACCCCCATAATTGGCTATGCCGAACTTCTCTGCATGAAAGTACAAGATGATAGAATGATGAAGAATGGACTTGATATAATTCTTCAATCAGCCAGGAGGGCCACAGAGCTGGTGCAGCAGATACTCTCTTTTAGTCGTCAACAAAACCAGACGATTTCATCCTGCCACCTTCAGCCAATTGTCAAGGAGGCCCTTAAGCTAATACGCTCTACTATTCCAACCACTATAGAAATACGCCAGGAAATAGATATGACTTGTGGACCTGTCATGGCAGATCCCACACAGATACACCAGCTGATGATTAATCTCTGTACCAATAGTAGTCATGCCATGACTGACCATGGCGGTATCCTGAGTGTCACTCTCGGATGTCGTGAACTTACAGAAGAAGACTGTCACTCCTATCCGCCTCTTTCCGCCGGGTCTCATCTCTGTCTCGAAATCAGCGATACTGGCTGCGGTATAGAAAAGGATGTGCTGGCTCGAATCTTTGAACCATACTTTACGACTAAGGAAAAAGGAAAGGGGACAGGACTTGGGTTGGCTGTGGTTCATGGTATTGTTGCCGCCCACAACGGACATATCGATGTTTCAAGTAAGCCGGGTCAGGGAACCGTATTCAAGATTCAACTGCCAATTACTGAGGTGGAGAGTGTTCGTAACAAAGAAGTGTCTGATACAGCCTCCTTGCCAAAGGGAACCGAGCATGTCCTCATTGTTGATGATGAGCCACTGGTCGTTGAGATAAACAGGAAAATCCTTGTCAATCTTGGTTATCGTGTCAGTTCTGAGACTTCAAGTCAGCTGGCCTTAGATAAATTTCGTGCCCAGAAGGATGATTTTGATCTGATCATTACGGATTTGACCATGCCTGACCTGACAGGAATTGAACTGACAAAAGAGATCCTAAAAATACGACCGGAAATTCCAATCATACTCTGTACCGGATTCAGTGAGAAGGCAGATGCTGAAAATGGGCTTGACCTTGGTATTCGTGAGTATCTCAATAAACCGGTGACCATAAGGAATATGGCTGCTATTGTGCGCCGGGTTCTGGATGATGGGGATGGTTGATGTTTTGAAGTGAAAGTACTACCTTTTTAAGGTACCCTTTAGCCTGATCTACTTACGTCCTCGGCCCCGTCCCTCATCCAGGCGACGCATCCCTTCCATAAGTAATTTCATGAAATAACCAATTTCCGGAGTCTCAAAATCCTTGGCTGGTATTCCGGGTGTGAATCGGAACCTGCCTTGCTGTTCTTTTGGTTCTTCAGACGAATCTGTGGGTAAAACAAGTAAAATAGCACGGATGAAATTGAATTAAAGGTCAAGCCCTTCGGGTCGCTACGCGAACCTTGATTTCAATTTCATCCATGCTCAATCTGTAGTTATTATTTTT
>JAIPEF010000046.1 GCA_021737265.1 Desulfocapsa sp. | reverse complement strand
AAAATGCCCTTTTTCCCCAACTCTTCGTTGCTTGTGAAAAATAATGCTCGGAATATTATGTATATGCCTGTGCTTATTTTTCACAGATGCCTCGATTTGAGAAAAAATGTCTATTCTCGGACAAGCTCCTAGTACAGCGCAAACCTTACTGTGCCGTTTTGGGTTCGTCCGTCATACCCGAGTGCTCCCTGCTTAAAACATACTGGGGGAACGTTGAATCATTAGTGCCTTACAAAAGAATTTCTTGTTTTTCCAAAGAAACTCTTTTTGATAAAGCACTGTTGATAAACTCGTAAAAACTTCGATTTCCGATGGATAAGTATTTATGCCCGGTAGTTAGGGTGAAAAGCTTCATATTGGAGGCGCGTATTTTTTATTTAATTTCGGCGTACTAAGGTACGTCGAAATTTAATAAAAAATGCAGCAACGAAGCAAATGGAGAGTTTTCACCCTCAACGTCGGATATAAATACGACGCCATCACTGTTAACCATACGGGGTACTGTAGTGAGCACCTCAACAGGGGGTACTGAACTAAATACCAGCTTTCTTACCGTATACTGGTGTTATCTTTTCGTTCAATATCCAGGTAACCATGACTAAACCCTGTCTTATTCCAGGAATTACGGTTGGCAACAACATATTCTGATAAATACGGAAAACAGCATGTTGAATCTGCTGCCGTTGTCCTTGACTGCCGTGATCATGGCGAATCAGATATTATTGTCACCTTTTTCTGTCGGCACCAAGGTCGGCTCACCGGCATTGCCAAAGGCGCAAAACGCAGTAAAAAACGGTTTGTCAACAAGCTGGAAATCTTCAGTTCCCTGATCATTCAACACTCCCTCCCACAGAATAATCGCCTTGCCTTTGTTGCTGAAGCCGAGCTTGTGGATGGATTTCTCGGTCTTCGTAAAAATGTAGCCTGCTATACCACTGCCACTGCCATCTGTGAGTTTATTCTGCTGGCCACAAAAGAAATGGAGGGGGATGAAGAACTGTACCCGCTACTGATATGGTCTTTTCACAGCTTGAACAGTGGTCTTTCTCCCTTGTCCGTACTCATCTTTTTTTTGATTCGTTTTTTTGCTGCCATCGGCTACAGCCCACAATTGGAAAGCTGTCTCGGTTGCGGCCAGGAAGTTCTTACAAATGAAACCTACAGCTTTCACTCTTCAAGCGGCGGCATACGCTGCAGCAGATGCAATGAAAAAAGTACGATGGAGAGGGTCAGACTCTCCCTGGGGACACTCAAGTCTCTGACCACGGCCCTCAATCAGCCCCTTGAACGATTACACCGCTTACAGCTCTCTGAAAACAGCCAGGAAGAGGCACTTGCTTTTCTGCATTCATACGCTTGCCAGCTTTTTCAACGTGAGATTACATCCTGGGCTTTTCTGACCAGCTAATACCTACCGCATTGGCGGCAGTACAGGTAACTGGGGGATATAAAGAAAAGGTCCTGTTCCCTTTTCCTGGAAGGTATTATTTCACTGCTCCGATGAGTCGAGTCAAAAACTGCTTCGCCTCCTGAGAAAGCTCGACAAAGGCAAGCCCATATTTTCCCTCACCACAATATGAACAGGCAACAGCATGTTCATTAAATTTAAACCCTTTTCCTATTCGCCCCTTCAAAAGCAACTCCTCACCAACCATAAGGCCGGCAGGCCTCAACTTAACAAGGAGACCACCGAGGCTGATGTCCAGGATAACTGCAGTATGGTGTTTGCCGGTCGCGAGATTTTTGCAGTACATGACGAGCTCATCATCCGAAATTTGTCTACTTTTAATCCTCGGGAATTTTCGTAGTGCTTTTTTTCTGGCCTCCGCTGTATACTCAGTTCTCACTTCATATACAGATGCCAGGCTCTTTTCATCTACTTTGTCTCCAGCCCCCCCAAATTCCTCAACCTCATCAACGCCCTCTTCATCCACGATCTCCCAGCCATCTTCTATTATTTCATATTCATCAACTTCCATAACCTCATCAGCATCTTCAGCCTCTTTTTCCATTTCAAACTGAGGTGTTTCTTTTCTTGTCACAGAGGCTTCCGGCTCAGGAGAAGTTTTCGCAGCACTTGTTTTCTTTTTTTCCCAGAAGAGATTACTCAAGGCGCTGTTGCGATTATCTGCCTGGATAAACTTTCCATCCATATTGGTCATCTTCAGCAGATTGATAACCCGGTCACTCACACCGCACAAAATCAGCAACCCATCCCCACCTTCAATCTGTTCTAAAAATTGGATAACGGATCCAAGTTTGGTACTATCAACAGATTCAACCCCTGAAAGATCCAAAAGAATATCCAGTTGCTGTTTTTGAATAAATCCTTTCATAGCGGTTACAAATCCCTGGATAAGGACAGGATTCAGATCGGATCCTTCGCAGGTAACGATATAAATGGACTTGAGTACTTCTGTTTTTATTTTCATTACTGTCGGTTCCGCATAAAGAGGAACAATGGGAGAAGATCGTACAAAACCACTTTTTTGACGAGTTTATTTTATAGGATGCTATGGCGTAGGAGGTTAAATAAAACGATACGAGGCCATGCTGACAATATCAGTCAATAGCACAAGCATATACGAAAAACAAGAAAATAGCTCTGTCCCCTTCCCCTCCCGCTTGAAAGGCCTAAAACGCAGCTAAAAAGACCATTCAACAGCGGTTCAAGGCGCCCACTTGGATTACTGCCAGGACACTGTAAGGCTTATATCTTCTCATCGAAGTCATCCTCGAGGGAGTAATCGGGGATCCAGAGCGAAGCTAAATTCCTGGATGCCCGATAACGCTTGTCCCAGTATGTTTTAAGCAGGGAGCACTCGGGTATGACGGACGAACCCAAAACGGCACATTAAGGTTTACATTGTACCAGGCTACTGGCGATAACGAATCTCTCCACTATGTTCAACACTGGTCGTTCCGTCATCATGTCTGAACACAAGGGCACCATCATGTGCAATAGCACTGACCACAGCCTCATACTGGGGATTCTTCAGGACATCGTAGCCAAACTGCACCCGCCTGCCTATGGTGTCGGATAGCTCCTTCCAGCGCCTAACGATGGGATGCTCCTCTTCATACACATCTCTCCCTCCCCGCGCCAGCCACTGTTCTTCCTCATACAACAGAAGCCCGACATACCAGCGCAACTTTGCCAGAAAAGAGAAGGCAAAGGAGCAGATATCGATTGAACACCCCAGGACCTGAGAAAGGGCAATTGCCGTCTCCTGCAACTCAGGCGGAAATGTGTCGTTGTTCAGGTTCAAACCAAATCCCAGAAGATGATAGTTTTCCCCATGTACAGGACTGCGAAATCCTTCAATGAGAAAACCGGCCTGCTTTTTCCCCTGAACCAGTACATCATTTACCCAGCGAATAGCAGCATCGCTGGCTCCGTCCTGATGCAGTGCTTCACAGCAGGCAATTCCTGGAATCAGTGGCAGCAGGTTTCTGAATGGAGGAAGAAAGGTATCTGCGAGGATCAGGCAGCCCCATAGTCCGCCGGGGGGAGCATGCCAGGAACGGCTGAAACGCCCTTTGGGAAGGCTGAGGGAAGAGGCAAGTATCAGACTGCCATTGGCAACAGACACTCCCTTTTTTTCACGTGTTGCAATGTGATCCCGTGCCGTATCCATGGCACGGGAAAGAGAGGGGTAGGCATAAATAACTGAACCGACACAGGCCCCATAACGAAATATTTCCTCACAGGCCGGCGCATCGACAATCTGACGTCGGATCAGTTCAACGGATAAGACATAATCATCAAGGGCAGCAGGATGAAGAAGGGCAAGATTGTCCATATTCCAGGGTGACACCTTTCCCCCTCTCCTACTCCTTCTTATCCCAGTCTGCTTTCACTCTGGTAATAACTTTTTGTATGAGCGGCAGCTTTTCAAAAGGACAGACACCAATGAGAGGGGCACCCCGATCCACTGAAATTCCGGGTTTGAAGTAGACAGAATGAATCACTCCTTTTTCCCCACTGTAATACACCGGGGTATCCCGCTTCATCAGAGACATGATTATGATTTCATCTCCCGGTTTGACTGAGACTTCACGGGCACCCTTTTTCTCAATTCTCGACTGCACATCAAGTGAGAAAAAATACTTTGCTCGTTCAGGGGCTGGAAAAATATAGAGGACCTCTTTTAAGATAGCCTCAATGATCTCTTTTTTCTTCAACGGATGACGAATGGTCATCAGTTTCTCACCGGCCTCCACAAAACGTCCTTCAAGCTCACCGGCAATGAAAGAGACGACACCATTGGTCGTTGCCGTAATCTTTTTCGGATTTCGCTCCCGGGTGATCTCAAAAAGAGGCGTACCGGGGATATGTTTCCACTCCCCACTGACAGCTTCCACACTGCTCCCCCCTTCCACCAGAAAACGTATCTTGCCGGTATGCTCGGCAAAGATATCCACATATTCATATGGATCGGAGTGGTACTTCCCCAGGATTTCGTCAAAATCTATTTCGTCAGACATCGTATGTTCTTGTATTCTAATAAAATCAGTGGGGACTGCCGGATCCAGTCTCGTAAGAAGCAGCCTCATTTTCGCCCTGACCGCTGTCGCCATGTCCAGCAGTACCACGGTGTACGGTAATCAAGGGAGCCTTGACTGTCTGCATATCCACGATTCGACACTCGGAACGAACCACGGTGTCACTGATAAATTTCTTGTCTGAAAAGGTGAACATCCCATGGCCCTGGGACTTCACCGTATCAAAAACAACCCATTTATCACGCCCCCGCTCTCTGTTGCTCTCATCAAAAAGAGTACAGAGAATTGAAACATTTTTTACATCATGACCACCTTTGTTTAGAATGGCGAAAGAGGCATCAACCATCTGCGTCCCTTTCTGAATTTTTATTGCCGAACGAACAAGAGTCACAGAGTGTAAAAGTTCTTCTGTAGAAGCAGCTACCTTGATCTCCGGCAGCAGCAAACCCGTGACACCCGAGGACGATGCACTTATTTTAGTCACTGCAAAGGCAACAAGACATAAAATCACAACACTCAGTCCAACATTCCCCCAAAATTTCCCATTCATAAGACTTCTCCCCTTAAAAAAACAATAATCGCATTTTGTGACTATGTTATAATAAACCACTATTTTATACCTAGATCATCCCCTGAAAGCAAGCCTATTCGTGCAACTCTTTCCCTCAATACCACTTATTCAGGTGTCCACCTGAAACTTCATTAACGCTTGGAATGCGACTGTTTGGCGGTGCTCTTCATTTTGACCTTTTCCCACAGAAGTAACAGTGGTATATAATGCACCTACCATAGCCTCAGGAGTGCAGTACAACCATGAAAAAAGAGACCAATCATTCCCTTTCTCAGGAGAAGAAAAACAGTAGTCGAGACACGCTCTTCCAAAGAGAGGCGGTCCGCAATGATTTTATTTTTGATGACCGTGTTGCCCAGGTTTTTGATGACATGCTGGATCGCTCCGTGCCACATTACGAAGAGGTCATCCGCTCCATCGCCAGGATACTTGCCAACCAGGTAGAGAAAGGGGAACAGGTCGTTGACCTGGGATGCGCAACCGGAACAACTCTTCTGAGACTGAGTAAACTGTTGGAAGAAAAAGAACTTACCTATCTGGGGATTGACAACTCACCTGCCATGCTCAACAAGGCACGTCTAAAGGCAGAACTCTTTTCCAGAATGAAACAGTTGAACTTCATCTGCAATGATGTCATGAAGATCGATCAACCCGGCACTGCAGCCTTTATCCTGAATTACACCCTTCAGTTTATCCGTCCCCTGCATCGGGAAACCTTTTTACAGAAGATCTATGATAACCTTCGACCCGGCGGGCTCTGCATCTTGAGCGAAAAAACAATCTCTCATCACCCCGGCCTGAATCGGCGCTATATTGAGATCTACCATCAGTTCAAAAAAGAACGCGGTTACTCGGAACTGGAAATTGCAAAAAAAAGGGAAGCCCTGGAAAACATACTCATTCCCTGCTCCCCCGAAGAAAACAGATCCATGCTCCATGCTGCAGGATTTATTGAAGTTGAACCTTTTTTCCAATGGTTCAACTTTGTTTCATTTCTTGCTGTTAAACCACTCTCCTGACATATCCTTACTCCCGAAAAATGAATTATTTTGACCAGCTGCCTGCAACTGCCAGCCATGACGAAATCATCAGAATACATGATGAGCGCCAGAGATGGGTAGAGCAGGAGAAAAAAGGCTTTCTTCGCTATCGCAGGCCATATGAAGCCTTGCGGAAATTTCCGGCAACAGAGGTGGATTGCAGTAAAGATGCAGTTAAGATAGGGGGAGTTGACGAAATTTCAAAGACTGAACAGCAAGAGGTTGAATCCAAACTGCGGGACTTTATGCCCTGGCGCAAGGGCCCCTTTTCTGTCTATGGTATTGACGTCAATGCCGAATGGCAGAGCCAGCGCAAATGGCAGCGCCTGGTTCAGCACCTGCCGGATATCCAGGGAAAAATAGTCGCAGACATCGGCTGTAGTAATGGCTATTACATGTTTCGGATGACTCCCTACAAGCCAAAGCTGGTCATCGGTTTCGAGCCCTCTGTCCAGCACTATTACTGCTTCAAGGGGCTGAACAGTATGGCCCGTCAGGACAACCTGCATATTGATCTCCTTGGAGTGGAACATCTGCCACTCTTCCCGGATTGTTTTGATGTCCTCTTTCTCATGGGCATCATCTACCACCGAAGTTCTCCGGTGGACACCCTGCGCAACGTCTATTCTTCCCTACAGAATGGTGGAACGCTGATCCTTGAATCCCAGGCCATTCCCGGAGAAAGTGAGACCGCATTGTTCCCGGGAAAAACCTATGCCAAAGTACCTGGTACCTACTTTGTTCCTACCGGGAACTGCCTGCAGAACTGGCTCGCCCGAGCCGGATTTTCAGACATTGAACTCTTCTGCCAACACCCCATGTCCAGCCTGGAACAGCGACGTACAGGGTGGATGGAATTTGAGTCCTACTCCGATTTTATTGACCCCCAGGATCCCGGGAAAACCGTGGAAGGCTACCCGGCGCCAACTCGGGTTTTCATACGGGCCCGAAAAAAATAAACCCCTCTGCCAGCTCTTTCTTGCCTTTGCTTGCAAGTATGGTATTCTTTAAGGATATTTTATGATTGATATTTTTGTAAAAAGTCAAAATTGACGATGGCTAAGTAAAAAACTTCATATGCGAGGCGCGTGAAATTCCAAGGGCACTTCCTAAAGGGCGCGCAACGAAGCAGATGGAGAGTTTTTACGACGCCATCATGATTAGATTCACTATTAACAGGAGCGTATGATGGATCATAAAACCTGTACTCTTTTCAGTGGCGGTCTCAAAGGTGCCGAAGCAACTTTTGGTGAAACAGCAGAAAAATATGGCCTCAAAGAGATCATCTACACCTTTGAAGGGCACAAGCTGAACCGTAACAAAAATTCAGTGATCCTCAGCAAGGAAGAGCTGGAGCGTGGAGATATTTCCATGGAACTGGCATCCCGCATGCTGAATCGGACCTATTACGAGACGGAAAAAATCCGCAAAGTTCTGCAAACCATCTTTCATATGGTCAACAATGGCCACCAGATCTTTGTCATCGGTACAATCATGGATGACAACTCCGTTAAAGGCGGTACCGGCTGGGCGGTGGAACTGGCCAAACTCTTCAACCGTCCCCTTCATGTTTTTGACCAGCCGAAAAAACAGTGGTTCACCTGGAAAACCGGCGAATGGAAAGAGGACAATCCCTTGATCGAATACGACACTTTTGTTGGTTCAGGAACCCGTTACCTGAGCGATGCCGGTCGGGAAGCCATTGAAAAACTGTTTGTCGACTCCTGTGATGAGGCGAAAAAAGGTTCGCTATGACAACAGATTGCCTCTTCTGTAAAATTGCTGCCGGCGACATTCCGGCAGAGAAACTCTACGAAGATGGGGAGATGCTCGCCTTTCGTGACATTGCACCCCAGGCCCCCGTTCATTTTCTGGTTATTCCAAAAAAACATATCGCGGACCCTGCCGGCATTGGCGCGGAGGATGAGAGCCTTATCGGCAGAATGATGCGCACCGGATCACAGGTTGCCAGGGAAAACGGAATCAGTGACTTTCGCCTGGTTTTCAATAACGGTGCCGGGGCAGGCCAGACCGTCTTTCATATCCATATGCATGTGCTGGGCGGGCGTTCTCTCGGTTGGCCTCCAGGGTAACTCCTGTTCAGTCAATAATATTGCCTGAACAGGGTTGATAAACTCGTAAAAACTTCGATTTCCGATGGATAAGTATTTATGCCCGGTAGTTAGGGTGAAAAGCTTCATATTGGAGGCGTGCAATTTTCCTATCATTTCTGCGTACATACGGTACGTCGTAATGATAGAAAAATTGTAACAACGAACAAGATGAAGAGTTTTCACCCTCAACGTCGGGTATAAATACGACGCCATCAGGGTTGACTATTTTAGAAGAGAGTATCAAACAGCAGAAGAAAACACTTCGAACTTCGTATACTGCGGTGCGGTTCGCTTGTCAAAGATCGCCGCCCAACAATTCTGTCCCATTCTTGCCAACAGTTTTCCTCAATACCTGAACAGTTACAAATTATGATTAAAAAATCTAACATGCTTCTTTTTTTTCTTGTCTTCACGCTCCTTGGAATCCCGGAAATCATTTTGGCATCAGGAGGCACAGGAGAATACCATATTGACCTCACCTCAAACTGGGTAGGCTACGCTTCTCTGATAATTTTCGTGGTGGCCTACGGATTCGTTATGGCCGAAGAGTATACCCATATGCGAAAATCCAAGCCAGTTCTGCTCGCTGCCGGACTGATCTGGGGTATCGTCGCCTGGGTTTATGCCAGCAACGGCTTCACCCATGCCGCTGAAATAGCAGTTCGTCATAATATCCTTGAATATGCCGAACTCTTTCTCTTCCTCCTGGTCGCCATGACCTATATCAACGCCATGGAGGAACGGCAGGTCTTTGAAGCCCTGCGAGTTAGACTGGTCTGTGCCGGGTTTTCCCTGCGCAAGATATTCTGGCTCACCGGTGTCCTTGCCTTTTTCATCTCTCCTGTGGCTGACAATCTGACCACTGCCCTTCTCATGTGTGCTGTGGTCATGGCCATTGGCAAGGACAATGTAAAATTTATCAGTCTGGCATGTATCAATATCGTTGTTGCAGCCAATGCCGGTGGCGCCTTCAGCCCCTTTGGCGACATTACGACCCTGATGGTCTGGCAGAAAGGAATTGTTGATTTCTGGACTTTTTTCAACCTCTTTGTCCCCTCTGTCGTAAACTGGGTGGTTCCCGCTGTGATCATGAGTTTTGCAGTGCCGAAGATCAAACCCGCTACCTGTGAAATTGATGTGAAATTAAAGCGCGGCGCCTTTGTGGTCATTGCTCTGTTCCTCCTGACCATTGCCACTGCCGTCAGCTTTCATAACTTTCTGCACCTGCCTCCGATGATGGGAATGATGACAGGCCTTTCCTACCTGAAACTCTATGGCTTCTACCTGAAGAAAACACATAAGAACGGGATAAAGAGCCCTGATTATGACCCTGAAAAGGCTGAAGAACGGATTGGTGATGAGGTGGCCTTTGATATTTTTAGAAATATCGCCCGGGCCGAGTGGGATACCCTGATGTTTTTCTACGGTGTTATTCTCTGTGTCGGCGGACTTGGTTTTATCGGATATCTGGGCATGGCCTCCAAAGTCATGTATGGCAACTGGGGACCGGTAACGGCAAATATTCTGGTCGGTGGCCTTTCTGCCATCGTCGACAATATTCCGGTCATGTTTGCAGTTCTTACCATGAAACCGGAGATGTCCATGGGACACTGGTTACTGGTAACCCTGACTGCCGGTGTTGGCGGCAGTCTGCTTTCCATTGGCTCGGCCGCCGGTGTGGCGCTCATGGGTCAGGCTCGAGGAATGTATACCTTTGCCGGGCACCTGAAATGGCTACCGGCCATTGCTCTCGGATACTTTGCCAGTATTGGGATTCATTTTCTGATAAACAACCGTTTTTTTGACAATATACCGCTGTAAGATTTTATCCGGTCACGAGGAGATTATTGCTGTTAGCTAATGGCTGAGTTTCTTCTCCTCCAACTCATTCCAGCGTTCATACAATTTCTCCACCTCTCCTTTAGCCTGTTGCAGATCCGCCCAGACTGATGCCAGATGCTGTGGGTCTGCTGTAGTTTCCGGAGAATCCATGAGTGTCTGCAAACGTTCCTGTTCCGCTTCCATCTCCATAATTTTTCCTTCTATCTGCTCATACTCCCTCTGGTCCATGTAGGAGAGCTTGCCCGCCTTCTGCTGCTTCTTTTTAGCGGGCGAGTCTGCTGTTCTTTCTCCCACTCGCTCTTCAGCCTGTTGCTGCCTCTTCAAGGCATCCAGCCACTGTCTATAGTCAGCATAAAAAGCCACTCCGCCATGACCGTCAAAGCCGATAACCTGATCACAGACAGAGTCCAGTAAAAAACGGTCATGGCTTACCAGTACAAGTGCGCCCGGAAAACCCTGAAGACTCTCTTCCAGAACATCAAGGGAGGGGATATCAAGATCATTGGTTGGCTCATCAAGGAGCAGGATATCTGCCGGCTGCCGCATTAACTCTGCGATGAGGATGCGAGCCTGTTCACCGCCGGAAAGCTGCCCCACAGGGGTTTCCAGCTGGTCTGCGCGAAATAGAAAACGCTGCGCCCAGGAAACAACATGAAATGAATGATCCCTGAACTGTATGGAATCACCATCCGGTGCCAAGGCACGACGCAGAGTAAGCGCAGGATCAATGCCTTCTCGCTTCTGGTCAAAATGGACAATTCGCACATCCGGTGCTGTTCTGATTTCGCCGGTATCGGGCCGCAGCCCGGCAGCGGATGCTCCTGCAGCAATAATCTGCATGAGCGTGGATTTTCCACAGCCGTTTCTGCCCAGGAGTCCCAATCTGCTGCCTGGAGAAAGAACAAAATCAAGTTCTGCAAAGAGCGTCTTTCCCTCATAACTCTTGCTTATGCCTTTGGCCTCAAGAAGTTTCTTTGTTTTTCTGCCAGTGGAATCAAAATCAATTCGTACCTGTTTCAAGGCGCGATTTCTGTTCTTCACCTCACCCAGATGTGTCTGTAGCTTATGGGCCTCATCAATGCGATACTGTGCCTTTGTTGCTCTGGCTTTAGGACCGCGACTAAGCCATTCAGCCTCACGTCGCATCTTGTTTGCCAGCCGGTCCTCCAGTTGTTCCTGTTGTTCCAGGAATTTTGTTCTGGCCTGCAAAAAGTCTGAATAGCCGCCTTCCACCTGGAGAGAACCTTCAGGATAGGCAGGAGATATTTCAACAATTCGATTCGCTGTATTTTCAAGAAACCGCCGATCGTGACTAACCAGCAGAAAGGCATCGGGGCCTTCAGGCAACATTCCGGAAAGCATCTTCTCCAGCCAGATCACTCCCTCAATATCAAGATGATTGGTGGGCTCATCCATGACCAGGATATCAGGCTGCACCACGAGACTGCGACAAATGGCAAGCCGCTTACGCCATCCACCGGAGAGAAGCGCTACGGCAACAGATGGATCCGGAAATTCAGCCCGGGACAGCAGGGCCTGCACCCTGTTGCGGCGTTCGATTTCATCTAGTCCAAGAGGGTTCAGGGCAGAATCGAGATTTTCTTCCACACTGGCCTGTTCTTCAAAAACATCAGACTGGGCAAGATAGGCACTTCTGATGTTTTTGCGACTCACAATCCTGCCCTCATCGGGCTCTATGCGCTGACAGATGATCTTCAGCAAGGTTGATTTGCCACTGCCGTTTGGCCCGATAAGACCAATTCGGTCACCATTGTTAATGACCAGATTAATATTTTCGAAAAGACGCTGGGCACCAAAAGCTTTCCCAAGGGCCTGACAAGTGAGTAGATGTGACATAAGTATTCTTGAGCGTGTCAATGCGAGATTGCAAACTCCGTGGAGAATAGAAAACAACACTCCGGAATTATAACAAATTTCGAACGACTGTTTTTCATTGAAATTTTAACATTGGGCGAGTACAGTATTTTGCAAATTTGGATAAAGAGTAAAAAGGACTGTTCCCGAGACATCCAAACCTTTTGAACACCTTGCATATACACTGAAACCCGCCAAATCGCAATGAGTGACCGTTTACATATTATTATCACCGGGGACACGGGGAACGTTCATAACCTTCTCCTGTCCAAACGTAAAGTAAATATTCTCTGTTTTTCCTTTTTTTTCCTGCTTTTTCTCCTTATTGCCCTCAGTTACAATGGTGTTCATCTCTCCCGTGCCAATACGGATTTGATTAGCCAGGTGGCCCTGCTTAACGATCAAATCGACCAGCATGCGCTATTAAAAGAACAACTTGTCCTTCAGGTGAGTGATCTCCAGCACCTGAACAACAGGCAGGCAGAAACGTTTCTAAAAGAAAAAACGACTCTTCTCAATACTGCTGTCACTGAACTCGAAGAGCGCAGCAACCTTCTCACCACTGCTGCCACTAAACTCGAAGAGCGCAGCAACCTGATTGAACGTATTATGTCTAATATCGGCATGGACTTACAGGATTTACCAAAGGATAGCAGCAACTCGGGCGGCCCGTTTATTGCTCCAAAAGAATCCATCGGAAAAGAGGTCCTCTTTCGCTCCGATCGCTATCTGGAATCTATTTACTACCTGCCGCTGGGCCGTCCTGTTCCTGGACGGGTTACCTCCCGCTTTGGACACCGCATTGATCCGGTAAATGCCAAGAAAGGATATCATACCGGTGTTGATATGCGTGGCGGCTATGGTCAGAAAATAATAGCAACAGCAGATGGAACTGTGACCAAAGCTTTTGTCAACGGCAGCTATGGACGTTACATTGAAATTGATCACGGCAACGGATATACTACAAAGTTTGCCCACATGAAAAAATTACTTGTCAAACGGGGAGACCGTGTCAAGCGGGGGCAGAAAATTGGTACGGTTGGCAGCAGTGGCCGATCCACCGGTCCTCACCTCCACTACGAAGTCTGTCTAAACAATAACCCACTCAACCCGGACAAATTCATGCGGGTTGACAAACTTATGCAGCCCCCTGAAATTCCACGACTTACTGCAAAATCCAACATAAAGATCAAACACATTCTGGTCGTTGCAAAAAATAGCTTGAAAGCCGAAACTTCAAAGAACTGACATGGGCCTTTTTAATAAAAAAAATAGTTTTGCCCAGGAAAGCCAGATGGCTGACAAGGAAGTCATCTCTTCCATCATTGACTCTGAGATGGTGATCAAAGGGGAACTCGTCTTTGAAGGAAAGGCCAGAATTGATGGTTCAATTGAAGGAAATATTCAGGGTGAACACCTGATTCTCAGCGAAAGCGGTAAAATCACCGGTGACATACAGGTCGCCAGCTTTGTCTGCCACGGCGCACTTGAAGGGAATGTACAGGCCAGCCTTGTTGCAGCCCACACATCCTGTCGCATCCAGGGCTGCATTAAAAGCAAAACACTCAGTGTGGAGCCCGGTGCCGAAATCAATGGAGAGTTAAAAATTACCAGCAAAGAACTGCGCCTTGTTGATCCCAGGGATGCCCTGAAAACAGCCAACGGCTGAATCCCCTTCATGCAACCAAACGACCTTCCGACCCCTGCCAATCGAATCGTCTGCCCAGCGTGCGGGAACGATGAAGATTTTTACGAAATTGCTGAAAATGCTACTCTCACCACCCTTTATACCCAGAACAAGGACGGCAGCTTTACCCCGCTGGAAGACAATTCTCAGGTATTTGGCGAGATAAAACTCATCTGTGCCCAGTGCCAGGAAGATCTATCGATGTTCCATCAACGATTTTCAGAAATGCTCTTTTGACCCTCTTTTAAAAAATTCCATTTGCGTCATTGTCTCAGAATCCGTATCATTAAGAGATGCCGGCATGTCAAAATTGTATTCATTTTGCCTGCCTTCCATGTGAAACGTTTTCTTCCTCCATCTTTGTTACGGGATTATCATGACCAGCAGAAAACGCATTATAGGCACAAATAGTAAACTGTCCGAGGTCCGCGAGAAATTAGGGGTGGGAGATGTTGTTGCCTGCCGTCTGCGTTTGAAGTATGGAGAAGAACACCTCCTTCTGGATCTCGTGGAACGTGGCGTGAAACTCATTCCGTCGGCCACCTCACAACTCGCCAGTCGCTCAAAAAGTTTTCAGGCCCGCCTCTTAGCGCCCCTGATGGTTCCTCTCACTGTTGCGATATACGATATTCACGGGCTGCTCGACACCATCTCCCTTTACAGCAAACATTCCATAAGCAAAGTTGTTCTCAAGCACGATCGCAAAAATGCGGGTCTGGGCGTTCATCTCTTCAGGGATATTGAAGACGTGTACAACCAGGCAGCCAACAATGTTCTCCCTTACCCCTTTGTCCTCCAGCCCTTTGTTGAAAACTCGCGCGATGTGCGGGTCATCATACTTGACGACTATGTCGAAGCCTACGAACGAAAAAACCCGGATAACTTCCGCCACAATCTGCACTGTGGAGGCAAACCCATTCCATTCAAACTCAACAAAACACAACGGAAACTCTGCCATAAGGCCATGAAAAGGGCTGCTTTCCCCTATGGGCACCTTGACCTGATGATCACTGAAAAAAGTGACGTCTACCTGGCTGAAATCAATCTCCGGGGCGGGATGCGTGGAGCGGCCATCGACTCTGACAGCTATCGGGCAAAGGTTCAGGCAATAGAGAAAAAACTGCTCCAAGCAGCACTATAAGTGGTCACAGGCACACCATCTTCGGTCGCTCTTCACCCATATAATAAAAGGTAACTGTTTAACGTGCGTTAGATTCGATGAAATGCTTTGAAGAGTTACAAAAAAAAAGGCGTTATCCCATGCGGGATAACGCCTTTTTTGACTCGTCGAAACGTTAGTCGGCTATGACTTATACACAACCGGTAGGTTTCGGAAGACCAGCCATCTTACAGGCGCCTTTACCAGGTCCTGATGGGAACAGCTCGTAAATTCTTTTCAGTGGAAAACCGGTGGTCTTGGAAAGAATACGTACCATTGGCGCAATACCGTTTTTCTTGTAGTACTCGCGAAGGGCGTCGATCACTTTGTTGTGCTCGTCGGTGAGTTCGGAAATTCCCTCAACACCTTTTACGTAATCGATCCAGTCATCGTTCATGTCATCCATACCGTTAAGCAGGAAGCCATCTTC
This sequence comes from Desulfocapsa sp., assembly GCA_021737265.1. Classification (GTDB taxonomy): domain Bacteria; phylum Desulfobacterota; class Desulfobulbia; order Desulfobulbales; family Desulfocapsaceae; genus Desulfocapsa. Next base: position 6,725 of record JAIPEF010000046.1, on the reverse strand, counting down.
ATCACAGTTAAAGCTCGATCCATTGTGTTCTATTGTAGGCATCTTAATCCTCCTAAAAAATATTATCTTGTGGCTTTCGCCGTTTCTGTTTTTGAAGCAGTGAGAGCCTAATTACTATAGTCAAGATAGTTTGTCAAGTGAATGAGTAATCATTTTCTATTGCCCCGATCATCCTCAAGACCCCCTGAAAACGTACTTATTTCACTTATCGCCTAAGATGTTTAATAAAAATATTACATTTCAACCCTATTTAATGGAGAGAAACTTATCTGCATCTGCAGCTTTCTCTTGCAGGGTTGCAAACGTTTTTTCTTGCACTGCTTCCATAGAAAAGGTAGATTTTTCCAGACAACTTTTCTCCGGTACAATTTTTCTTTTCCTGCTTTATCTGAAAAAGTCAGCGGAGTCATCCAAACAATCTACCATAGGCTACAGAGAAACCAATATGCTGCAAATATTCCGCGACAAATCTCAATCCATGTTTATTCAGGCAGTGGTTCTAGTCATTGCCCTTGTTTTTATCTTCTGGGGAGTGGGAGCCAACATGATGGACAGTCGTGAAGCCGCCATTGTCGTCAATGATGAAGAGATAAGTTTTCAGGAGTATCAGCGTACCTATGACCAGCTCCTCTCTACGTATAGACAGCAATTTGGCGGATCAGTCCCGGAAGCATTGCTCGAAAACCTTGGCCTGACAGCACAGGTAAAAACCCAGCTTATCCAGCAGGCGCTTCTGCGTCAGGGAGCCTCTTCCATGGGGCTGCTCGTTTCCGAACCTGAAGTGCAACGAGACATTAAGGAGATGGTACAGTTTCAGGAAGATGGTGCCTTCGATATCGAAAAATATAAAACCATCCTCTCCTCCAACAGGATGACCCCCCATAAATTTGAAGCGTCCATGCGCTACAACACTTTATCCAGTAAAGGAGTAACGGCCATTGGTAATTTCTCCACAACTGTCACTGATGCTGAAATTAATGATCTGTTTCAGCAGGCCAAAGAAAGTATTTCACTCCGTTTTATCAAAATTGTTCCCACAGAATTTACAGACAAAGTAACCATTGAAGAAGAGGCTCTGGCAGCCTGGTTTGACCAGAACAAAGAAAATTACAAGAGCGACCCAAAACTAAAGTTGAAGTTCCTCTCTTTCCCCTACACCAGTGATTCTGAAACTACAGAGGTCGGTGACGAACCAATGAGGGCTGCTGTTTTTCAGAAGGCGAACGAGGCCTACGAAAACATTATTTCCGCTGGCAGTCTGCAGGAATACGCAAAGCTCCACCCCGAGGCTGTAATTCTTGAAACGGATTTCTTTAGCAGGAATAATCCTCCCGCTAATCTGGACAATGCTCCATCGGTACGCAATACCGCATTTTCACTCAAAGCCGGCGAACTCAGCTCACTAATCGAATCTCCTGCCGGTTACTCCATTCTCTATGCCGAGGCCATACAGGAACCTGACGTGCCGCCCCTGGAAAGTGTACGCGAACCGGTGACTGCCGATTACAAGGCGCAGCAGGCAAAAAAACTGGCGCGTGAAAAAAGTGACGAAATCCTGGCAGCACTTAAAGGTGATGCTGATTTTTCTGAACTTGCCCAGACAGAAGGAATTGAGATCAAGACAGCAACCCTTTCCCGTGGTTCCATGGGATCAGAAAGCAATGGTTTTCCACCCAGCCTGCTCAAAGATGTCTTTGCTTTAAACAGCAGTGCCCCTCTACCGGAGGAACCGGCAACAGTTGGCGACGATCTTTACATCTATCAGCTTACTGAAAGAAGCTTACCGGACCTGGCAAGTATAACCGAAGAGGAAAAAGAACAATACCGTACCCAGATTATCAATGAGAAACAGGACCGTCTCCTACTTGCCTGGATACGGAACCAGGAAAAAAATGCTGATATCTACAGTCACAAAAACCTGAAGTAGGCTGTCAGCGCATTACCTGTTGAGAAAGGCGCCCTTTTCAGTGACGGTATAGAGCAACCAAATGGAATCGTTTGTAATATTCCCCATTTCCTATACCGCCCCTCACTGAACTGAAGAATATTCGTAAGGATAAAATGTCAGAGCTGAATTTTATCCCCATCTTTGTGCAGCCGTTCTACCCCACAGCCAGACATAATATTCCGAGCATTATTTTTCACAAGCAACGAAGAGTTGGGGAAAAAGGGCATTTTCGGTCAGGCTCCTAGCCGTTCTACCCCACAGCCAGCGTTAAATCTCCATTACTCATACGACGACCCAGGGACGAATGACAAAATATATCCCCAGGCCGGCTATCAAAACACCCGCCCCTTTTCTGAACAAGAGACCGCTGTGCTGAAACGAAGAATTACTGATGAGTCTTTTGACGGTTGTTGCCGAACTGCCCGCTATTGCAATGGGAAGACAGTGACCGAAGGCAAAGAGAATGAGGAGAAAAAGTCCGGTGGCTATTTGTTTCTGAACAGTAATAATAGCAAGGATAGGGGCAATGAAGCCGAAGGTGCATGATCCGGAAAGAACACCATAGGCGAGTCCTAAAATAAAGGCGCCTGGAAGCCCCTTCACTTGAAGACGCTGCATAGTGTTACCAGGCATCCTGCATTTTGCAATTCCAAGCATATCCATGGCAACCCATAAAAGAATTACCCCAAGGAGAATTGTCCAGTACGGGCCGACATCTCCCATCATCCGCCCCAGCAGAACACAGACAAACCCAATGGCGGCAATGGTAATAAAAAGTCCACTGGTAAAAACCAGGGCATAGGGAATGGCCTCACGCTCCTTGAGAAGGGTATCCTGCCCGCCCACATAACCAACAATGAGCGGAATGGATGCCATGTGGCAAGGGCTGAAGAGCACACTGACCATTCCCCAGCTGAAACAGCCAATTGCTGCCATCAAAAGCCCGCCTGTCATCCATGAGTTAATGGTGAGAAAAAGAGTCTCAAACATTGGATTTCTCCATTAGAGGCCTGCGGTTCCGAAGTATCATCATAACGACGTCATATCAAACGGAGTTTAGTTAGTTTGCAAGCAGTGTGTCAAGCTGCTCTTTGATCTCTTCTTCTGACATGAAGCCAACGTGCCGATATCGTTCCTTGCCGCTTTTGCCGTAGAAGATCTGGGTGGGAATCACACGCAGACCATATTTTTGGGCCTGTTCCGGATCTTTCCACACATCGATGAAGACAATGGCGGCTCTCCCCTTATACTCAGGCTCCAGTTTTTTAATAATCGGAGCCATTAATTTACAGGGGATACATGAATCTGCACCCAGATCCACCATGGTCACCATATCCTTGACCGGAATCTCGGGTGCACCCTCAGCGTGAATTGTGGTAGACAACAGTACTGTCATAAGAGCGAGCAAATACAATTGTACTGTTCTCATGATTTCAACCATCCTTCAACGTCTGCCTGTTTAGGCACATTTCCCACGGATTTTACCTCACCGTCAATGATCACAGCCGGAGTCGAAAAGATTCCCAGCTTGGCGATTTCCTGAAAATCTGTCACCTTGGTGAGTTTTGCTTCAACACCGGTGGCGCCAATAGCCGCTTCCACAATCTTTTGTGTCTTTTCGCAGGAGGCACATCCCGGTCCACATACTTTGATTTCCATAACTTCTCTCCACTCTTTTAATGTTATATCATCAGCAACTAACACATTTGTATCATCTTTGATGGCGTCGTATTTATTTCTCTAGCATTTTAAGAGCATACATAAAATCGCCGGCATCATCTCCACGAAGATTCTCCGCAAGCCCGATCAAACCGTCTGTAAGATATTTTGCCTGAATGCCCTTTGAACGAAGATACACCATGGCAATAATTGCGCGATCCTTATGGGGACATGCCGTTACAACGACCTTGTTTTTGTCAATCTCCCCTAATCGACTTGGAAGTTCATTCAACGAGATGTTCCTTGAAGGCCCCACCTGCCATGCTGCATACTCTTCAGGAAAACGAATGTCAATCAATTGCGCTTTTCCTTCTTTTAACAGCCGAATAAGTTCCTTGCTGTTCATTTTCATTTCTATCCGTGCTTCATAATCAAAGCTGGAAATGTAAGACTCTAACTGGTCAGCACCTGCGTACACGGGCAGACCCATCCCAAAAAACAAGATAATACCCAATAAATTTTTCATGCCTCTCCCCTGATTCATCTCTTTCAGCGCCACAACTTTGCAGGTTGCTTTGCCGTTTTTCTTGATGGCCTTCAATATAATAGCTTTAAATAATAAAATTTAATTTTATTCAAGGTGGTCTAAATAAGAATATTAAACAGATAACCGGTAAAGAGGATACCCGTACCGACCACAGCAATAAATACAGCAATGAGCATTGGTTTCAGAACCTTGCGCAGGATCACCATTTCCGGGAGAGACAACGCTATGACACTCATCATAAAGGCCAGGACCGTACCAAGAGCCGCACCTTTGCCAAGGAGTGCCTCAACAACCGGGACGATTCCTGCGGCGTTGGAGTACATTGGAATACCGACAACAACCGCAGCCGGGACAGACCACCAGGCATCCTTCCCCATGATAGCAGCCATGAACTCCTCCGGGACATAGCCGTGAATGGCTGCGCCCACGCCAATACCTGCAACCACGTAGATCCAGACCTTACCGACGATATCACGTACTGCCTCACGGCCCCCTTCTATCCGGTCACTCCAGGTAAGTTTCTCTTCAATAACCACTGCCTCTGCAGCCCGCAGTTCCTGTACCCAGTCCTCTATCCAGTGTTCCAACTTGAAACGGCCAATCACCCAGCCGGCAACCATGGCAATCATTAGACCGGAACCCAGATAAAGTGCAGCAACCTTCCAGCCTAGCAGGCCGTAAAGCAGGATCACGGCTATTTCATTGACCATGGGGGCAGCAATTAGAAAGGAAAAAGTCACTCCCAATGGCACTCCTGCCTGGACAAAACCGAGAAAGAGCGGTACAGCGGAGCAGGAACAGAACGGGGTGACAATACCAAGCAAGGCAGCCATAACATTTCCTGCAATTTCCCGTTTACCGGCAAGGTATTTCCGGGTTCGCTCCTGGGTAAAAAAGGAGCGGAGGACGCCAATAACAAAGACAACCAGAGTCAAAAGCATCATCACCTTGGGTGTGTCATAGACAAAAAACTGAATCGCTCCACCCAGGTGACTGTTCCTGTCAAGACCGAGCAGGGAATAGGTAAAAAAATGGGAAAATGGCTCCAGCTGTTTATAGATGAGATACCAGACGACAAAGCCAAGGAGACCAACGATAATGGCCTTGCCCATATTCACCTTTCTCATCTCAGTTCCCTTCCCCTGGCCGGATTTTGGTTTTGTGCAACCGCAGTCAGCGGGTTGAATGGGTGCCATAATATTCCTTTTAGTGCCCTGGAAATTCTCTTCTTACTTTTTTTTTTTGCAGAAAGGAATTTATAAGGCATTTATACCCCTCAAGGAGGTAGTGTTGAGAGTCCCGGAGTACTTCTCATGTACCGGGATTAACTATTTGTGCGACATTCCCGCAGAAGTGCTGCCTCAGGCAGGACCTTGCGCATCTGCTCCAATTCTTCGTCATCATTGAGCCAGTGACGCAACTCGGTAAGCATGGTTTTTGCGTAATCTGACTCCCTGCCGTCTGCCAGACTGTAGATCATCCAGGTCCCCTGACGCCTGCTGTCCACCATGCCCGCATCTTCAAGGATTTTCATATGTTTGGAGACAGTTGACTGGGCAAGTCCTACAATCTTCCGGATCTCACAGACACAGAGTTCATCTTCCTGAAGAAGCTTGAGTACCCTTATCCTGTTTGGATCTGACAGGGCCTTCATTGTTCGAATAAATGTTTTCATCATCATTTCCCCTTATTCACATATCGCTATTTAGCGATTAATGTAAGGCAGCAGTTATTTTTGTCAATAGCAATGGACTCATCCATCCTAATTTTTACGAAAAGAGTAACGGGAAAACCCAGAAAAGCAACATCACTTGCGTCGGGGGACAGGCAGTGCGGATGCCCTTATTGCACCTATGAAACAGATCTCTTATAAAAGATTGTCCGGCAGCCGGCTGACAAAGTCCCTTATTTCATCTCGTACTCGTTCATAGTGAACCATGGCCTCTTTTTCACTGGAGGCGTTAGCTGCCAGCCAGGGCGAATCGTCAAATCCTTTATGGATAATCTGAGCTTTGCCGGGAAAGAGCGGACATGATTCATGGACATGGTCACACACGGTAATGACATAATCAAAATCTTGGTACGGCAGATCCTCGACCACCTTTGAAGTGTGGTCGGAAATATCCACTCCAGCTTCAGCCATCGCCTTTACTGCCAATGGGTTCAGGCCGTGTTTTTCAATACCTGCTGACCAGGCGTGATAAACTCGTAAAAACTTCGATTTCCGATGGATAAGTATTTATGCCCGGTAGTTAGGGTGAAAAGCTTCATATTGGAGGCGTACAATTTTCAGTCCTCCCTTGAGGGGGATAAATACGAGGCCATCAGGCGTCAATAAGATCACCTTTCGGGTGACGCGCTCAGCCATCTGACTCCGACAGGAGTTTCCAGTGCAAAGAAAAAGAATATTTGTTTTCATAAGATAGTCTTTAACAATCTCGTAAAAACCTCAAATTGCAGATGGTTAAGTAAAAAGCTTCATATTCGAGGCGTGTGAATTTTGCTATTATTTCGGCGTACTAGAGTACGTCGTAATGATAGTGAAATTTGCAACAACGAAGTAGATGAAGA
>JAIPEF010000045.1 GCA_021737265.1 Desulfocapsa sp. | reverse complement strand
GTCCGAGAATAGACATTTTTTCTCAAATCGAGGCATCTGTGAAAAATAAGCACAGGCATATACATAATATTCCGAGCATTATTTTTCACAAGCAACGAAGAGTTGGGGAAAAAGGGCATTTTCGGTCAGGCTCCTAGGGGTTTGTCACGACTCATGTCCAGAGTATGATATGACGGAATATACAAAACAGGAATATACAAAACAGGAAGATATAAATACACTCTCTATCCTTGAGACCATCCGTTCGCTCAACAAACTTAATGATGTTGGGATGATACTCGAACGCACCTTGTTTGAGGCACGCACTCTGGCCAATGCCGATGCCGGGTCTATTTATATCTCCAAGGACAACAGCCTCCACTTCAGCCATGTCCAGAACGACACGCTCTTTAATCAGCGGGGTGCAAGGGCTGCTCAACAGTATTCCAATGTTACCATTCCCATCAACAACGACACCATTGTCGGCCACTCTGCCCTGACTAAAAAGATAGTAGTCATTGAAGATGCTTACCAGCTTCCAGCCGATGCTCCATACCATTTCAATCCCATATTTGATAAGGAAAACAACTATCACACAACCTCTATCCTCACCATTCCCCTCTTGTCACCCTACGATATTCCGGTGGGGGTCATACAGCTCATCAATGCCCATGATGAAGAGGATAAAACCACTGTTTTTTCAGAATACAGCATAACAGCGACTTCACTTTTTGCCAACAATGCCGCAATGAGCATTGAACGGGCCTTGATGAACCGTAAAATCATCCTTCGTATGGTCAAGATGGCTGCACTGCACGATCCCAAAGAAACCGGCGCCCATGTCCAGCGGGTCAGTGCCTTTAGCGCTGAAATATATCAGCACTGGGCTGAAAAAAAACAACTGCCAGTCGCAAAGGTCAAATATTTCCGTGATCTCATCAGCCTGGGAGCCATGTTACACGATGCCGGCAAGGTGGGTATCTCCGATACGATTCTAAAAAAACCCTCCAAACTGACAGAGGAAGAGTTCACTGTTTTAAAAAAGCATACCATCTACGGAGCACAGCTTTTCAAGAATATTTCCACTGAACTGGACAAGATGATCTACGAAATCGCTCTCCACCATCATGAAAAATGGAATGGCCAGGGCTATCCCGGCCGGAGAGAACAACTTGATACGGACGAAGAGGGCGACACCCTGGCTGGAGAAGAAATACCCCTGGCTGCAAGAATTGTCGGTCTGGCCGATGTCTTTGATGCCCTCAGCTCCAGTCGCTGCTATAAGGAACCGTGGGAAAAAGAAAAAGTGTATGAGGTTATCCACTGCGAAAGCGGTAAACACTTTGATCCTGAACTGATCGAGGTCTTTTTTGAAATCATTGACATTCTTTGTGCCATCCAGCAGAAATATCAGTAATGTTCTTTCGGGCCACCCCTCGGGAAGCAAAGGATATCAGACTTCTCGGAGAGTTGCATGGCTCCAGACAGACCCATAAAACCAGTGGCAGATATCGACAAATTCCTGTCCCATGACAGTGTTTGAGTCCTGCCCCTGATAGAGGAGCTCCCATTCTGGTTCATATCCCTGCTCCAGAGATTTTTGGTAGTCTGCAACAGCCTTTTCCAGAGGAACTCCCTTTCCACCCTTCTCAGTCTTCTCCTGTTGCCTGGCAAAAGCCATTACGGGTTCAAGGAGTAAAGGGGAAGGAGTCTGCTGACCTTTTAAAAAAAGAGCAAGCAGAATCTCCAGATCTTCTTTGCTGCCGCTTTCCGCGGGAAAGCATATCTCTGTATCTTTTGCGAGCAGCCTGGTTGCCCTTTTTTTTCCTGTGCAGAGCAGGGCCAGGCAATGATGAATCCAGGCAGTAAAGATATCCCTGCATTTAAGACGGCTATAACGAAAAAGAAAAGATCCGTTCGCGTAGAGAGAAGTGAGCGTTCCGGTCAGATTCACCCCTCCGAGCTGTAGATCAACAAAACAGTCATCCTCCCGCATAATTTCCATTTGCGCCATTATTCTAGTGATGAAAGGGTGCTGCTCATCCAGTTTTTCTTCAAAAGCTATTACTCCCGGTGTCCCCAAGGGCCATTGTCCAGCCACCTGGAACTGCTGCCGTAGATATTTTTTCTCCTCGCCCTGCAGTGCAGCAATCACCAGGTCCTGTTCCACCAGATATTTTTGTAAACTATCCAGAACAAAAGGTTCATGCTCATCAAGTTCCTGCACATTTTTATCCACGTGAATACCCAGTACATTTCGGACAAAATATTTCTGTGGATTACTGAAAAAGGCGAACATATCAAACAGATGAATTTCCTCCGGTATCTGCTCATCAACAAGACTTCCCTGCCACCACGGTCCAGGCTCGGGGACAATCTGCCGGAGCTCTTTTGCAACAGCAAGCAACTGGTTGTTGTAGGAAAACAACTCACTGTCCCCTGGAAAATATTTTTCTGAGAACCCATGCAGAGGATGGCGATTGACCAACTCGCGAGGACCATAGCGTTGACAAAATTCAACCAGCTCAGAAACAACTACGGATGGCGGCAATTCATCATTATTGCGAATGGACTGCCCCACATAGCTGAGATAGAGACTAGTTCTTGCTGAAAGGATTGCCTCCAGAAACTGGTACCTGTCATCACTTCGCCGGGAACGATCACCGCGCAGGAACTCATCGCCTAAGAGATCAAAGGGCGGATGGTGATCGTTTTTAGGGAAAACAGTGTCATTTAACCCCAGCAGACAGACTTTTTGGAACGGAATTGAACGCATGGGCAGCATAGAGCAGAAGGTGAGTTGACCACGCAGAAAGCCGGAACTCGACTTTTTCTCTGTTGCGGCATCCTCCACCCATGAACGAATCACTTCAAAACCAAGGGGAGCCTGATGCTGGGGACCATAATCCAGTCCCAGATCCGTGAGTATGTTGCGCAACTCGTGGAGATCGTTTCCCCCATCCTCTGCAAAAATTCTGTCCACATAGTCTGCCAGGATCTCCGCCCATTCCGTAAGACTATGTAACTCGGCAAACTCATTATACGCCTGCTCCAGAATTTCACAAAAAAGAGACAAGCCCCCAAGGGGCGCGGCCATTCCCCCTTCAATATCCCGGTATGGAAGGATATTGTTCACGGCACCAGTTCCACCCACGGCATAGCCCATCATCAGGCGATCCAGTCCACTTTGCCAGGTACACTCCTCCCTTGCAGGGAGCCCCATCTTCTTCCACTGTGAAGCCGACAAGCCCCAGCGGATTCCTGAAGAAAGAACCCAGTGACGAACCAGTTCAAGCTCACTCTCCTGGATTTCAAATCGCGGGTACACCTCCTTCCGTTCCAGGAGGTCGAGGACCTCATTCCAGCCGAAACGGCTGGAACAGAGATTCAGAAACTGGAGGAAAACTGCAATAGAGGTATTACTCTGCGCCGGATTCCGATCAGCGACAGAATGGGGAATATCATGAAAGACAGCAGGGATCAACGCACTGTACTCCTGAATATCAGGAGCCATAACCACAATGTCCCTCAACGCCAACTCCGGTTCCTTATCTAACCAGTGCAGGAGACGATCTTTCAGAATCATCATCTCCCGCTGGGGAGAATGGGCAGAAACCACTATGAGGGAATCATCCTTGGCAAGGGGTGTCCCTGTAGCGGTCACCTCCCCCCTAAGCAGATCCGACTGCAGCTTATGCAGTAAACAGGGTGCTTCCATATCAAAGGGATCCGTAAAGCTCTGGAATTCATGCGCGAACTCAGCATCTTGCAGCAACATCTCCTGAAACTCACGCCCCTGCTGTCCCAGGGAGGAGAGGAGAGGATGACCTGCAGGCTTCATTGTTTCTCCCTGCTTTCCAGGATGATGGATGCTAATATTTTTTCGTAATTGCGCCTTCCGGGTCAGCTGATCCGTCCAATAATTTTCACAGGGTGACAGGAGGTAGAAATGCACCTCACAATGGCTTGCCAATGCCTGTAAACAACTGAGGAGAATGGGAGGAAGGCTGTGCAAACCAAAGATAGAGAGCCTTTTGGGCAGGATCACAGAAAGGCTGTCATTTCCCTGCAGGAGCTTGATTAGATCACGCAGAAACACCCCCCGATGCCTGGAATGCCCGATTTCCCGGCGCAACAGATTCCAAAGGTTCATCTGATAGCGCTCTGCAGGATTTTTCTTTTTGCTGGAAAGTCGTCCCTGCTCCCAGCCATCGATCATGGCCAGTCGCATAATCTGGTACTGATCAAAGACATAGGCCAACTGCCGAGCGAGCTGATAACGCTTCATACCACTGCTATCAGAAGTGACATATCGGTTAAGTATTGCGAAGGCTTCACCACTCACAGTACGAAGAATCTTTTCCAGGTACCAGCTGAGTTTTTCCCGGGTGTAATCTTCCGGCCCCGATTCCACTCCAAGGCGATCCGCCAGCAAAGCAAAAAAACGGGTTGGCAACATATATTCGTAATTGCACCAGGATGTAAAACGTGTCGCCAGGCTCTGGGAGAGCATACGTTCCATTCCCTGACTCTGGATCAAGAAAAACTCGGGACTAAAGGGATCACGATCCTCATCGAGGCTTAAAACCTCTGCCAGCTGAGTGATGAGATTTTCAGTTCTATTTGAAAGATGAAGGTAGAACATTGAGGTAATGGGCCCTTGGTTCCATGCGTTTCTTGACTCAGATAACTTCGTACTTCCTTACAGTAGAGCAACAAAAACTGTTTATTGGCGCTTTAACTATACTTCCCTTCCACTTACCATGCAAATACGTATTGCCTGCCCAAACGACCTGGGACAAATTGTTGCCATCTACAATCAGGCAGTCTCAGAGGGAAACTGTACAGCTGACATCACTCCCCTCGCAGTGGCCCATCGAAAAGAATGGTTTGCCGGCCACACCCCGGACAACTATCCGATTTATGTAATGGAAGAAAGAGAAGATCAGGAAAAGATTATCACTGGCTGGTACAGTCTCAGCGCCCATCGCAGGAAGCGAATGGCTCTGCAGAATGTAGCAGAAATCAGCTATTATGTGGACAAGGACCACCGGAGAAAGGGGGTGGGCGGCCAACTCATGGAGCATGCCCTCCAGGAAGCTCCAAAACTTGGACTCCCCAATCTTTTTACCATTCTCCTTGATACCAATCAGACAAGTATTGCAATGCTGAAAAAAAACGGCTTTTCAAAGTGGGGCTACCTGCCTGACATTGCGGAGTTCCCAGACAAAATATGCGGCCAGTTTATTTATGGACGGAAGGTATAAACAATCCTATTGCGGTATTCCCCCGCCTGTATAATCATAAATCCCATAGACAAGTCCAGCAAAAATTCCTATAGTAAAAAACAACCTGAAACGCTGGGGCCAGGGAACTTTTTCCCCCTTTGCCATATACTGGACAATGGCCACAACAACACAGGTGATACCAATCACATACGGTGCTGTCAGCAAGATTTGTTTTCCTGTGGCCACTATACTGGTTATCGGATCCGATGCGAGGCGCAGATTAAACAATACATAAACTGCGGCCGTAATATAAAATGATAACGTATTTTTCCCTTCGGTGGTGGTTTCCATATGCAATCTCTCAATAGTCTTTATTTCCCTGAAACAGTCCTGCCCCGTCATCTGCGAAACTGTCTTCTCCTGCTTCCCGACACCCTGCATTTCCTGCAGCCGGTGGAGCCAGACAGGAGTCTAACAGAGGATACGGCAGAAAGCGATCTTTTCACGGAACGGGGCATCAGTCAAGCCCATACTCCATCCCTGCTCGGAAAAGACAGGGAGCGTTTTATGGGTCTCATCCTGAAAATCAGACAGCAAAAAAACTCCATTGCCGAACAGTTAAGCGCCTTAACCCTGGCCCATCTTTCACAGGAGCAGAACAGCGGAGAGCACAATCATCATGCCATCATGGCCTCCCTGCTGGATGGTCAGATTCCAGGAAACAGTGGTCCCAAGGAGAGTTCAAACGAAGCTGCTCTGTGGCAGGCCCGTCTGGTCTTGGCTCTGGCTGAAATTCTTGATAAAGAAGAGGCAGAGCTTGCCATGCAGCTCTCAGATATTGATGACGACGAACTGAATCTTTTTCAGGAACTGAAGGGCCAAGAGGAGGGCGGGCCAGACGGTGAAGAGAACCCTTTTGCTGAGCTGTTACGCATCAAGGCCAAACTCAGTCAACCGCGTCCGGGAAGCGTTAAACGACGTTTTCAGGCATGGACAATTCTGTATGGATCGGGCGCACTGCCTGAGAATTTCTGGTTGTGGATGACCGGCCTGGAAGAGGCGGCAGACCTTCTCATCAGTAAGTACGAATCGTGGAGTAATCGGGTGTCTGTGCCTCTGTTGCTTCTCAATCTGCCGGAACAGATCTACATGAGGGACGCGGATGGGCTGAAGAGTATCCGCAATTTTCAGGAAAAATCCATGGATGTTCGTCAGGCCATCATAGAAAAACTGGCAGCCATTGTGGCCCTGGACCATCTTGACCTTGTCGATCCCGTGGCCCTGCTCCCTGACGCCGGAATTCTCGCACGTGACTGGAATGACCTGGTTGAATACTGCTTCCCGGAAGAGAAGTTTGGCCGCCAGAAGCTGGATCTCCAATTTCTCGCCAACATCTCCCTTGATCAACTCTTCCGCAACGAATCAGGAGAAGAACAAAAGGATTCACTCTGTCATGGAATTGTGGCCCTTTGCCGGGAATGAACCACTCTGTTTACTCTTCAGTACAACATGTATAAGGATTAATTGTCAGAACCGGACAGGAAGCAGTTTTGACAACCTTATCCGCCACGCTACCGAACATAATTTTTTCCAAGCCCTTGTAGCCATGGGTCCCCATGGCAATAAGTCCACCTTCCTCCTTGCAGGAGGCATAGTTTACAATCTGCTCAGCCACATCACCGACAAGGACCTTGCCACGCACTTCAGTTACCCCTTTCTCATGAGCATATTGTGTTACTTCCTGGCAAAAGGTTTCCATCTTTTCCTCTGCCTGGCTGAACAGATCCTGCTCAAAGTCAGGGATACTCATCTGGGGGACAAAGAAACCAGAATAATCCTCAAACTTCTGCACAACAAACAACAGCACCAGAGAGGCCTTAAAGCTTCCGGCAATAAAAGCAGCAGATTCTGTAATCAGTTTGGAATTATCTGAAAAATCAACGGGGGTCACGACACTTTTTACTTGCTCGATTCGTTTCATGGTATCTCCTGACAGGTTGACATTCTCTTCCTTTTTAATAATTTTGTCACACTTTTCTGTTTCATACAAGTATATTATAGATTGGCAGTAAAAACTTCAAATTGTCGCAATAGTCATTCTTGACAATCTCGCAGTATTACCCGTGCCAGGCTTGTACGTAAATCGTCCAACTTATAGGGTTTCGGTACCACAGCACTGAACCCGTAATCTTTAAAACGGGCCATGATTGGATCATTGGCGTAGCCGCTTGAGACAATTCCATGTGCCTGCGGGTCGATTTCAAGGAGCCTGACCATGGTTTCCCTGCCTCCCAGTCCTCCCGGAATAGTCAAGTCCATCAACACGGCATCAAAAGCATTCCCTTTTTCCAGAGCCTCCTGGTACATTTTAAGCGCCTCTTCGCCATCACTGGCCGAAGATGTACTGTATCCCAAGAACTCAAGCATTTCCTTGGCCACCTCACAAACAATTTTCTCATCATCCATGATGAGTATATTCCCTCCTACAATCGGCCGCTCCTGTGCCTGTTTTTCTGTTGCTTGACGCTGAACAGGGCTTGCGGGAAGATAGAGAGAGAAGGTGGAGCCCTTGTCAGGCTCAGAGTCCACTGTGATCAGACCATCATGCTTTTTCATGATGGCATAGGCAACAGCAAGACCAAGCCCGCTGCCATTTTTTTTACTGGAAAAATAGGGATCAAAGATTTTCGCCTGATCCTTTTGTGAGACACCATGCCCTTCATCGGAAAGGGTGATCAGGAGATACGGGCCGGCCTTAAGTCCGGTGTGATGATATTCTGACAGAGTGACATTTTCCCCGGAGACCTTCAGAAAACCGCCATCGGGCATGGCTTGCCCCGCGTTGATAACCAGGTTCTGGATCACCTGACTGAGCTGATCTTCATCGACTTCTGCATCCCAGAGATCCGGGGCAAAAGAGTATTCGCGTTTAATGTTGGAGCCACGGAGAGGAAAATCAACGGAATCTCTCACCACATTTGCAACCCCGGAAAGTTTCTTGATTGGTTCGCCGCCCTTGGCAAAGGTCAGAAGTTGCTGGGTAAGCCCCTTGGCCCTGAGCGTTGCAGTTTCAATCTTTTCCAACCGTTCAGCCAGAGCCGTATCCAGTGCACTCGTTGCTCTGGCCAGAGAAATATTACCAAGTACTGCGGTAAGCAAATTGTTGAAATCATGGGCAAGTCCCCCGGCAAAGACACCGATGGATTCCAATTTCTGCGCCTTCAGGAGTTCCTTTTCCATTTTCTTCTTTTCTGTAACATCCCGGAAGAGGCATTGAGAGTACAGGGGACTGCCGTCTTTAAAGATGGCTTTGGCATTGCCTTCTATCTCTACCCTGTCGCCACTCTTACTAACAAATGTGGTGTCAATTTCGTGAACCTTGCCGTCGGTGATCACCTCTTGAAAGGTCTCTGAACAATGCCCCTGACAATCGGTTGAGATGAGATCAAAGATGGTCAGATCCTTGATTTCATTCCCACTATAACCAAAGGTCTTCAACCAGGCTGGGTTGACATGGAGAAAATGACCATCTGAGCTGACTATCTGCATGAGATCAGAACTGTTTTCAAAAAGTGTCCGGTACCGCATTTCACTTTCCCGCAGGGCGGTGTCAGCTTTGATCCGGTCCGTGACATTACGAAAGATACCGGTCATGGCAATAGGCTTGCCATTCTCAAAGGTAGTCTGGCAACGTCCTTCAACTGTTATAGCCTGACCGTTTCGGGTGAGGAATACTGTCTCGTTTTGTTCAATTTTATCCCCACCCAAGAGGGCGTCGAAAATGCACTGACATTCCCGCTTCCATGATGGATCAACAATATCCATCAAGGAAAGCTCTTTAATTTCTTCCTTAGAGTAGCCGAGGGTGTCCCGCCAGGCTTGATTGACATAGAGAAAACGCCCTTCTGGAGTAACCCGATGGATAAGGTCGTTACAATGGTTCAACAGATTGGAATAAAACCCTATCTGTTCCAGAAGTGTCATGTTCTCTGGTTCAATGGAATTTGTCATTGTATTATGTTCTACTAAAAATAAAAATGCCTGTTCCTTCAGCTCAAATGTTCATTCTTTTTTTTAAAACTCTTATTAAAAACAACCCTCCTGAGACGCTACTGCAAGGAGACCGAACTAAAAGAGGTACAACACTCTCAGGCTACTCTCTAGTTGCCGAATAAGCCTTTCAAACCCTGCTCCAGAAGCTCCTGGGTAGAATTTTTCTTCTCTCCGGATTTTGTTCCACCGCCCTCTTTGTTCAACTGCTTCTGCAACTCATCCATCAGAAGCCCCTGAGCTGCTGACTTCAACAGACCGGTCACGTCAGCCTCTTCTTTCAGGTTGGAGAATTTCCCCTGAATCCGGTAAGGAATTACGAACTTACTATAATCTGTTCTGCCCGTTTTTTCATTTCGATCCAGCCCCCGGAGAAGGGTAATATTCAGAAGATAGTCCACATATTCATCTCCAAAATCAACTTTCCCGCTGCCAGTCACTTTCATCAGATCAGATTCGGCCCGCAGATCATTATTATTTAAAACGCCGTTCCTGATCACCCCGCTGCCACTGATATTGGCAAAGCCTGTGGGTTCCTCTGCAGCAGATTCCACGACCCGGCCTCCTTCATAAATGGCTTTAGCCTGCCGGACAACCTGAAGGAGATGCAATTTTTTGATCACACCATCAGCGAAGGTAAAGTTCATTTTCCCATTTGCATTGCGGGTCAGCTGTTCCCTGGTATTCCCTTTGGTGGTGAGCTGCAGAGACAGTACAGCTGTACCGCTTAGCTCCTCTTTTCCGGTCATATCCTTAAGCAGTGGTCCGGCCTGAACACCTTTAAGATCTTTTTTGATTTGCAGTTGCGGGAGATCCCCGCGGACATCCAATGTTGCCTCCACGGCAATTGACCCCTTATAGAGTTCTGCCCGAAAGGGCTTCAACTCCAGCAGACCATTTTTTCCCTGTGCCTGAAGGGCCACCTTGCTCAGTTCAGCGCCACTCACTTTCATGGAATCCGCATCCAGACTCAGTTGAAACTGCAGGCCTTTCAGGGTCTCCACCGGGAAAAGAGGCTGCAGGGAAGTCTGTTGTGTATTTCCGCTTCCTGCAGCCTGTACAGCCTTTGCCTTATTCTGTGCCACCGGGACTTCACTTTTCCGGGATCTGCTTTTATAACGGTCAAGATCAAGACGATCGACATGCATCTGAAAATCATAGGCAGGATGTGCCGGATCAAGCAAGATGAAGCTGCCCTTGGCATGAGCCCCATCAAAGAGGGCCTCCATATCAGAAACTGCAATCCGCTTTTTATCACCCTCAAATGTGCAGGAAAAACCAATCTGACGCAGTGCGGAGTCTTCCTTCCAGTCAGGCTGAGAGATCTTATTCTGCTCAAGGAATTCCCGCAGAGAAAAGTCAGAGATCTGCAGACTGCCATGGAAAATCGGGTTGCTGAAGTCAGTGACCTCTGCCATGGCCTGGATAACCATCTTCCCACTGCGTAGACTGAGTGTTTTGATCTTTGCATTTTTCTCGGCAAGATCTAGAAATGCATCCAACCCAAGTTGTACTTCAGTTTCCTGAACACCGAATCCACTGATCTGACTGACCAGTTGCAGCTTGTCCAGCTGCACTGTATTTGCCGCGAGGGCAAGGGTCACATCACTTTCCAGGGTGTTCACAGCGGAAAGTGCAGAGTTATCCTTTCCAGACGATATCAGGGAAAATTTGGATTGCAGATGAAAGGGCTTTCCATCCTGGACGTGATTTGTCTGAACACTGAAATCTTTCAACTCAAAACGTTTCCCTGCCTGCTGGTCTTCAAAGCGTACAGTGATCCGTGAGACATCAAGGGCGCCCAGTTCAAGACTTGGTCCCTTTTTATCCTTTTCTGCAGTGGGTGCCTGCGAGGCGGAGTCGGTGTTTACTTGAGCTCCATCGCCGGAAGAAGTGGCAGCGCCTGCTGAATTCTTCCAGTTTTCCTTGCCCGCCTTATTCCGCATCAGGTTACAGTAAACCCCATGCAGGGACAGCCCCTGGATAGCCAGACGTTTTTCCCGCAGCAGGGGCATGAGTGACAACTCGACCCTGGCCTCTTCACTGCTTAACAGAGGTGTATCAGGAAAATCAGGGCCGGACTGCACACGAATCTGCCCCAAAGTAAAAAGGACATCGAGACCAGGGGTTATCTGGAGTTTGATATCACCGGGGATCTCCAGCCGATAGCCACTCTTGTCATAGACAATATCGGTAATCTTACCCTTATAGTCATTGGGGTCCAGCACCAAGGGTAACACCAGCATAAGACCGACAAAAACAACCACACAAGCCAGCACTATCCCGCCCAGCCACATCATCACGCGTTTCATAGGAACTCCTCCGTTCTCAATATTGATGGCGTCGTATTTATCAATATTGCTGTTTCTCACCCTTCCAGCAATTGCAGAAACTGATCTTCTGTAAGAATTTTCTTTCCTTTTTCCCGGGCCTTTTTTACCTTGGAACCCGGTTTGTCACCAACCACAAGACAAGTCAGTTTTTTGGTTACACCACTTGCTATCTGTCCACCATTATCTTTTACCAGTTTTTTGGCCTCTGTTCTGGATAATTTTTTCAGGCTCCCGGTAAAGAGCAGCACTTCTCCGCTGAGCAGGAGTTTTTCTTCCCTCTGTTTGGCTGCCTCGGGCATGACGCCAGCTTCTTGAAATTTTACAAACATTTTTCTGACATCGGAATCAGAAAAATAGTCCACTATGGATTTTGCCGCCTGTTCACCAAGCCCCTCTACCTCAAGCAGCTCTTCCTCGGTGGCCATGAGCAGGTTCTGCAAACTATGAAATGTCTCCTCCAGGAGACCGGCAGTCACCTCTCCTATATAGCGAATACCAAGGGCAGCAAGAAAACGGGACAAAGGTGGGGTCTTTGCGCCATTGATACCGAGCAACACTTTCTCTGCAGATTTTTCTCCCCATCCCTCAAGGTGGATCAGGTCGTCTTTTTGCAGCTGAAAGATATCAGGGAGATCCTGGATGAGATGCAGTCCAAAGAGCTGTTCCACACTTTTTTTCCCCAAACCGTCAATATCAAGACCAGCCTTGGAGCAAAAATGGACCAGAGAGCGGAGTCGCTGGGCAGAACAATGGGGGTTGACGCAGCGGGTTACCGCCTCTCCTTCCGGCTTCACCAGGGGATGGGAACAGACCGGGCAGTGCACAGGGATAACAATAGCCTCTTCGGAGCCCTTCCGTTTTTCAACAACGGCCTTCACAATCTCGGGGATTACATCGCCGGCACGTTGAATAAGGACCGTATCATCTATGCGCAGATCTTTTCTCCGAATCTCGTCACCGTTATGCAGGGTCGCTCGACTCACCATCACCCCGCCTACGTCAACCGGTTCAAGAATGGCCACCGGAGTCACTGCCCCTGTTCGGCCAACCTGAAAATCCACCGCAAGAATTCTGGTGGTGGCTTGAATGGCCGGGAATTTACAGGCAATTGCCCAACGGGGAGCCCGTGCCTTTTCACCAAGCCGTGTCTGGAGGGAAAAGTCATTGACCTTCACCACCATACCATCAATTTCATAGGCCAGATCGTGACGCAAAGCAGATAACTCAGAAAATCGCCGGACAACACTTGCCATATCCGGACAGAATGCAATAAGGGAGTTCACCGGCAAACCAAGGTCAGCAAGAAACTGGAGCAGGGTCTGTTGCTGGTGGCAACCGGTTCCTGATGGTTCGGAAACCCCATAGACAAAAAAACGGAGCGGGCGCTGCGCTGTCACTCGGGGGTCAAGCTGCCGCAGTGAACCTGCTGCTGCATTCCGGGGGTTGGCAAAGAGTGCTTCCCCGCTCTCTGCCCGCTGACGATTGAGTTCGTCCAAACCACTGCGATCCATAAAGACCTCGCCCCGAACTTCCAAGCGGGTGGGAGCATTCTTTCGCAAACGTAAAGGAATAGAAGAAACAGTGCGGAGCTGGGCAGTTATATCCTCACCCAGCTTGCCATCCCCACGGGTACTGCCCTGGACCAGAAGACCCTGCTCATAAACAAGTTCCACCGCCAGTCCGTCCAGTTTGGGTTCTGTCATATAGCTAAGAGTGGTATCCTGGAGCAGAAACCGGAGCAGACGCTCTTCAAAAGCGTACAGATCCTTTTCATCAAAGGCATTCTCCAGGCTGAGCATGGGCAGACGATGCTCCACCTGATTGAACTTATCCAGTGGAGCACCACCAACCCGCTGACTGGGGGAATCGGGAGTAATCCAGTCGGGATGGGCACCTTCTATCTGCAGCAGTTCCTGGAACAGGCGGTCATACTCACCATCAGAAATCTGTGGGTCATCAAGATCGTAATAATAGTGGGAATGCTGGGCCAAAAGCAGCCGCAACGCTTCCAGCCGTTTCCGTGAGTCCATTGTTCCTTACTGAGGAGGATTGAGAAGAACCCCGCCCCGCGCAATATTTTCATGCTCCACCTCATCTATAAAAATGAGGACTCCTTCCGGCGGCTTATTGGCTTCTTTGGCAATAACATCGGTCACGCCCCTGCTGATGTTACTTTTTTGCTCTTTGCTTAGTTTTCCGGCTATTCGAATATTCACATAGGGCATATTTTTCTCCTTTCTTTGCACAAGAGTTTACAGGCACCTCACACTCATTATTATTTATGACACGACTCAAATCTGCAGGCAGAAGCGTGCAATATCATGAGGCAGCTGCCCAGGCTTTATTTGCAGATCTTCTGCCAGTTTCCTTAACTCACCAACGGTGCAGTTGATAAACCTTTCAGGAAGAGTTCTCCCGGCAGCAGAAACCCCGTCGTGTAAAAACAACAGCAAGGCTCGGACCACGGTCTCACAAAATTCATCGCAGCTAACGGATTTTCTTTCTTCAAACGCCTGACATCGCTGCCAGTTATAGATTGTCCGCCTGACACCACGATAAATGCTCCTGTGGTAGTTTTCCAGGCTGATATCCCGTATGATGATTTCGTGATAGCGTGCCAGGGCTGCCTCTTTCAGGGAATCTACTTCTTCATCCGTCAATTCAATGCCGGGACCCTCCTCGTCTTCCTGGAGATAAAAGAGTGCTGAGTGAAAGGTAATTTCAGGAATTTCACCGGAATTTCGAACAATGAGCCACTCATCTACGAGGAGTTCTCTACGCTCCTCTTCCGTCACTCTTTTTTCTCCAGATCAAAGATAGAACGGAAGAAATCAACTTTCATTTCCGACTGATCCTTGCAACTTTCACTCTTCAAAAAGACGACAGGGTCATGGAGGAGTCTGGAAACAATGGCAGCAGCCATTTTTTCAACACTCTTTTGTTCCTTAGGGGTGAGATTCTTCAGGCGCGGCAACGTTCTTTCTAGCTCCATCATACTGACTTTATTCCCTTTTTCACGAAGAGCGGCAATAGTTGGAGTGATGGCAAGACCTGCCAGCCAGTCTTTAAATTTCAGTGCCTCTTCATCGACGATTCTGCTGGCCTTCACTGCCTCTTTATCGCGTTCAGCCTTGTTCAGCTCAACCACATTATTCAGATCATCAATGTCATAAAGATAGACATTGTCCAGATCATTCAAGGCGGGATCAAGATCCCTAGGTACTGCAATATCAATAAAGAACAGCGGCTTATTGCGACGATTACGCATCAGGGGTTTGACATCATCTTTGTGGAGGATAATTCCGGGAGCCCCTGTGGAGCTGACGATGATATCCACCTGCTCCAGCTGCTCAAAGAGTTCGTCAAGACCCACGGCATGTCCATTGAACCGTTTTGCCAGATCAAGGGCCCTCTCCAGAGTCCTGTTGGCAACCACCACGTCTTTGGCACCGTTACCCACCAAATGCTCGGCCGCAAGCTCGGCCATTTCTCCAGCTCCAATGAGTAAAACCCGTTTATTTTCAAGGGAGCCAAATATTTTTCTGGCAAGTTCTATGGCTGCATAGCTTATGGAAACAGCAGAAGAGCCGATACGCGTTTCACTGCGAACCCGTTTGGCCACAGAAAAGGCCTTATGCATGAGCTTGTTAAGGATGGGGCCGGTACATTTCTGTTCCGCTGACCAGCGATAGGCCTCTTTCAGCTGCCCAAGAATCTGGGCCTCACCAACGATCATGGAATCAAGACTTGCTGCAACCATGAAGAGATGGTGGATGGCTTCTTCATTATGATAGCAATACAAATATTTTTTATATTGTTCAGGAGAAATGGCCTCACCAAAGAGAAACCTGGAAAGCTCTCTTTCCACATCTGCATCGTCATTGGCAGAGACCAGTATTTCCACCCGATTGCAGGTGGAAAGGAGATAATACTCCCGCAAGCCCTCTATTTTTCCTAAGGCCTGCAAAGGTTCCTCGTAGCCACTGCTGAGTGCTAACTTTTCACGTACTTCAAGCGGAGTATTCTTATGATTGACCCCCAGTAGCAGAATCCTCTCACCGGCCATAGCTGTGTACACCCCCAAGCAAAAAGGTTACTCCCCATAGGGTAAAGAGGACTGCACAAAATCCGACAATGGCCATCACTGCGGCCCGCTTCCCACGCCATCCCGCGGTGAGTCGCTGGTGAATCTGGGCCGCATAGAGAAACCAGGTAATAAGCGACCAGGTTTCCTTGGGATCCCATTGCCAGTAAGCACCCCAGGCCTGACGTGCCCATACGGAACCGGTAATGATCCCCAGAGTAAGCAGAACAAAACCCGTGGTCAGGCAATGATTGTTCAACTGATCCAAAGCATCAAGGGAAGGCAGGCGGCTGAAGAAGAAACCGAGACGTTTGGACTTGAGTTCCCACTCCTGGATCAGATACATGATCCCTCCACAAAAGGCCAAAGCCAGAAAACCATAGGCCATAACCGAAATACTGGCATGGACCGGAAGCCATAGAGACTGCAGGGCTGGTGCTAATGGGTGGAATGCACGAGAGACAGAAGCTGCAATGAGCAGCAGGATAAGGACCAGAAGTGAAATAAAGGTCCCGAAATTTTTCACCGAGTAACGCCAGTGAAAAGAGAGATAGGCCCAAGTCACAGACCAGGCAAAAAAAGTAACGGCCTCATGCTGAGAAGTAATGGGAGTGTGACCGGCAATGAAGTAGCGGGAAATGATATAAAGACTCTGCAGGATTCCTGATCCCAGAAGAATTTTTCTCGCAAGGCGGCGCAACTTCTCCTTCTGATTGAAAAAGAATACGAGATAGAGAACACTGGCCACAAAACTGACAAGCAGGACACTACCAAACAAAAGAGAGTTGATCTCACTCAACATGATAATTTCTCCAACGGGATTAAACCCTCAAACAACCTTTTCAATTCTACGATTTTGCATACCCTTCACAAGACTTGAGACATCAATGGTAGACGGTAGAATGTTCTCCAGCAGGCTCGTAAGCTTACTCCATTCCTGGCGCCTGATACACTCAAGGATATCACCATCGAGCAGTTTTTCAAAGATTCTCTTGTGCTCTTTCTGGGCATCACTGGAATCAACGATTTTTTTGCGTACATCAGCCATCAACCCGACAAACAATCCATACTCGGGACCATAGATCGCTTCAAGATCTTTTCGGATACGGGCAGCAAGGGCTGGACTTCCGCCACCTGTCGCCACTGTGATCAGAAAATCTCCCCGCCGAAAAGAAGCGGGAACCTGGAAAGTACAAGCATCGGGGCTGGTAATCACATTTACCAGTATTCCGGCATCATTGGCCTCGGCAACTATCTGTCTCTGAACCTCCCGACTATCGGTTGCAGCAAAAACAAGCTTTGCCCCCTGTAAATCCCCCACCACATACGTTCTTTGCTGCCACTCCAAAAGACCGGCATGGGCCAGCTCGACAATTCTTTCTCCAGCCTCAGGGCTGACAACCCGAATAACTGCACCACAGGAGAGAAGCGACTCCACTTTACGACTTGCCACATCTCCACCACCAATAACCAGACAGAGTTGATTACGGATGTCAAGATTTACCGGGTAGAGTGACATGAGAAGTTCCAGCTAGTCCTTTTTCTGTAGCCGATTGACAATTATAGTGATCTCCTGACCATCCTTGTGGATTGTCTGTTTTTTACCGGCAATGGTATACTCGTTTTTCGCCCGTTCCATAAAAAGGGGTAGACACTTTCGCCGTGCGTCATGGGCCAGGAAGATAGAGCCACCGGGTTTCAGATACTTCCTGAACACATCAAGGAGCGGATCAAAAAATTCCTCCCGAAAGAGTACTTCGGCAGCTGCCAAAACATCAAAAGGTTCCATCTCCGGTGGTTTTAACCAGTCCAGGTGAACACAGTGTACATTACTGAGCCCTGAGGCGGCAACACTCACCTTCTGAAAATCCATGATGATCTCCTCATAATCGGACAGGGTCACATCAAAACCACAGGCGGCGGCTGTAATACCGGGAGCACCCAGACCTGCCCCAACCTCAAGAAGGGTCTTCCCCTTGGGCTCGGGAAGTGATGCAAGGACATAGGAGAGAATCATGGCCGCCTCCCAGAGCTTCACCCAGAATGGAAATTCCGTTACATTGGCGAAAGGATCTTTACCATCAAGAAACTCTTCAATATCAGCAACTTTCAGCAGACGGATAGTCTGATCCTGTACTTTCAGCTTGTCAAATGTCAATTTATATTTCGCACGGATGCGGTTATAAATATCACGTTCTTCTTCGGGTAATGTTCTGATATCCATAATAATTATAAAACCAATCCTTGCTGCTAACTGCTGACAAAAGTGTAAAGGAGCCCGCCGGAAGCAAGAAGCAGGCAGTAATAGCCGAAATATTGCAGTTTATTTCTGCGGATAACATTCAAAAGAAGAATGATAGCAAAATAGCCGCAGATTGCAGAAGCTAACGTTCCGGCTCCAATGGCCAGCACGCTGCCAGAGTCAGGAGGATTATCCATCAGGTCTCGTGACTGGAGAATCACTGCACCCAGAATTGCCGGGATTGACATAATAAAGGAAAATCTGGCCACGGTTTCCCGGTTCAACCCCAAAAACATTCCCGTAAAAATTGTGGCCCCCGACCGGGAAAGCCCGGGAAAAATCGCCATGGCCTGAGCACAGCCGATAAGCAAGGCCCGGGGACAGTTCAGCCTCACCGCCCTCTCTTGCAGATGGGGAGTTGCTATCATAATCAGTCCGGTAACAAATAGCATACAATAAACCAGCAAAATGTTGGAAAAAATTCCATCGATTGAACTCTTCAACAACAATCCGGCAGCCACAGCCGGCAGAGTGGCCATCACCACATAGATATCCCAGTAAAAAAAACGGGTCAATTCCTCATCCGCATGCCCCCGGAAGACAGCAACAGGGGCCACCAGCATGGCGGCAAGCTCATGACGAAAGACTATACAGACCGAAAAAAGAGTGCCGAAGTGGACAAAAACATCAAAGGCGAGTCCCTGCCCATGAAAATTAAGCAGTTTAGAACCCAGCACAAGATGCCCGGAGCTTGAGATGGGAAGGAACTCTGTCAGTCCCTGCACAGCCCCCAGTAGTATTGCCTTGATGATTTCCAAAATTTCTTTCTTTTCAGTATCTAAAAAAAACAACACAAGTGCTTGCAAGTGCTGTAGATTTGGCTAATTTTTCTCTTTCGTAATAGTAAAGCTATACGGGAGGGGAAAATTAGCCAAAGCTATAGTGCTTGCAACCACTTGTAAACAAAAAAGGCCGATTAATACCTAAGTATCAATCGGCCTTAATAAGCTAACTAAAAAACAGGGTTATGTCAATTAGCAACCCTCGATGGCAGCACCACCTTTCTTTTTAGCTTTAACTTTTACATCATCACCTGCTTTCAGCTTGTTGTCCTTGCAGGTCATGGTTACTTTGTCGCCGTCAACTGAATCAACGGTACACTTTTGACTAGCAGCAAAAGCTATAGAAGTAACTGCAAAAGTCAGAGCCAATACAATAGATACGATCCCTTTTTTCATTGTCTTCTCCTCATATAACATGTTGTTAAAGTTTTCCGGAACGATTCCGGCGGCAAACTGTAATATACGATTCAGTCTGCCAGTATAAAAAGCTGCCTGACAGTTGTCAACCATAATTCATAAAAATTGAATGCTAATTCATTACATTTTTTATATCTCTCTCCAGCACTACATGGGGAACATACCCGGGATATTTCTTTACCAGCTGCCCCTTTTTGTTCACCAGGAACGAGAAGGGAATACCAGGCACACCACCAAAATCTCTAGCCGTTGAGTCATCCGCCATAAGCACCGGATAATTAATGGAATGCTTTTCGACCAGCTTTCTCACTACACCCACTCCACCCTGATCCATGGAAAGCGCCACCACAGAGAACCCTTTACTTGCATAGTTACTCTGCAGATCGATCAAGTCAGGGATCTCCTGCATGCAGGGAGGGCACCAGGTGGCAAAAAAGGTTATAAGAAGGGTTTTTCCGGCAAATTGCTTGCTGTCTATACTATCCCCGCTCACTGCGTCAGTAAGGACAAAAGAGGGCATCTGAGATATGGCCGAAGCAGGTTGCACAAAAAGCATTAACATTAAAAAACCTGCAAATAATAGTCCCAGATAACGGGAAAAGTTAAGGTATGTCATTGGTGGAATCCTCTTTATGGGTTAAATTCTTTTAGTGTCTTTGTGATTTCCGTTGCCTTTATTCCCCTCGAAGGGAACACAAAAGAGTATAAGGAGATACTCTCGCCCCTCAAGGTTCAAGACACGTACCTGCCCAATAAAAAATCGATTAATCCCACCATATTAACACATCATTTTTTTTTGAGATGATGGAATGACGCCTCTTTTCAAAGAAATTAATTTTTATACAGGTCAATATCAAAATATGCCATCCTCTAAGAAAGTCAACCTGCAATGCACTATCTTTCCGGTAATCTGATTATTATTTCTTTTCTTTTAAGCCTTAAAAACTCTCTCCCCCTGCATCTTCCTTTCTTTAGGGGGATAGGAAAAAGGATCCCGATCTGTTTCCTGCTAATCGGTATTGCGACAGGATAATAGGTTGGAAGGTAGCGAGGAAATATCTTACTGCTTGGAACTGAATTAGACTCCAATTCAAAAAAATTATCGCTAAATGCTGTCCAGAAAAATATTTTATGGTAAAGTGTCACTACTTTTACAGTGGGTACCCCTTGGTGCTCTTTCGTTCCCATGAACAAATAAGACCTTCCCATGAACAAATGTCTTCATATTCACAGCCTGTCGTTTATTGTTATTAGCCTCCTTTTCTGCATATCGATGCCATCCATGCTCTATGCCGCTCAACTCGTTGATAGAATCGTAGCAGTTGTTAATGATGATGTTATCACCATGTCTGAAGTGAATGAAAAGGGAAAGGACTTTTTCAAAAAAATCACTGAAGAGGCCCCTCCTGCCCAGGTTGAAGAGGCACTCCGTCGCGCCAGGGAAGAAGTCCTGGATAATCTGATTGACAAAAAACTGATCGACCAGGAAGCAGAAAAACAGATGGTAAGCGTTTCTGATGCGGAACTGGAAGCTGCAGCAGAACAGATGCTTATCTCTAATAACATAAGCAGGGAAATGCTGGATGCCCAGCTTGCCCAGATGGGAATGAGCTATTTTGCCTATCTCGACACCCTGCGTAACCAGATCCTGCAGTCCAAGCTGGTTAATTATGAAATTCGTTCCAAGATCATAATCACCGATGATATGATTCTTGACTACTATGATACACATTACACAAAGCATGTGGCCGGCGGTGGATATTATCTCATGCAGATGGGGTTCAGCTGGGGCAAAGACTCTGCTGCCAGTGGATCTGCACCTGCAAGATATGCCGAGAAAATGGATGCGAAAAAACGGGCGGAACGGGTACATGCCCTTGTTGTTGATGGCCAGGATTTTCGCACCCTGGCCCAGAAATTTTCCGACCTGCCCTCTGCCGCTGATGGCGGAGATCTGGGTGTCTTCCAGAAAGATGACATGGCCCCCTATATGCAGGATGCGATCTTAAAACTCGCACCCGGTGAAGTCAGCGAAGTGATTGAGACACCATCCGGCTATCAGTTTTTCAAAGTTCTCGCAAGCCAGGATGGGCAGATCGTGGTCCAGGCCTCTTTTGAATCGGTGAAAGAAGAGATTAGAAACAAACTCTATGAACAGGAACTCAAGGGGGCGTTTGACGAATGGGTCGACAATATCAAGGAAGAAGCATATATTAAAAAGCTCTAAGGTGACTATAATGTCTCAAGAAGACACGGCTGGAGAAACCCAAGCACTTGGTGCCTTCCTCCGTGACCATCGCGAAAAAATGGACGCCTCGCTTGAAGATGTAGCCGAGGTCACAAAGATCTCTCTACCGATATTAAGAGCCATCGAAGAAGACAATTACGAGCGCATGCCTGCCGAGGCGTTCTGCCGTGGTTTTTACTCCATGTATGCTGATTTTCTTAACCTTGATCCCAAGAAAATTCTTACGCGCTATCAAGAAAGTAGAGGACAACCATCTCAAAGGTCTCAAAGGCAGGCCAGGCCACCAATAAAGAAAAGCAGGCACTTCAGCGCCTATGCAGAGCCGGCTGCTGTTTCTCCGGCCGTCAGCCAGGCCATGACGCTTCTCCTGATCTGCTTTACTGTAATTATTGGAGTATGCTGGTATTTTAACTGGAATCCGATAACGTATCTCAGCAACCAATTGAGCACCGTCCCCAATGTTGAAGAACCGGCACTGCATGAAATCCAGTCCTCCGCAGTTTCCAGTCCTGAATTAATCAAGGATGACCCCTCCCTCAAAACTGAACAGAACACTCTGTCTTCAGACAGCGATGGAGCAACAGTGAAACAGGGTATGGCTGAGTCGCCAACAGAAAAAGCAGCCCCCCCCTACCATCTGGAGATTGATTTTACCAGTGACGGTACTCTCAACGTCACCATTGATGATGGCCTTCTCATCGAGAAAAACTTTACTTCGGGTAAGACTCTTTATTGGGATGCGCAAAAGACGATCCTTCTTGATATGCCGGAAGACATCGGTGCCACTCTCCGTCTCAATGGAAGAGAGCGACCGCTTCCGGAAGCAGAAAATGGCCGGCGGCTCTTCTCTTTTTCTGAGGATTCTCTCTAGGAGCCTGACCGAAAATGCCCTTTTTCCCCAACTCTTCGTTGCTTGTGAAAAATAATGCTCGGAATATTATGTATATGCCTGTGCTTATTTTTCACAGATGCCTCGATTTGAGAAAAAATGTCTATTCTCGGAC
>JAIPEF010000044.1 GCA_021737265.1 Desulfocapsa sp. | reverse complement strand
AACTCTCCATCTGCTTCGTTGCTGCATTTTTTATTTAATTTCGACGTACCTTAGTACGCCGAAATTAAATAAAAAATACGCGCCTCGCATATGGAGCTTTTTACTTAGCCATCCTAGGTTTGAGGTTTTCACCCAAACTTCGGGCATAAATACGAGTTTATCAATTATAATACTTCCCTATTTTCAATAAGGAATATTCCATAGGTGGCAAGAAGGTTGGAAAAACGGGTTACAATCTTTCCTTTTCTATCTTGATCATGCGTATTTATGGCACATTCTTTAACTATGGTATAGCCCACCTCTTTGGAAAATTTCCTAAAGTCAGCCAGGGTAATTACTCTAATGTTTGGCGTGTCATACCAAGAGAAGGGAAGCTGGGGGCTTTTTGGTGCCTGTCCTTTAAACAGGAGCTGCAAGCGGATGCTGTAGTGGCTGAAATTTGGAAAACTGACGATTACCTGTCTGCCGATCCGAGATAACGATCTTAGAAGAACGTCCGGCTGGTAAACCTGCTGCAGAGTCTGGCTGAGAATGACCACGTCAAAGCTTGCATCCAGATAATCACTTACTTCGTCTTTCAGGTCTCCCTGTAAAACAGTGAGTCCACGACTGATACAGGCCGCAGCTTTTTCTTTGTCCTGTTCTACGCCGGTCCCAACTATCTGTTTATGTGTTTTGAGCCAGGCAAGGAGGTCG
Organism: Desulfocapsa sp.; assembly: GCA_021737265.1. GTDB lineage: Bacteria > Desulfobacterota > Desulfobulbia > Desulfobulbales > Desulfocapsaceae > Desulfocapsa. The sequence goes on along the minus strand of JAIPEF010000044.1, from coordinate 21,850 downwards.
CCATGGCCACAGCCAAGGTCAAGGACACGCGCCCCAGGTTCGATCCATGAGGCGATGACTGCAAGGTCAAAGCGTAATTGATCAGCCACTTGTGAGGCCATTTAAAAATCCTTTGATAAGTTTGGTCAGACGGTTGTCCTGGATAAGAAAGGCATCGTGTCCGCAGTCTGCCTCAATCTCACAAAAACTGACGTCCTGACCTGTTCGTTTGAGTGCCTGAATCAGTTCTCTGGCCTGATAAGTGGGATAGAGCCAGTCTGAGGTGTAGGAGATCACCAGAAATTTAGAGCGACTGCCGGAAAGATCATGGAGGCTTTCTTCGGTGTTAACCTTGTCTGTCAGGTCAAAGTAGTCAGCGGCCTTGGTTATATAGAGGACAGAGTTTGCGTCAAAACGTTTAACGAATTTTGCCCCCTGATAACGGAGATAGCTCTCTACCTGAAAGTCTCCACCAAAGTTAAAGGAAAAATCTTCTTTATCCTGGAGCTTACGGCCGAATTTACGGCGCATGGCCTCATCCGATAGGTAGGTGACATGGCCTACCATCCGTGCAACTGCAAGACCCAGCTCCGGGCCGGACCCATGATAATAGTCACCCTTGTTCCATTTTGGGTCCGCCATAATGGCTTGCCTGGCTACTTCATTAAAGGCGATTGCCAGGGCTGAATGGCGCATAGTTGTAGCTATAGGTATTGCAGAACGTACCATCCCGGGATATCTGACGCACCATTCCAGAACCTGCATTCCACCGATTGAACCCCCAATGACAGAGTGAAGACTCGTGATTCCAAGAGAATCAAGGACCTTTTTTTGGGCGTCCACCATGTCACCAATGGTGACCATTGGAAAATCCAGGCCATAGGGCTTATTTGTAGCGGGATTGATGGAAGAGGGGCCGGTGGAACCGACACAACTGCCAAGGATGTTGCAACAGATGACAAAGTAGCGGTCGGTGTCAATTCCCTTACCAGGACCAACCATAAAATTCCACCAACCTGGTGGGGTTTCCGGTGGATCATCCTCATAAACACCGGCCACATGGGAGTCGCCGGTAAAGGCATGACAGATAAGAATCGCGTTATCTTTGTTCAGGTTCAGGTTGCCAAATGTTTCATAGGCGATGGTAACCGGACCAAGTGTAAGGCCGCTTTCCAGCTTCTGTTCATGGGGTGAGGCCCCAAAGGTGAAATAATGTTTCTCAACTTTCAACACTTAACTCTCAGCTGAATCTAAGGCCTGTTCAAGGTCACCAATGATGTCATCGATGTGTTCAATTCCAACTGAGAGCCTGATCATGGAATTTGAAATACCGGCATCCTGCAACTGTTCCGGTGAAAGCTGGGAGTGGGTGGTAGATGCTGGATGAATAGCAAGAGACTTGGCATCACCGACGTTGGCAAGGTGAGAAAAAAGCTGAAGGGATTCGATAAAATTCTTCCCGGCAGCCATACCTCCTTTGACCCCAAAAGCAACCATACCGCCAAAACCGTTTTTCAGATAGCGTGCAGCCAGTTCATGGTTATTAGAGTCACTCAATCCGGGGTAGCTGACCCAATCAACATGCGGATGTTTCTGCAGATATTCAGCCACTGCCATTCCGTTTTCAGAATGCCGTTCCATCCTTAGGCTGAGGGTTTCAAGACCCTGAAGAAATGCCCAGCAATTATCCGGGGAAATACAGGCCCCAAGATTGCGTAGTGGTACAAGGCGCATGCGCAAGACAAAGGCGATTTTATTCATCTCTCCAAGATCATGGGCGTAGCGGAGGCCATGGTAGGAATGGTCCGGTTGGTTAAAGAGTGTGAACTTGGGATCGCTCCAGTCAAAAGTTCCACCATCAGTAACAATTCCGCCAAGTACAGTGCCATGCCCCCCTATCCATTTGGTTAGAGAGTGGATAACAATATCAGCTCCATGCTCCAGGGGGCGAAAAAGGCAGGGGGGGGTAAAAGTCGAATCCACGATCAACGGCAAGTTGAATTCCTGTCCAATTCTGGCAACCGCCTCAATGTCGGTCATGGTGAGGCCTGGATTACCAATGGTTTCACAGTAGAGGGCCCTTGTCTTTTCATTGATTGCAGCCCTGAAATTGTCAGGATCGTTAGGGGCAACAAGATTGACCTTGATCCCAAGCTGAGGCAGAATAGAATCAAACTGAGAATAGGTGCCGCCATACAGGTTGTTTGCTGCCACCACTTCGTCACCTGCCTCGCAGATATTAATGATACTGTAGAATATTGCTGAGGTGCCGGAAGCAAGAGCGAGGGAAGCAGTGCCACCTTCGAGCATGGCCAGTCGTTCCTCAAGGACTGCCTGGGTCGGGTTGCCGATTCGGGTGTAAATATTACCAAGCTCTTTGAGACTGAACAGGTTAGCTGCGTGTTCGGTGTCTTTGAAAAGATAGGCGGTTGTCCTGTAAATAGGTACAGCCCGGGAAAGAGTTCCCTGGTCAACTTGCTGGCCGCAATGGAGTGCTGCTGTTTCAAATTTCATGGGCATGTTCTCCTGACAGAATAGTGATACGGTGTGGTACCTACTATGCCATTGTTTTTTTCTAATGGCAAGAAACAGTTTCAGGCTCTTTATAAGGACAGGGGATGCCTGTAGTGACGTTATAGTAGCTTACTGGTTAAAATTATACCTTACGAGCAGCTTTTTCAGGAAAATTTCATCCAAATACAGTATAAAATAAATATGGAGTTGAAGTGCTACGAAAAGCGTAAACTTTAAATGAAACCTTGTAAATAATTGGAGCGAGAAAAACATGAAAGTAGTCGCCTTTAGCGGAAGTGCCAGAAAAGAAGGGAATACAGCTTTGCTGTTAAAGACTACCCTGGCAGAGCTAGAAAATGCTGGAGTGGAAACAGAGCTTGTACAACTTGCCGGAAAGGAAGTTCGTGGCTGTATTGCCTGTTATGAATGTTTTAAACGTAAAGATGGTCGCTGTGCTGTGGAAAAAGACTGTATCAATGACTGTCTTGAGAAGATGAAGGAGGCGGATGCCATCCTTCTTGGTTCACCCACCTATTTTGCAGATGTCTCTACTGAAATGAAGGCCCTGATGGATCGCTGTGGTATGGTCAGTCGTGCCAATGACGACATGTTTAAGCGAAAACTTGGTGCTGCCGTAGTGGCTGCACGACGTGCCGGGGCAATACATGTGTTTGATACGATGAATCATTTTTTTTTAATCGGGCAGATGATTGTGATTGGTTCGAATTATTGGAATATCGGTATGGGCCGGGAAAAAGAAGAAGTTGCAAACGACGAAGAAGGGATGAATACCATGAAGGTCTTAGGGCAAAATATAGCCTGGGCCCTTAATAAGTTAAGGTGAAATTTTACTTATCCATCGGAAATCGAAGTTTTTACGAGTTTATCAACTGTTACTGTACCGGGTTTATGACGTTATGACGAGCATTCGCTTTGCTTTGTTGGTGAATGAATACACACTGTAATTACAGGAGAATTATCGTGGCAAAACAGGTTACCATTCTGGTTGTTGATGATGAGCAGGTGCATCGCTATATGCTCTGTTCCATGTTCAAGGAATGGGGGTGGCGATGTGTGGAGGCGGATGATGGAAAAACCGCAGTTGATGCCGTGGAAAATTATCAATACGATGCGGTGTTGATGGATGTGCGCATGGCGAGAATGGATGGTATGGAGGCATTCAGCAGAATTCATGATGCGTACCCTGCTTTGCCGGTAATTATCATGACCGCCTATTCTTCAGTGGATGCAGCGGTTGAGGCGATTAAACATGGTGCCTATGATTATCTGACCAAACCTCTGGATTTTGACCGCTTGCGTTTGACTCTTGAACGGGCAGTGGATAGAAAACAGGTAGAGGAACGTAGGCAAGAGGTTATAAATACAAATCCTGAAAAAATTTCTTCAGCCATCCTTGGTAACGCTTCTTCCATGCAAGAGCTGCTTGAAATGATTTCTTATGTTGCTCCCACAGAGGCTACTGTTCTTATTACAGGAGAATCCGGTACCGGAAAGGAGTTGGTGGCAGCGGAACTACACCGCAACAGTGCAAGAGCAAATGGTCCTTTTGTAAAGGTCAACTGTGCTGCCCTTGCTGAGACCCTGCTTGAATCTGAATTGTTTGGACATGAAAAAGGGGCGTTCACCGGAGCAGATAAACAGCATGACGGTAAATTTGTCCAGGCAGCCGGTGGAACCCTGTTTCTTGATGAAATCGGAGAGACCTCCCAGGCTATGCAGGTGAAAATGTTAAGGGTACTCCAGGAGCAGGAGCTGCAACGTGTTGGTGGCCAAGAGACCATCCATACAGATGCCAGGATCATTGCTGCAACAAATCGCGACCTTGAGGAAGAGGTAAGGGCAGGTAATTTCCGGGAAGATCTCTACTACAGATTGAATGTGGTGACTGTTACCGTACCGCCTCTTCGTGAACGGAGAGCTGATATTCCACTTCTTATAGATCATTTCGTTGGAAAGTTTTCGGAGAAAAACAGGAGGGAAGTGTCTGGATTAACACCTGAATGTTTGAAGCTACTCACCTCATATTCCTGGCCCGGGAATGTTCGAGAGCTTGAAAATGCCATTGAGCGAGGAGTTATTCTCATGCGCGGTGAGTATCTTACCGAGAAAAGTCTTCCTCTGCCCATCCAAAAACAGGGTCACAAGGATGAAGAAGAGATGAGTGACTCTTCATCCCTCCAGGCTCAGGAAAAAAAATTGATTCTTAAAACCCTGGAAGAAACCGAAGGGAACAAAAGTGAGGCTGCCAGAAGACTAGGTATTACCCGCAAGACCCTCCAGAACAAACTGCAGAAATATGATGAATAATGACAATTGCATGACAACTGTCACGTCTTGTTGACTCTGGTTGGTGGCTATGGTAATTGACTAGGAGGATGTCCGAGAATGCACTTTTCCAAATGCCTCAATCTGAGAAAAAATTGCTGTTCTCGGACAGCCTCCTAGGACACTGTAAGGCTTATATCTTCTCATCGAAGTCATCCTCGAGGGAGTAATCGGGGATCCAGAGCGTAGCTAAATTCCTGCATACCCGATAACGCTTGTCCCAGTATGTTTTAAGCAGGGAGCACTCGGGTATAACGGACGAACCCAAAACGGCACATTAAGGTTTACGCTGTACCAGGCGGAAGGATGAAGGAGCGAAGGCTGAAGATTAAGGATTAAAGATTAAGGATTAAGAGCAGAAGGATAAAGATTGAAAATAAAGAAGTTAATTTTTACTTCAGTCTTCAGCCTAAATACCTTCCGTCTACTATATGTAATGAAATGGAGTACATAAAATGAGGACAGATATAGTCCATATAGGGGCAGGTGAGTTGACATACGAGATTCGTAATATCGTCAACGTGGGCATGAAGCTGCAGAAGCTTGGGCGCACCACCAATTGGGAAAATATAGGCGATCCTATCATGAAAGGAGAAGAGATTCCTCTCTGGATGAAGGAGATTGTCTCTGATGCAGTCATGCAGAACAGCACATATGGGTATTGTCCCACCAAAGGTGTGTTGAGTACCCGTGAATACATTGCTGCGGAAACCAATAAAAGGGGGGGGGCGCAGATCGATGCGGAAGATATCCTCTTTTTTAATGGTCTGGGTGATGCTATCTCCAAGATTTTTGGGTTTCTGAAGAGAACAGCCCGGGTACTGGTACCGACACCAAGTTATACTACACACTCTTCAGCGGAAGCAGCCCATGCCGGTGATAAACCCCTGACCTACATCCTGGATCCCAACCATCACTGGTACCCTGACCTTGATGACCTTGAAAAATCCATTAAGTACAATCCGGCAGTGGCTGGAATTCTGATCATTAATCCGGATAATCCTACTGGCGCAGTGTATCCTACTCACATTCTGAAATCCATTGTTGAGTTGGCCAGGCGCTATGACCTCTTTATTGTTTGTGACGAGGTGTATCATCACATTGTCTACAATGGGACCTCCACCTCACCCCTTTCCGATGTGATAGGGGATGTGCCGGCGATTGCCATGCGTGGTATATCAAAAGAGATGCCGTGGCCCGGCTCTCGCTGCGGCTGGATAGAGGTCTATAATGGCGATAAAGATCCCATGTTTGCCAAGTATATTCAATCCATCCTCAACGCCAAAATGGTGGAGGTGTGTTCCACGACTCTTCCCCAGACAGTATATCCGCAAGTGGTGCAGCACCCGAAATACAAAGAATATCTGGAAGAACGGATCAGTCGTTATGAAAAATTTTCCAATATTGCCTATGACTGTCTGAAAGATCTAAAAGGGGTGTTGGTGAATCGTCCCAATGGCGCCTTTTATATGAGTGTCTGTTTCGAAGATGGGGCACTTACTCATGATCAGATACTGCCCATCGATAATAATGAAGTTCGGGAAATGGTTGAATCCCTGGTGAGCCCTGAGGGCACGAATGTAGATAAACGTTTTGTCTATTATCTGCTTGGTGCCAGCGGTGTCTGTGTTGTCCCGCTTAGCTCCTTCGCTACAGACTTGCAGGGATTCAGGGTAACCTTACTTGAACGTGATGAAGATATTTTTCGCAAGGTGTTTGAGACCATAGCCGTATCCATAAAAAAATATCTCGAAAGTTAAAAAAAGTCAGAAGATTGAATCAACATCTATTGGTAGTTGTTTGCAAGCCGTCTACTTTTTTTATCTCCCTTGTTGATCGTATGGTGACATTATAGGACTCGTAAGTGGCAATATCAGCGGGCTGAAAAAAAATCAACTCAAGCTGTTGGAGCGCCTGGCAGGTAAACGTGGACGCAGGGATCAGGTGATTGGTCCTGAAATGGCCCGCTCCCTTTGCGAATTGTCTTCCGAACTTAATCGTCAGATAGGCATATTGCTCCATCGATCCGGCGAGGTGGAAGCGGTCATCGTCGGTGACTTTCGTGGAATCATGATACCACAGCTTTCCCATATCCGGAGCAAGGGGAGGTTGAAAGGCCTACGCCTTATTCACACCCACCTCGCCGGCGAGGAGATCAGCGATGAGGATCTTATGGATCTTCTTTTTCTACGACTTGATCTGCTTTCTGTTTTAAAAGTGACCGATGATGGACTTCCAGAGAAACTCTACTCTGTCCACCTTCTCCCCGATTCCCGTGCCGGGAAAAACTGGACCTTTCTTCCTCCTGTCCATCCTGCTAACCAATATGATTCTTTTGAAGAATTCATTCATGCCCTTGAAGGGGAATTTACCAGGAAAGCCGGTGCAAGAGACGTTGACAGCTCTCAGGACAGAGCCATTCTGGTTAGTGTCTCAAGTCAATCAAAGATACAGGCCCAGGAATCCATGCGCGAGCTCACAGAGTTGGCCGGATCTGACAATGTTGTGGTTCTGGACAGTGTGGTTCAACAGCGGCGCAAGATCAACCCCCGTTTTATTCTTGGTAAAGGCAAGCTCGCCGATATTATGATCAAGGCTTTGCAGCTGAACGCCAACCTTCTGATTTTTGATCAGGAACTTAATCCTTCCCAGATTCGATCTATTACCAATCACAGTGAGTTGCGGGTTATCGACAGAACCCAGTTGATCCTGGATATTTTTGCCCACCGGGCACTCAGTAGAGAAGGTAAGCTGCAGATTGAAATGGCGCAGTTGAAATATCTGCTGCCCAGGCTTTCTTCCCGTGATGACGCCCTGTCGCGTCTCACTGGTGGAATAGGAGCAAGAGGCCCGGGGGAAACAAAACTTGAGATTGATAGACGGCGTATCAATGATCGATTGGCAAGGCTTGGTCAGGAACTCAAGAAAGTAAGTAAAGAAAGGTTTCGGCGCAGGTCCAGGCGAAGAAAAAAAGATCTGCCGGTTCTTTCCCTTGTTGGTTACACCAATGCCGGGAAATCCACCCTTTTAAATACTCTGACTCAAAGCGATATAGTGGCTGAAGACAAGCTCTTCGCTACTCTTGACCCAACCAGTCGTCGTCTACGCTTCCCAAGGGATATGGAAGTGATCCTTACCGACACTGTCGGTTTTATCCGCCATCTGCCAACTGACCTGCTTCAGGCGTTCAAGGCGACCCTGGAAGAGCTTGAAGAAGCCGATCTCCTTGTCCATGTGATTGATCTGTCCAATCCCTGTTTTCGCGACCAAATGAAGGTCGTGGAAGAATTACTGCGTGAGCTTCATCTTGACATAATTCCCTGCTTGAAACTCTTTAATAAGTCAGACAGGGTGATGGGGGATGAACTGCTGCTTGCGGATGTAGCGCGGGAAGGGATTGTCGTCAGCGCCTTAGACCCTGTCACATTGAGACCTTTTCTGGAAAAGGCTCAGGAAATGATGGGGAAAATTCTTCAACATTAAGCGATTATGGCCTGAGGTAAAAACCGAGATCCTTACCGATTTGCATCTGTTCAGTGAATTCGCATCCGATTTTGTTGTTCCGGACACGACGAACAATAACCTGTTTATTTATTTCTGTTTCTTTTTTATTATCGAGCCTGAAGGTTATAACTATCTGCTGGCCCACCTGTATGTTGTGGAGACCGGAAACGGAAAAGTCGATTCCACTCCGTGAGATGTTATTGACTTGCATGGTTCCGCCACCATTGTTGGCGGGTACAATGACAGTGTAGGTACCAATCAATTCTGTCGGTTTTCGGTAATGTCTGCGAAAATCAAGGGACACAACGAAGACATGGCTGCAGCTGCATCTAATTTTAAAGGTGTGCCTGCTGGTTCGGAACTTACTGACGGAAATGTTTTTGATGAGGTCGCAATTCGGGCATCGAATTGAGGCAGTGTCGTTCGTTTTTACAAATGTTTTTTGTACCTTTTGGCCGTGCGGATACTGATTTTGCATGCTGGTATCTCTTTTATGGGACAGAAAAATAAAGCTAACAAATTGCTGAAAACATACGGGATGATATCATAAAAACCATCTTGTTTGCCAACTATTTTAGCATGTTGGGTTATTTTATTCTGAATACTGGAAGCTAGCGTGTCGCAATCCTAAACCCCGCCGGTTATAATGCTGTCGTGCCTCATGTTCACGGATGTGAGATGAAGTATGACCCTTTTCAAGCAAAAATTTACAGTGATACGTTGTACCCTTTTTCATTCAAGGAGGAATCAGTCCCTGCAGATTTCAATCACGGTGATGTTGTAATTAAGTGGATGTCCGGCCAGTGGGTGATTGTAATCTATCATTACACTCTCAGGTTTAAGTTCAACGATGGTTGCGGGAATCTGATGGGTGACCCCGTTACTTTCAACATTCATGGAAAGGATAAGGCCAACTTTTGGTTCAATTTTACTGGTAAACTGTTTTATTGGGATTTCATGGAGGAGGTCTCCACGCCGGATACCAAATTCCCCTTCTTCAGGTTCCAACCGTACCTTGCGCATCTCTCCTTCACGCATTCCAAGAAGAACGTGCTTTATTGGTTTGGGGGTAGAATCTTCCTTCAAGACAAAAACCCTGGGGGATGATTCTTCCACGACTTCAAAAACTGTTTCATTGTCCAGTGTTCCGACCAGTGCAACTTTTACGGTATCGTTCTTTTCTACCTGTTTCATGTGAATAACCTGTGCTCTATATATGGTGACGGGTTTGAATAAACGTTTGTGTGATGGATCTTTTTATTAAGCCTGCAATAACCTAAACCATCATTTTGAGTTTGGCAATCATTGAAGGGATCTTAGATTGTTCCAAATGGTTGTTTTTCGTGAGGTGAAAGCCGTTAATATGATAACTAATTAGCTGATACCATACAATATATTGTTGTATATTTACGTGTGAAATGGTTAATCGACTTTTCCTCAAATTTTCAATAGCCGTAATGGTGCGACCTGCAGACACTCCTCGAAGCCTTATCTCAATCAATGCTTCTTTGCCTTCAATGAAAGCTGTTTCTTGACAAAATCCCTATACAGTCATACATTGGGCGGTTTCATATGGTTTCATACGGTTACATGGTTAATGTTCATATAATGTGTCTTTTACAGAATCAATGGAGTGAGATGTGAAGCTGATATGTGAAAAATTTAAAGAATCGATGGAATCTGAAGATGCCGAGTGTCGACATCCTGATGATTACTGTCCAACCAGAACCGCCTGTATAATCCTTTACCTTGAAAAAGAGCGAAAAAGGGAACAGGAGCGTCAAAAGAAAAAAGCTCCGCAGGAAAAAAACTGATGATAGAACTGGATTTTGCAAAGAATACGGAAGGATTGTTACCAGCCATTGTCCAGGACGCTGATAGTGGTGCTGTGCTGATGCTGGCCTATATTAATAAAGAGTCCTGGGAACAAACACTGCTTACAGGTAAGGCCCATTACTGGAGCAGATCGCGGCAGCAATTATGGCTTAAAGGTGAATCTTCAGGACATGTGCAGTTGATTCGTGAGATTCTGATTGATTGTGACCAGGATACTGTTGTTTTTAAGGTGAAACAGTTAGGAGGAGCTGCCTGCCATAAAGGGTATGCTTCCTGCTTCTTTCGCCGGGTTGAAAAAGATACACTGCAGACGGTTGGAGAAAGAATTTTTGATCCTGCTGTTGTGTATGGAAAAAAATAATATTTGGCAAGTCTTGATGGCGTCGTATTTATCCCCCTCAAGGGAGGACTGAAAAGAGTACCCTTTTTCCGGGTGAAAACTCTTCATCTTGTTCGTTGTTACAATTTTTCTATCATTACGACGTACCATATGTACGCCGAAATGTACGCCGAAATGATAGAAAAATTGCACGCTTCCAATATGAAGCTTTTCACCCTAACTACCGGGCATAAATACTTATCCATCGGAAATCGAAGTTTTTACGAGTTTATCTTTATTGAACGAACCAATTTGGTGGAGAAAATATGACACAGCTGAAGCTTGGCCTGCCCAAGGGAAGTCTTGAGAAGGCAACTATTGAATTGTTTGAAAAAGCAGGATGGCTCATTAAGCCAAAATCAAGAAATTATTTTCCAGAGATTGATGACCCGGAACTTGTCTGTTCCATTTGTCGTCCACAGGAAATGTCCCGCTATGTTGAGTCGGGAATACTCGATGCGGGAATCACAGGAAAAGATTGGACCATGGAGAATCAGTCAGAGGCTATTCTGGTAAGTGATCTGGTGTACTCCAAGGTGAGCCGGAGACCAACTCGATGGGTGATTGCGGTTAGTGGTGATTCCGATATTACCTGTATTGAAGATCTTGAAGGAAAAAAAATATCTACAGAACTTGTGAATGTGACAAAATGTTTCTTTGCAGAAAAAAAGATTAATGTAGATATTGAATTTTCCTGGGGGGCAACAGAGGCAAAGGTTGTCTCCGGGCTGGCAGATGCCATTGTCGAAGTTACGGAAACTGAATCTACTATCAGAGCCCATGGGTTAAGGATTATCTATGAACTTATGGAATCCAATACCCAGTTTATAGCCAATAAAGATGCCTGGAAAGACACCTGGAAAAGAGAAAAGATGGAAAATATTTCCATGATGTTGCAGGGATCTCTCAATGCTGACAGGATTGTGGGAATTAAAATGAATGTTCCCGAGGCTAAACTTGAGACGATTATTGCTTTATTGCCAAGTTTGAATGCACCAACCGTTGCCACGCTTTATAATACGAACTGGTTTTCAGTCGAAACAGTGGTCTCAGAAGATGTCGTTCGAGATTTAATTCCAATGCTGACCAAAAATGGGGCAGAAGGAATCATTGAATACCAACTCAGTAAGGTCATATGAAATTTGTAGATATTAAATTTTTACTGAGTGTTCATAACCTCAACCAACTGCCTCCCCCCGGGGTGCCTGAAATTGCCTTCGCCGGAAGATCCAATGTGGGTAAATCTTCACTTATTAATAAACTGGTGGGCAGAAAAGGACTGGTAAAGGTCAGTGGTCGGCCAGGAAAAACACAGGGGCTGAATTTTTTTGATCTTGCAGGTTCTGCCTATTTTGTCGATCTTCCAGGGTATGGTTTCGCCCATGTGTCCAAGGGGATGCAGGATGGATGGCAGTCTTTGATCACCAGTTATCTCGAGACCCGGGAAACACTCTGTTGTGTCGTAGTTATCATGGACATACGGCATGGCGCCAAGGTCCAGGACAGTCAGCTTATTTCCTGGTTGAAACAAAAGGGCATCCCTTGTCTGCCGGTGTATACCAAGGCAGATAAATTATCTAGTAACACAAGGGATAAAAATGCGTTAGCCTTGGATGCCGGACACACTATAGACAGGACTCAACGTATTATATTTTCAGCCAAAACTGGACAGGGAAAAGAGGAGCTGGAGAGAGCTCTTGCTTCTTTCACCAAAATAGATTAACGTTTTTATCTGCAGGTAAAAAAACTTACCAAAATGGATATTTGATTCTTACGAACTGCTGTATAGCGGTGAGTTTATATATTATAATGAGTTTTATTTTTGTAAGGAGGCATTACTATGTCGCTTCGCTCTGATTGGCCATGCTGGGAAGTTATGAAATGTGATGAACAGCAGAAATGTCCGGCTAAAGAAAATTCATCAAAACTTTGTTGGGAAATTATCAAAGAGGTTGACAGCTACTCGTTCAATATATGTAGCGATTGCCTTGTGTATGTTGCCCGGCAGAAGGGGTCAAAATTCACCCAGGAGGAGCTTTATAGTATAATGGCTCAAAAAGGTGTGGAAGTTGTGAGTGGGAGGAAGTGCCCCAATTTTACCGCAGCTAAGAAAGAAGAATAACAAAGACGTATATTGATTTTTAAAGGGGGCTGATAATCGGTTACGATTGTCAGCCCCCTTTTTTTCTGTGCATCAGGATTACAGAATAGTGATACAGGCAACCACACTATCGCAACATACAGGTGATTTCTTATTGTTCAGATTTCAGGACTGCCAGAAAGGCTTTCTGTGGGATATCCACATTTCCAACAGTTTTCATTCGTTTTTTTCCTGCCTTTTGTTTTTCAAGAAGTTTTCGTTTACGCGTGATATCACCACCATAGCATTTTGCGGTTACATCTTTTCGTAGTGCAGATATGGTTGTTCGGGCTACAATGGTCCCACCTATGGCCGCCTGGATAGCTATTTTAAACATCTGCCTGGGTATTTCTTCTTTTAAGCGTTCACAGGCGTTTAGTCCTCGGGTTCTTGCATTGTCCCGATGAACAAGTTGAGAAAGGGCATCGACTATTTCTCCGTTTACCAGGATATCCAACTTAACTAGATTACTTCTGCGATAATCGTACATCTCATAATCAAATGAACCGTATCCCTGAGTTATTGACTTGAGCCTATCATAAAAGTCATAGATTACCTCAGCAAGGGGAAGCTCACAGGTGAACTCAATTCTGCCGGGCGTTGGATAGTGGTAGTTGGTGTTTTCACCACGCCGTTCCATACAGAGAGTCATTAGTGCGCCCATATATTTTTCAGGGATAAGGATAGTGGCTTTAATGAAAGGTTCTTCAACCCTGTCAATAAACATTGGATCAGGGAAATAGGCAGGGTTGTCAACTTCAAGTACAGTGTTGTCTTTCAGGTAGAAATTGTATTTAACGGACGGAACAGTCAGTATCAGGGAAATATCGAATTCACGCTCCAGCCGTTCCTGGATGACCTCCAGGTGGAGGAGTCCCAGAAATCCACAACGGAAACCGAATCCCAGGGCAGCAGAGGTGTCTTTTTGAAAGGTTAAGGCGGCATCATTAAGTTGCAGCTTTTCAAGTGCCGTTGCCAGATTTTCATAATCGTCCGTCGATATGGGATAAACCGATGAAAAAACAACCTGCTGAGCTTCTTTAAATCCCTGAAGAGCCTCAGAGCAGGGATTGTCCGCAAGGGTTATGGTATCACCAGGACGAGTATCGCCAACATTTTTGACTCCGGCAAGGATGTATCCGACCTCACCAGCACTCAAACTTTTTGCTGCTTGGCGTTTAACCCGGAAAAGACCAACTTCTTCCACCCTGTATTCAGCTTTATTAGACATGAATCTGATGGTGTTACCGGCCTTGACTGTTCCATTGATTACTCTAATTGAGATGATGGTGCCTCTGAATGGATCGTAGTTGGCATCAAAAATCAAGGCCTGAAGGGGGGCTTCAGGATTACCGACAGGGGAGGGGATATGTCTGACAATGGCTTCCAGTATCGCTTTCACACCCTGACCTGTTTTTGCAGAGCACTGCTGGATAAGGTCACTTTCCAGACCGAGGTCATCTTCAATTTGAACAGCTACTTTTTCAGGCTCTGCAGAAGGGAGATCGATCTTATTTATCACGGGAATGATTTCAAGATCATTCTCCATGGCGAGATATAAGTTGGCGAGGGTCTGTGCCTCAACCCCTTGGGCTGCATCGATAAGTAAGAGTGCACCTTCACAGGAACTAAGAGCCCTTGAAACCTCATAACTGAAATCCACATGACCCGGGGTGTCAACCAGGTTGAGAACGTATTGATTCCCATCTTCTGCGACATACGGCAGGCTGATGGTCTGGCTTTTTATGGTGATGCCACGCTCACGCTCAATATCCATATTATCAAGCAGCTGGTCATGGAATTCACGATCAGTAACCTGTTCACAGAGCTGAATCATGCGATCTGCAAGTGTTGATTTTCCGTGATCAATATGAGCTATTATGGAAAAGTTTCGTATGTTTTTCATGATATGAGAAGACGCGTTATGATAAAGGCAGAGACTATTTCAGAATCATGACTTTTAGCATAAAAAGGATAACAATAAAATAGAATTTTATTGAAGCGACTTTTGTGTTAACATGGGAGTTACAGGAAAATGTCTTCTAACTGCTATGAAATTAAAGAACAAAGAGATCGATTCCTTGTTTACAATTATATATAATGTTTGCCTTTTCCTGCATCAGTAGTAATAATGTAAAGTTCTTTATTAGTTGCCCGAATTCAGGATTCAGATGATCATGAGACAGAGGATATGACCTCAAAGAAAAATCAAAATAACATCAAGGTAACCGAAAAGCATGAAAACCCATTGATTGCTCTGTCGGAAGATGAAAATCTCCCAACAGTAAGCAATCCTGCTCTGCATCGATATCTTCAGGAAATCAGTCAGTATGAGTTACTAAGCCGAGAAGAAACCGATGAACTTGCTATCAGGTTTCGTGAAAATGGAGATCAGGATGCTGCGTATCGCCTGGTCTCCTCTAATCTTCGTCTTGTGGTGAAGGTTGCCATGGATTTCCAGAAGTTCTGGATGCAGAATTTTATGGATTTGATCCAGGAGGGGAATGTTGGCCTTGTTCAGGCCACAAAAAAATTTGATCCTTACCGTGGGGTGAAGTTTTCCTATTATGCAGCATATTGGATTCGAGCCTATGTTCTTAAGTTTATAATGGATAACTGGCGGCTTGTTAAAATAGGAACCACCCAGGCCCAGCGAAAACTTTTCTTTTCTTTGAATAAAGAGAAAAAACTGCTTGAAGCACAGGGTTATAACCCTGAGGTGAAACTTCTTGCAGAAAGGCTGAAAGTCAAAGAAAGCGAAGTTATCGAGATGGGTCAGCGAATGGACAACTGGGACGTTTCGTTGGAAAGCCCTGTCCGTTCTGATTCTGATGATGAACAGAAAAGTTTTATTCCCTCAGGCGGCCCAGCTATTGAAGATGTTGTCGCCGGTCAACAGATGAAAGAGAAACTCGCAGATCTGTTGACCATTTTGAAAGAAAAATTAAATGACAAAGAGCAAATGATTCTTGAGGAACGATTGCTCACCGATGAACCTCTCACCCTCCAGACCATTGCCGATCGTTTTGGTATCTCACGGGAACGAGTGCGTCAGATAGAGGTCAATCTTTTGAAAAAAATGAAAAAATATCTGGAAGTAGAAATGCCCGATATTGTGGATTTCTTTGATGGAAAGCGGATGGTGCAAAAACTATGAACATCCCATTACTTGATCTTCGCAGTCAACTGGAACCATTGCGGGAAGAAATTGTTGATGCTGTTACAAGAGTTGTGGATTCAACCACCTATATTCAAGGTCCTGAGGTTGCAGGACTCGAAGAAGAAGTTGCTTCCTATTGTGACGCTGCCTGTGGAGTTGGTGTTTCAAGTGGGACTGATGCACTTCTTGTCTCATTGATGGCCCTTGGTATAGGTCCTGGTGATCGCGTACTCACCACACCCTATTCTTTTTTTGCCACAATGGGCGTAATCCTTCGCTGTGGTGCCGAACCGGTTTTCGCAGATATAGATCCCGTTTCTTATAATATTGATCCAGCTGCAGTGGCAAGTGCGCTTGAACAGGACACAGGGAAAACCATTAAGGCAATTATTCCTGTGCACCTCTATGGCCAGTGTGCCGACATGACCGCCATCATGGCTTTGGCAACGCAGTACCGTATACCGGTGATAGAAGATGCTGCTCAGGCTATTGGGGCAGAATATCCTCTGGGGGAAGGGATATGGAAAAAAAGCGGCACAATTGGCCTGTCCGGGTGTTTTTCTTTTTTCCCCAGTAAGAATCTTGGTGGAATCGGCGATGGTGGTATGGTGGTCTGCAATGATGTCGATTTTGGAGCTCAGCTACGAATGTTGCGAAATCATGGCGCAGAGCCAAAATATTACCATGCAATGATTGGTGGGAATTTCCGTCTTGACCCTATTCAGGCCACAGTTCTTCGTATAAAATTAAAACACCTGGAAAAATGGCATGCCGGGAGAAGAGAAAATGCTGCTTATTATAACAAACTTTTCTCAGATGCCTTGCTCACGCAAAACGAGCAGGTCAAGGTCCCGGTCGCAGTCTACCGGGAACAGGCAGTAAGCTCCGACAAAGATAAAAATTTTCATATCTATAATCAGTATGTCATCCAGGTCGCTGACCGGGATAATATGATTAAGTGGCTGCGTTCACGGAACATTGGTTGTGAAATCTATTACCCCCTATGTCTCCATGAGCAGGAGTGTCTCAAGGGAAGAGTAGTCAACACCCCGTCGTTCCCTCATGCCGAAAATGCTGCCCGAACGACCCTTGCCTTGCCGATATATTCAGAACTGACCCATGAAATGCAGGAATATGTGGTTGAACAGATTGCCTTATTTTTTAAACGATAAATGGACTTATTCCAATATCGTGATTTTTCTGATGCCCACCAAATGGTCTTTTTGCAAGATCTTCATTTTTTTTCTTCTATTAGTTCTCTGTTACCCTACCATTACGCCGGCAGGGACCGATGTAGCCCCACAAGTTGTTATCCAACCACATGAAAGAGTAATAAAAACTCAAAATGAAAAACCTTCCTGGATGGAGCTTTGGGAGGGAGCAAGAGAAGCTGTAAAAAAAAGTGATAACAAGAGGGCTGTAACTCTGTACCGTAAACTTTTTTCTCAGAAACCCCACATCGAGGAAGCCCTTCGTGAATACGTTCTGATCTTGATGGATCTGGGACAGTGGCAGGAAGCGAGGATCACTCTACAGGAATTACTGGAATTTGACCCTGGGTCCCTTGAGTATCAGGTGTATGGAGGACGGATTGCTCTTAACCAGGAGCATTATCAGCAGGCCTCAACTTACTTCGGCCAAGTGTATACCATGTCGCCCAGTGGCGCATGGGCTCTGGAGGCACTGAAAGGGCAGATTACTGCCTTACAGAAACTTGATCGGATTGATCTTGCCTATCCATTAATGGAACAACTGTATCTTCTGGTACCTCACGATGAGGAAACTCTTCGCAATCTTGCCAGATACAGCCTGATGCACGAAAAGCCGGAAAAGGCATTAAGTTATTACAGAACGCTTCTTACTGAGTTTAAGGGGATTGATATAGATTTTCTGCAAAGTGAACCTTTATTTGTAGCTGCTGGTGAGAATGATATGGCTGTTCATTGCTGGACGTCCTACCTTGAGCAGCATCCTTTTTACATTCCCTACCACAGAAAACTCTCCGAATATTACCTTTCAGGTGAGGAAAAACAAAAAGCACTGCCACACCTTCTAGTCAGGGTTGCTCATGGTGAAAAACATCCGGAAATCTTTCTCCAGATCGGAAAGATCTACCTGTACCATGAAGGTCGGCCCGATAAAGCTCTGTACTACTACGACGAGTATCAAAAAAGAAAACCCGGTGACAGTAGTATAGGGGCAGAGGTAAAACGAATTCAGGCGATTCTTGCCAATGACCTCCTGGTTATCGTTGAAAATGAAGGTGCCTGGCCTCTATGGCGCGACCTGGCTAAGGTTATCCCTGATCGACTCGCTGTCTATTACTCAATCGCTGAACAACTTGAGTCATTAGGTAAGGAGAAAGAACTGCTTGAGGTGCTGGAAATTATTAACCATCACAATCCAGAGGATCAAAAGGTTCTTTTTCAACTGGCCCAGTTGTATTTTAACCGTGGAAATTTATCAGCATGTGCAAAGAGTCTTGATTCATTGTCCCCAGAAAGCCAATCAGGAAAAGACTATTATTACCTGCGGGCAGTCGTTGCAGAAAAAAAAGGGAAACCGTTCCAGGCATTGGATTATTACAAAAACTATCTCCAGGAAAATCCTTTTGACTATTCGGTTATTTTATACTGTATGAAACTTTCCGGAGAACTCAATTCCCTGCAAAATATAGATTATTTTTATGCATTACTTCCAGATAAATATGAAAACATTTCAGTGTTTCATCAGGGGAGTCTTCTTTATGGACAGTTACTGGAAGGAAATTTGCTTCCCTCTACTGCCAGGAGTCTTTACCAGCAATTGCTCACCCAAGGACAGTTATCACCCAAGGATACGCTGTCTGTTGAAAAAGCAATCGCCAGGACATTGCAAGGAGAGAAGAATTATTTTGCTGCAGAGCAGCAGCTAAGAGAACTTTTGATCAAAGAAGGAGGAGACAGGGAGATAGTCGGGGAACTCATTCGTAATGCTCTTCTGGAAAAGAACTGGCAGAGTGCCTGGAAATGGTATGAATTCATGGCCATGGACAACAGAACAGAAAGCTTTGATCTCTTTATCTGGAAAATACTGATACTAGAAAGGTCCGGGCAGGCTGCTGTGGCCTCTGAAATGGTAGAGGATTTCCTGATACAGGGGGGGGCGCCGTGTCCGGAATCTGAGCAACAATGTCTGACATTAAAATTAAAACTTGTTGAACTCTACTATGTAAACGAAGAGTTTAGGGAAGCCGATTCTTTACTGAGCTCTCTTTCTCCTGGCCCTACAGACACTCTACAGGTGCAAATTGTTACTCAACTCATTCAAGCAGGACTTTCTTCGGTTCCCAATGACGTACTCCTTCAGGAGAGTGAGGAAGAAAATTCCACGACTGCCATAGACAGGACACTTATTTATCAAAAATATGGTGACTATGCATCTGCACTGCAAAGTATTCAAAATTATCTGAGAATGCACCCCACAACTGTAAAGGCACTTGTACTTCGGCTGGACCTTCTCATGCTTACGGGTGATGATTTTACTGCACTTTCATTGTTAAAAGAACTGGTGAAGACGTATCCTGAAGAACTGAGCTTTCACCAGAGGATGCTGGAGTTGCAGTTTAAGACCGCTAAATTTGATGACTTGCTCGAAAATCTTGCTCCTGAGTGGAAGCAAATGATTCCCAGGGAAGATCTTCTTGCCCAGAGAAAAATTCCCTCAACGGTACAATCACTTACCATCCCGAATAAGCTTCTTCTGGCCAGAACATTGTGGGCCGTCAGGAGATGGGACGAAGCATTATTACTCTATAAATCCCTTCTCCAAACCCCTGTTGATCAGGAATTCTCTGAGCAGTTAAAGAATGCTGAAGTTAACTTGACGCTTCCTCCTGCGAAAAAAACCTTCTGGAACACCATCACCTTTACAACACCAGCAGAACCTGACAGGTTAAGTGTTGTGATGAGTCCTGAGTTTACCTGGGAGAACCTGACGGACCCCGCGGCTATTATTGCCACACACCTCTATACCTCCTATCGCTGGCAGCAAATCGTTTCCAAAGAGTTGTCGGTGCGCCAATCCATGTATGATGGAAATTATTATCAGGCCATGAAGGAATATCAAAAGCTGTTAAAAAGATATCCTTCAATTGAGAGTCTTTTTGATCTTGCCGGAGTCTATAGCAGGCTCGGTTTTTCAGGGAAAGAGGCATCCATCTATGAAATCATCAAAAAGGAAAGTCCCGGATACCCTGGACTTGATGAAGTCATCCAGCGGAACAGCCTGAAAAGACGTCCTCGTGCCAGCCTCCTTTCTGGTTATTCAAAAAAAACAGGAAGAGAAGGTTACTACGATAATGATCAAAAAGAAGGTGGCCTGCAAAGCTGGTTTATGCCAAGTCTTAATCATACGGTTCTAGTGGATTATCGGCGAATATTTAATGAATCTGATGTGGTTGAACAGGAATTGTGGCGAAACAGGCTGGAGGCTGAAATAAAATGGAACCCCTTGTATGACCTGGATTTTTTGATGGGAATTGGAGGTGACAGGGGGGATGATGATTATGCCAATACATTTTTGTATAATCTGCAGATCAACGGCAGGATAGGGGACATGGTACAAGGCTATTTAGGGTTGTCACAGGATGTAGTTGATGATACCGTTGAGGCCCTAATGGTTGGGGTTACCAAGAAAAAGTCTGAAGCAGGTCTCACTCTTGATTTTCTGCCCCGCCTGTTTGGTGGAGGAGAGTACCGTTTTACTGAATATTCTGATGGGAATCACCAGAACAGATATGAACTTTGGACCTCATATATCCTCCATAGTGAACCAAGTCTACTGCAACTGAGGTATGGGTATGAATATTCTCATAATGATGATGGAAACAAAGGCAGGGACTACTCAATTGCCAGCGGGTTTAGAGAGGATGATCACCCTTATTGGAGTCCGAAGGAGTATTGGCAGCATCTTTTCACCGTCTCCTTTGAACATCAGTTGGCAGAAGATGTCCTTGGTCGTAGTGCTCCAAGCTATTATTCCCTTGAATATTCATTTGGTTACGAAATAGGCGGCTACGATAATCATCAATTTAATGCTCAAATTTTCCTTGAAATGAGTCGTCATTTTTTATTAAATAGCAGTTTTGATTTCATCTACGGTTCAGAATACGAGGAACAGGATTTCTCATTGTCTCTAATTTATCGATGGTAAGTGGACTGGATGAGTTATATTGATACATGGGCGTACGGTCCATACTATCTTAAAAATGCTTTTGTGAGACAGAAAAAGATCTTACAGAGTTTTATGTTTTAATCTGGAGAAAAATACTGATGGTTCAACGAATACCGATGTCCAAAAGTGGGCATCTTAAATTAAAAGAGGAATTGAATCACCTTGAGCGTGTGGAAAGACACATCATTGTGAAAGCTATTGCAGTTGCTAGAGAACATGGTGACCTGAAAGAAAATGCAGAATACCATGCAGCAAAAGAACGGCAGGGACATGTTGAAGGTCGTATCATGGAGTTGAAGGATAAGCTTGGCAGGGCTGAGATAATCGACTGTGTAAAGGTAAACTGTTCAAGGGCAGTCTTTGGTACGGTGGTTGAACTCCTTGATATGGATACAGACGAAGAGGTGTCCTATCAACTGCTTGGTCCCGAGGAGTCAGATGTAAAAAAAGGCTCGATTTCAGTGTTTTCACCCCTTGGGAAGAGTATTCTGGGAAAAGAAGTGGGGGATGAGGTGTCTGCAAAAACACCTGGTGGTACCAGAGAATTTGAGGTGATTTCGATTGCCCCATCAAGCTTTCATTAGCACTTTCCAAAATTGTTTCTTGTTTTTTTCAAGAGACTGTTTTGATAACGCTTTCATACTAGGAGCTTGTCCGAGAATAGACATTTTTTCTCAAATCGAGGCATCTGTGAAAAATAAGCACAGGCATATACATAATATTCCGAGCATTATTTTTCACAAGCAACGAAGAGTTGGGGAAAAAGGGCATTTTCGGT
>JAIPEF010000043.1 GCA_021737265.1 Desulfocapsa sp. | reverse complement strand
TGATCCGCCACCAGGACACCAGACCCTATGGCATGGCTACCATGAATTTCAATATATGTGCCTGGGTTTTGCGTTGCTGGATGAAGAAACTAAGCCATTTGGTGACACTTATGGGTAATAGGCAGTCCTAGTACACTGTGAGGTTTATATCTTCTCATCGAAGTCACCCTCGAGGGAGTAATCGGGGATCCAGAGCGGAGCTAAATTCCTGGATACCCGATAACGCTTGTCCCAGTATGTTTTAAGCAGGGAGCACTCGGGTATGACGGACGAACCCAAAACGGCACATTAAGGTTTACACTGTACTAGTGGGAGAAAGGGGTTCTATTTTCCTTCACTTTGCTCCTCTGCCTGCTCCTGGATCAGCCGATTATGTTCCTCTGTGACTGTGGCGGCATTTCGAGCCTTGTCCAGGGGATCCTGGATACCGGCAACAGCCTTTTCTGCTATTTCATGGGGAGTGTTGTTGATGATATTTTCCTTGTCATCGTCGTTATCACTGGAGCAGGCTGTGAGCATGAATATTGGCAGAAGGGCAAAAATATATCGATACCACATGATGTGAATCCTCCGAAGGGGTTAAAGCCGGTGTGTTCCTTATGTTATAGATGCCTGGATTGAAGACATCAGTAGGCCATATGTCCTAAAGACTTCATGATAAGTGCCAATCCCATGGCAAACATGCCGGTGAGTCCCATGCCGCAGGAAAAACCCGCCAGCAGAACCGGAGCATATTGCCTCCACATGGGGCCGTACCGTTTGAGAAAGAAGTAACGGCCGAGAAAGGCGCCCAGTACTTCCAGAATCAGGCCATGGGGTGTAGATTGCCCAAGTCCCCGGACCACACCATAGATGAGGAGGATCGGCAACCCAAAGAGGCTGAGTACAAAATACATGAGAAGACCAAATCCGAGACCTGAAAATACTGTTGTCCCATTTAAGGCCTGATAGAACATGGAGTTGCCTTCGAGGGTGGAGGTCTGCATGAGCAGCGTATTTAAGGCCTGCAGGTGCCACAGTTCCTGGGCGTATGGATAGTGGATTGAAGGGATGGGGGCCAGTCGCCAGATAAATTGGGAAAAGAGCAGGCTTGCCACCATGACAATGGGAAAGACTACAAGTTCCGCTTTGATGATTCCACGGATGGAGGTTCCGGTGAGTTCGATCTGCCTGAACTGTACCGTGGCTTCACCATAGTTGTGGATGGGGATGGGGGCGTACCAGATCTCCAGACCCTGGTAGCCAAAAAAACGGGCGCCGGCAATAAAACTGGCCTCCCGCACCAGGGGCAGGCTCACAAATTGCCCGGCAATTCCCTCCATCCTGGCAGTAATATAGGAGATAATGGGCGTGTAAATAAAGCCGTAGCCGAGGAAGAAAATCCAGGGAAAGTTTGGCACCAGCAAGACGCAGAAGCCGACATAAGCAAGGGTTGAGAAAAAATAGATCGCAATGGAGATCCAGAAATTAAAATCTCCGCGCCCTTCGGGCGGGTGAAAGAGATCTTTCAGAGTGCCCATGTTCTCGCTGGTTTTCCGGTAGGAGCGTACCACCGACCAGACTCCGATGACTCCGATGGCAAGTCCTAAGCCAATACCAAAGCTCATGTAAAAATCAAAATTATTGGCAAAGACCGTGTCCACGGTTGCCATGCCGGGATGCCAGCGTTCAAGGATTCCCTGGGCATAGAGAATGGGATTGAGGATAATGGTGATGACCAGTCCGATGAGTCCGCCGATCACAGCCCAGAACGGCAACACCATGCCGACAAAGACCAGGCCGAGATCCAGTTGGATGCCCGTTGCCACAGCGGGCAGTATCCCTTCAGTATGTTGGGTGAGCTCTATCCAGGGTATGGGGATAAGACGGATGGGTTCGGTAAAGATCAGACCCGAGGCAATGGGCAGGAGAACATAAAAAGAGCCAAAGAGAAGGCCTATCACCCCACCAATGGAAAAGAGCCTCCATTTCCAGCTTTTTTTCTTTTCTTCTGTGGATTCGGCTAGCGCCATGGTACCAAGGGCTGCAACCGGTGCCATGGGGAAAGGAAGTCTTTCCACATCCGAAGTGATACGGAAGAGAGCATAGCCGAGACCAAAATGATCTATGCGTTGAACAATCTGGGCCCCGACCAGGAGGAGGATGGGGATCAGCCAGTCTCTGTGGAGAAAGGTTCTCTCCACCATGGACTGGGAATCAGAACCGGGAGCTACCCAGGAGGGGATATACTCAGCAAGGCCCAGCATCCGGGCGGCGTCGGACTGGACCAGATACTGGTTCCAGAGTAGTCCGGAAAAGGGAGAGGCCAGGGCTGCACCCGCCATATAGTAGAGAAGAAATATCTCTTGCTGTTTTAGTTCGGAATGGGCTCGTTTGGCAATTTCTGCAAAAAGAATAATAGTAACCCAGCGTGCGGCAGGGCCGATTCCCTGGCCAATGACGAGCTGCAGATACATGGATCCCGGCATCATCAGAAAACCGATGAAGATGGCACCAATTATGGTCTTCCAGTCAAAACCTTCTTCGAAATGATCCGGTGTTTTGAGGAGATCCCTGTATTCTTTGAGTTCTTTGTCGTCGTACATTTTTTTTGGTGTTTAGGTTGGAAGCCTTCAGCCTCTTTAGTCAGGTAGCACCTGATAGGCTGCATTCGTAAACAACCCTACGATCGCCCAGCCGCCACCCATCAGAAAATCACCGATGATAAGGCCGATAAAGAAAAACTGGACCTTTTTAAATAAAGACACCCCCCCGTATCGCATGCATATGGTATTGCAGGCCCAGCCAACAAAAAAACTGATCCAGAGGATGCGCATGGATGAACTGTAGGCAGTGAGATAGCCCAGGGGATGAATGGGCCACCAGTAAAATCTATGATAACAGATGATCAGGATCAGCATAACGACAGCGCCGCAAATGGCAAAAGTGGTGATCCAGGTTCCGGACTCTACAGGTGTTACAATGAGTCTGTGAACATTTTCAAAGACTGTTACCGTGGTTCTACTGGCCCATTCCATCTGCAGTTCCCGAATCCCATAACGATAGTAGAGCGTCATCATGGCAAGGATTGAGGCAAGAAGACTTGCTATGATGGTGAAAAAAAGGCCGGAAAAGATCAGCAACCCGGGGTGCTGATCATGGCCGATTTTCCTTCCATGGAGGAGGGATGGCATGAGAGATTCACGAAGGTCTACATAGAGGGCTTTCTGGGCCATTCCGCTGAGCAGACCGTTGATCCCGCTGAAGAGCTTGGTTCCACCCATGGCTATCAGCCCGTCCATGGGGGCGGCGGTGAGGGTAAAATAGGCAAGACCTCCCTGGCAGATAATCCGGGTGGCCACCAGCATGATCATAAATCCGGCACTGAAAAAGAGAAAGGCCGTGGAAAGGTCCATCCCCAGAGATACTGCCCAGTAAAGCAGACCACAAAAGCAGAAAACACAGCCCCAGAAAGAGATACGTACATCAAACCACTCGGTTCGGGACTGGCTGGGACTGGTAAAAAAGAGTGACTCCTTTGTTACATTAAGGAGATGGTCCCTGGCCAGCCAGATGAGAAAGAGAAAGAAAATGCCATATGCTCCGATCATCTGTGTCTCTTCCGGTCTTGCCAGGGTCGGCCCAAAGGTGATGCCCAGTTCTGAAGCCGGAATGGAGTAGCCAAGAATTGTCAGGAGGCCGAAGAGTAGTCCGCCAAGGATATAAAAGAACCAGAAACTGAATGATATCTGCCTGGAGGTGAGGAACGCAAAGCCGATGAAGGCCGGATAGATGTAAATCTTCAACTTGTGATATCCTGAAAAGAGGCCATATTTCGGAAAGTAGGGGCCTGCAAGAATAAGCGTGGGCAGTTGAGGAACAGAGGGGAAATAAAAGTGAAGACCATTAAGGAGATGTAGGAAGACGGGGATAAAAAGGCCGAGAAGGAGAAAACGGTTACCGAAGAATGATCCAACTCTTTTTTCATCCAGGGATCTGCTCAGCATTTCCGGAACCCTCAGCAGGGGGAAGTTGATCCGTTCATTATGAATCCACTGGCGGGAGAAGAGGTTGATAACGAAGAGCATGAATCCGTAGGAGAGTAAAATAAACGAGGACCAGAGCAGGAGCGGCGCAATCCAGGCCTGCCAAGGGATTGCAAGTGCCACTTCCACCCACCCCATGTCCCGCCCTCCCACCAGACCGGTATAGAGCGTTTCAATGGCTCGGGGATCCGTTGGTGTGATTCCAGGTGGGAGAACAGTCTGCAGGCTTTCCTGCCACTGATTGGAGCTGCTGGCATAATGGATGGGAATGGTAATATTGAGGAGCAGGGTGCGGGCCAGCCCGGTATAGGCAATACCGGAACCAATAACCATCTCAATCCAGATGATCAGCAGCTCACTGCCGCTGAAAAACAGGGGGCGGCGAGGAAAGAGTTTGCCGGTCACAGCTGTGAGGATGGTGAGGAGCAGAAAAATGAAAAATGGGGCCAGTGGGAAATGGCCGCCCCCCAGCGGTGTTGCCTGCTGGTAAATATTGTTGAATGGGGTGAGGAGACAGATGCCAACAGCCAGCAGAAGCCCGACAATAATTGCACGCAGGCGAATGATACGAGCTGTACGGAGTTGGTCAGGCATGTTTGTCTTCTCCTGATGGCTCCAGTGGTTGGTCTTTGAGTTCCCTGGAAAGTATTTCCTGTTTCTTTTCACCGTTTGCCGGGGTTGCGGCTATTTTTCTAAACAGTTTTGCGAAATGGGTGTGACCGGCATCGTCAATGGATCGCCACACCAGCAGCTGTTTGCGAAGATTATGAAGAAAAGAAGTGTTGATCCGTTGCCAGACCTGCTTTTCACCGGATCTGCGTTCCATGGTGATCTTGATTTCCAGATAGGATGAATCTTCAACGGCCGGGCTGAACTGGATATCCACCCACTGCATAATACCAAAGTCAAATGGTGCCAGCCATACCTTTGTCCGGAGATAGGTGCAGTATATTTCATGAGGTCTTTCAGCCCTGTTCACCATTTCATAGATTTGCTCTATTGTGCTGCAACTGAATACCAGATCAACCGGGCCGGTGGAAAAGAGTCCGTGGGAGACATCCTGGTGGGAGCTGAAGTAATTGTAGATGAAGCCGCTGATGGAATCGTGTTCCTCATATTTCATCAGAAAAGGCAGGATGACCGTGATACGGTTATTCACAGCCGGAGGCAGACTAAAGCTTGCATTGACATCTGGGATGGCAATCCGGGCAGCAACACGGGATGGGTAGATGACCGAGAGGAGAACCACTCCAATGACCAGAATCATGGCCGCCACACCTGCCATAGATGAGTAATTGACCGTAAGACCTGCCCATAAGCTGGTGTCGGCAAGAAGAGATGCTGATACCTGGGCAAGCAGGTAGCCGAGAACCACCGAGATAACTGCCAGCGCCAACGCCTCCGCCACAAAAAGAAAGGAAACGTGGGAGGGCGCCAGGCCCACTGAAGTGTAGATTGCAATTTCATTTTTCCGTTCATAGACGGAACTGATCATGGTGTTTAAGACAATAAAGATGGAGATAAGAAGTGGAATCAGGATATTGGGTATTCCCTTGTAGTTTATGGAGTCACTCTGATTATAGAGCCAGACCCCATCCTTTTCCCCGGTAAAGATTGCCATGGAAAAACGATCGACCAGCCTTTCTGCCGTTGCACTAATGGATTGATGATCATTGAGTAAAACAGCCAGGTTTTTGAGTTTGCCCCCTATGGTGAGAAGGGTGGCGGCAGGAATAATAGCCACCTGTGAGGCAGGGATGTGATGGTAACGGCTCTGGAAGGAACGGATGTCATCTCCTGACTCTATGGCCTCCTGTTCAACTTCTGTAATTTCTGCCCCTGATTCCTCAGGGAAGGTAACCGGGGTCAGGGATTCACCGTCAAGATCCAGGGTCTGATCAATCCTGGATCCCGAAAAGCTGCCGATCACCGTAAAATCATAGCCCCATACCTTAATTGTCTCACTCCCATCTGTCTTTACAACAAGCGCATCCGCCATATCCTGGTCGAGAATGATAGCCAAACGGTCAGCCTTTGTGAACCAGCGGCCCTTGGTGAGAAGGTTGTCAAGGCCTGTAATATCAGCCTCAGAAGGTGAGAGTCCGATAAGTCCCTGGAGCTCTGCGCTGTTTGTACCATGCTGCAGCGGCACATGGACGGCCTGCGAGGCGTCTCCAGCTTCGAGCCAGATACGGGGAGCAATACCTTTGGCGTCCTGAAATCCTTCCACAAGATTATTCACTGCCTCCACCGGCAGGCTGCGCCACTCCAGACGTTTTAAGAGGAGACCATGATAGGGAGGATCTTCCTGAAAAAACAGCCTGCTCTGTCTCTCCCCTGATTTTACCGTGGTAAAACTCATGATGGTAAAGGTGAGAATGATCAGGGTCAGACAGGTAAGAACGGTGCGTAGCCGTCGGCGCCTGAGATTGGAAACACCGAGGAAAAAAGCTGCGGTAAATGCCTTCCAGTGACTGATTTCTGCTGGTCGTTTATGGCTGGCCCGGCGCTGGAGAAGGATCATCTCTTCCTCAAAACGAAAAAAGATGATGAGGCTCACCATCAGTGACAATCCGAGGATGAAAAAGGCAAGAATAACCACAGTGGGACTGTATGCCAGTTGAAATGCCGGATGCACTTGGCGGATAACTCCTATGAGGACGAGCAGGATAGCAGAGAAGGCTATGATTCGTTTGTAGATGTTCGCATAGTTAAAGAGGAAACGCTCCATACAAAAGGCAAAGGGGACAAACAGGGCAATGTAGAAGAGCACACCGAAAAGCACATCTTTCTGGGTTTTCTCCACTTGCATGTATACCCGGTTTGCAAGGGCCATGGACTCCGAGGCGGCACTGCTGAATGTTGCATAGTCATAGTTGGCCAGACTTGTCTCTGCCTTCAGCTGGGCGGCTTGACCGCGTTCTTTGAGTTGGTTGATCTTGTCGTCAAAAATACCGTGGCTTTCCAGATTTTCTATCCTTGGGGAGAGGAGGGTCCATAAGTCACACGCCACCCGGTAAACGGTGTTGTGTATAGCGCTGTACTGATCCACGGGGTAGCCGAACCCCATTGGGTTTTCAGGGCTGCCATTGGTGAGGATCATCTTTCTGGTAAGCACATTATCAGAAAGTGTTGCCTTGAGCCAGGTCCCCGGTTCCGTATAGATGGAGGCCATGGTGGAGTTGCGGGTGTCTATGCGGCTATACCAGAAGTGTTGCGGCGGGGCATCGCGGCGTCCGTCAAGGAGGGATACCTTGGTCAGATAGTGAAACGTGCGGGGTTCGAGCAGGCCAAAGATGGTGGTCTCTTTGCAGCTGAAAAGGATGAGGTCGGTCTTGGGCTCACTTTTGGAAATTTTGACACGATAATTGCTTTTACCCGTCAGTCTTTTGTCGATGGTCCAGAGGACCAGCCCCGTTTTTTCATCGAAGCGATAGCCTTCAATAATCACCTTGTCCAGGACATGTTTCTTATCTGCAACCCCTTTAATGCGGAAAGTGCCTGAAGAATCCACGGCAGCATAATGTTTTTGCATGCCCTGATAGGCGAGAAGGATAGTCTTTGCGGCCGGGTAGTTGGCAAAAAGTTCCCCCTGGAGCAGGAGGTTGGCCCGTCCGCTAACGGTTGAAAAACCATTTCGCGGAAGTTTCCCTGAGTGTAAAGCAGCGGTTCCTGCCATGGCGTGCACCATATCAGCAATCAGTGCAGCCTGGTTCTCAAGGTTTGACCAGTTAATGTTTTGCGGGCTATCCCAGGGGGTTCCCCATAGTGCCCTGGCATCACCGGTGGATACCAGAGTGATACCCAGGAAACCGGCAAGGGAAGCAACCTCACCCCCCAAAGCGGGTTTGTCCAGGAACCAGGAGTCCCAGGAACGAAGGCGGCTGGGGCGGAGGGTGTTCACGTAAGGCGTGCTGCTTTTACTCGTCTTAGCAGTTTCGTCAAGGATGTCGGCAAGGTTAGAGAAAATTCCGGTTCGGTTAATACTGGCCTTCAACTTATAGAGAAAGCCCTGGTGAAAGGCGCCAATCCCATTTCCATGGCTGGAGAGGTGGAGAGAGACAAAGGCTGCAATATCATAATCTGCCAGGTGTTTCCTGAATGCGGAGGCACTCTTCAGTGTTTTTAAATGGCTTGTCAGTTCTTTTTTTCGCCGGGTATTCTCTTTGATCGCTTCAGGAATGGTTTGACGGAAAAGGCTTGCCTCTCCTTCTTCCAGATCGTGAAAAGATTCTTGCCAGCCCAGGCGTCGATAGAGGAGACGACGCTTGGACAGTTTTTTGATTGTGGCCTGGATTGCAGCTGTTTTTTCTATATCCTTGCTTTGCTGCAGGCGGAGTGTGATGAGCTCCCGGGAAAGAGCATCGACGGAAAGATTAAGTGAGTCGGCCATGGCCTGGCTGATAATTGCGTCCCGTTCCTGATCTTCATGGAGGGGCCAACTGAGTTCTGTGAGGGTCTGGAGATTGAGTTTTGTTGTTTTGAGTCCGTTTTTAAGTTGTTTATTGTAGTTCCTCAGTTCTTTGGACCTGGAGTTGATGCTCCAGACAAGATCACGCATGCCGGCAAGTGCCTCATTATGACCACTGGTGGCAACCAGCAGCACTGACCTGGCCGGAGGGGTATTCTGCAGTTGCTGTGCCGTCTGAAGCAGGGTGGCAATGGACGCCGCCTCATCAGCGCCTGGAGCCCGGCCCGCGACATAGCCTGAACTGTCATAAAATGCCTCTACCACTAAAAGCTCTTTTTTGTGTTCAGGGTCTGTTCCGGGAATCAGGGTGTAGATGTTTTCTGCTGTAACTTCATGCCATTGCACCGCAGAAGAAAGCTTCACATCCTTGGCCAACAGGGTCGGTTTCTGAAAAGAGTCTCCAGGGAAGATCTGCTTGAGTGCATCTTTTTCCATCCAGAAACAGGGAAGTTGAATGGGGGTCAGTTCTTCCTTTTCCTGAAACAGATATTTGGACTGGTTGGGTGTGTGGTTGAGATAGATAATGGCTCGTGCGCCAAGGGATGCAAGTTGCTGCCAATCCTGGCCCGAGTCCATATCCAGTATGACAATGGAGTCTTTGATCACCATCCCTTTCATCTCTGACCACTTGCCTGACCCGACATAATAGAGAGGGCCGCTCAAAAAGCCATCAGTGGCCTCAGGCGTAATAGCATTGTAGCGAAGAATATTCAGTTTGAGACTGGCATCGCCTACCTGTAAAACAGCTCCCGTTTCCTGGCGAACAGGGATGGAGAAACGGTAGCTTTCAGGCATAAGTCCCATAGCCTGAAACTGTTCTTTAATAAAGACGGCAGCGCTTTGACAGCCACTGCTTCCGGTGTTCCTCTCCGCGCTGCTGCTGAGGTGGGTGATCTGTTCCCGCAGGGAGAGCTGCGGAGCTGCAAAAGACGTGGCGAGGCAGCTGATGAGCAGAAATGCAAAGGAGAGAGTGAGGATGCGGAAGATAGACATGACGATCAGCTGCTCATTCCTCCGGTATTAATTGTCAGTTCATCACGTTCCTGGATCTTGTCCACCCGGCCATCCCGGATCCAGATCACCTGGTCTGAGACATTGAGCATCTTGTAATCATGGGTGGCAGAGATGACCGTAACACCCTGTTTTTCACTCATCTCTTTTAGAAGAGCAATGATCTCTTCGCCGGTTTTAAGATCCAGGTTACCAGTGGGTTCGTCTGCTAAAATGATGGATGGAGTATTGGCCAGGGCCCTTGCCACTGCCACCCGCTGCTGTTGACCCCCGGAGAGTTCCGAGGGTTTATGTCCGTGCCGGCCATCAAGTCCCACCTGCCTGAGAAGGGCCATCCCCCTTTCCACTGCAGCATCACCGGGCGTTCCGGCAAAGGTCATGGGCAGGGTGACATTTTCTAGGGCAGTCATCACCGGAATCAGGTTGAAGGTTTGAAAGATGTAGCCGATTTTCCTGCAGCGCAGCCATGCCAGTTCATAGGCGTCGAGCTGAGCGATATCCACCTCATCGATAAAAACCTTGCCGGTGGTGGGCTTATCCAGGCCGCCGATCATGTTGAAGAGGGTGGATTTGCCGGATCCCGATGGGCCCATAATGGAGACATACTTTCCGGTCTCAATTTCCAGATCGATGCCCTTTAACACCTTGACCACTATCTTGCCAAGGTCAAAATCCTTGGTGACTTCCGTTACCCGAACGATTTGTTTTTTAGTCATATAATTTTAAAAGAGGAACATCGAACATCGAACGTCCAACATCGAACATCGAACGAAAAAGATGTGTAATGAATGAAAAGACGAAAGATGAATAATGGACAATTGGTTAATGTTTGTTTTTCTCTGCTGTTTTAATGCTCGTAACGAATATTCGAATTAGCTCTTCGGTTTCCTGTAAAATTTCCTCCATCAAGTCGGGTCGCTCAACTAAAGGCACTTTTTCGATGAGCTTTAACCAACGTTGAGTCTCTCGTAGTTCTTTTAAAGAAATTCTCAGTTTGTGTATAAAATCTTTGGGCGATTCTGCTGCCTGTGCTTCACCATGATTAGGATAAGGAGAAGTACCAGAGCGTAGTACCTGTCCAGCAACGTGGTTCCCTGTCCTCGAGTTTTTCAGCTGTTCAACTAACTTGATAATACGAACAGAGTATTCAAGCAGTCTCTCTTCAAGATCATAGCTTTGTCTCTTATCTTTCATTCGATGTTGGACGTTCAATGTTCAATGTTCAATGTTCGCCTGTTATTTTTACTGTTCCACCCGCATTGCTTCCACCGGCTGCATACGGGCTGCTATGATCGCCGGGTACAGTACCCCAGCCAGACTCAGGCCAACACCCGTCAGTATGGCGATACCGCCCGAGGCCAGGATGGTCTGCCAGGGAATCACGGGGATGATATCTGAGCCGAAACGAATAAGTGCAGTCAGCAATGCTGCTGCTCCACCAAGCAGTGCCCCCATCAGGGCACCGGCAAATCCCTGCATGGTTGCCTCCATAACAAAGATCCGGACTATGAAACGGTCCAGGGCACCGAGACACTTCATGGTACCGATTTCCCGGAAACGCTCAGTGACTGACATGAGTTGGGCATTGATAATCCCCACAACACAGACGAGTAGAGACAGGGTAATGATCCACCGTTGTTTGGGGGATGCCGAAAGGCAGATATCGCCGGGGAGGACATCGTAGCCGCAGCGCATAAGCATATGACAGAAGTTAAGGTCACCGCATGCCAGCATTGAGTCGGCAATATCGATGGTTATTAGGCTGAATGCAAGAAAAGAGACGGCAAGAACCAGGGTCAGGGTGGTGATGAGAGAGCGAAAGAAGCGCGCGCGAATGGATTTGTATGCAATTTCAAGGGACTTTTGCAAGGGCAGGACTACAAGGCGTCTCATGAATAATGACTCTTCTCTAGCAGTGGTTTGTTTTGATTGCAACTCTCTGTGAACACGATGGTTTTTGTTCGCGGGGAGCTCCAGTAAAATTCGTCAACACATGCAAGTACGAATGACTTCGAAAAAACCGGACTCGAACCAGAGTGGATTTTCAACGCCTGTAAAAAGAATATCCTTTTTTAATATTTTTTACCAATACTGGTTGCACTTTTATCAGCTATTTTGAGGATGTCTTGAGGTGAGGTGTGTCCTGTTTCTTGCTAAGTGGACACAGGATGTATGTCTTGGGCTCGAAAACGGGAGAAGAACAGGCGGCTTTTTCTCGTTGAAACCGCAGCCAGAACATGTCAGTATTGGTTAGTTGTGGTTATTTATGGTTCTCGGGTGTCATTAGCTGGCATTCGGACGCCTGACAGGGTAATCAGCAAACATTGTTTAGGAGAACAAATTCCAAGATGAAAACTGTATCAAAATCAAAATTTCTCACAACCAGAGATGTTGCCGAATTGCTCAATGTAAATGAGAAGATGGTCTACTCTCTTGTGAACGATAAGGGGCTTCCGGCAACCAAGGTTACAGGGAAATGGCTTTTTCCTCGAAGACTGGTGGAAGAATGGCTTGAATCTCACATTCTTAACTACAGGCCTAACAGTGGCGACCTCTCTTCAAATGATGGGCTCCTGCTTCTGGCTGGCAGCGATGATCCTCTCTTTCAAAAAACCCTCTCCCTCTTTCACAGGAAACGAAACGACACTGTTGCCTTTTTTGCCAACCAGGGGAGTATGGGGGGGCTCACCAGCATGAGACGCGGCCTCTGTCATATTGGCCTTTGTCACCTCCTGGAGAATGAGGAAAATGAATATAATTTCAATTTTGCCGAACAGGAACTGGAGAAGCCTCCGGTATTTGTCAATTTCAGTCAACGGGAACAGGGAATTCTCATTCAAAAAGGGAATCCCAAGGAAATTCAGTCAATTAATGATTTGGCCAGACAGGACATCAAGATTGTAAACCGTCCCCTTGGCACCGGGACCCGGTTGCTACTCGACTACGAAATTTCAAAATCCAAAATCGCCTCAGAAAACATTGACGGCTATGATGTGGAAGTCTCACGTCACATCGATGCAGGGCTAGAGGTCCTGTCGGGAAGAGCCGATGCCGCTCCTGCTATCCGTGCTGTTGCAGGGATGCTGGATATTGGCTTTATCCCTTTGCGGTGGGAGCGTTTCGACCTCCTGATTAGTCGAGAGCGGTTTTTTGAAAAAGGTATTCAAAGTTTTATAAGTTTGCTGCATGAAAAGGAATTTCGTCAAATGGCCCAGTCTTTTGAAGGCTATGATGTTTCACTTTGTGGAAAAATGCTTTTCCCCGATAATCTCAACGATGAGGAATGAAAAATGGTATCACGTGGAATAATACTCCTGGGAGTTTTTGTGTTTTTGCTGACACTGAGCACAAACAGCTGGAGTGAAGAGAAGGTTTTAACAATGTCTACAACCACAAGTACCCAGTCATCCGGGCTTCTGGATATTCTTCTCCCTGAGTTTGAAAAAGCAAGCGGGATCAAGGTGAAAGTGATTGCCAAGGGGACAGGGGCTGCCATACGCGACGGCCAGGATGGAAATGTTGATATCATCTTTGTCCATGCCAAAGGTCGTGAGATGGCTTTTGTAAAGGATGGGTTTGGTACCGAACGCTTCCCGGTAATGCATAACGATTTCGTTCTGGTTGGCTCGGCCAAAGATCCTGCTGCCATAAAAGATGTAGCGGATATCAGCGCTGTTTTTAATACAATCGCCATGAAAAAAGCGGCATTTGTTTCCCGTGGTGATGATTCCGGAACGCACACCAAAGAACAGGCCTTGTGGGCAGACAGCGGCATTAAGATGGTTAAAAAGATGCAGACCATCATGAAAAAAGGAAAAGAGACAAAGGTCACTTCAAACCATCCGGCAGACTCTGGCGACTGGTATCTTTCCATTGGCCAGGGAATGGGTAAGGTTCTCACCTATGCTGATGAAAAACAGGCCTATACCCTGACTGATCGCGGCACCTACATCAAGTATAAGTATGGAAAGACCCCGGCCATTGAACTTGATATCCTTAATGAGGGAGATGCAAAACTGGCTAATCCCTACGGTATCATTCCTGTGAATCCTGCAAAACACCCACATGTTCAACACGACATGGCCATGGAATTTGTTCAATGGATCACCGGGGCCCAGGGCCAGAAGCTTATCGGCGATTACCGCCTTGAAGGAAAGCAGCTCTTTTATCCTGATGTGATCAAGTAATATTTCTGGCACCGTCAGGTTCTATCGGAGAGAGGTGGAGTTTTACTTCTCCCCTTTTTAGTTGATGCCTTCCTGATCCCTGCAGGGTATTGTCAGTTGTACTATAAGATCAATATAACCGTAACCGCCCAAGAGTAGAGAAAGAAACCCGATGGATCTTCTTTTTGACAGTGTACAGTCCGCCTTTTTATTATTAGTGGCATGTGATCCCGAGTTGCTGACTATTGTCTGGGTATCACTTAAAGTCAGCGGAACGTCCACGATTATTGCCTCCTTAATTGGTATTCCCTGTGGATTTCTCATTGCCCATTCCAACTTTTATGGCAAACGGCTTGTCCTCACCTGTTTGAATACCCTTCTGGCCCTCCCCACAGTGGTCATTGGCCTGGTTGTCTATTCTTTTATTTCCCGGCGGGGCATATTCGGGCCCCTGGAACTCCTCTATACCCAGAAGGCTATAATTGTCGGCCAGGTGATTTTAATCATTCCCCTGGTTGCGTCCTTGACCATCGCGGCAGTCAGCAGGATAGACAGTCGCTATCGTAAAACAGCATTGACCCTTGGGGCCACCCATCTGCAAATGGCATGGGTTGTTATCAAAGAGGCCCGCTACGGAATTGGTGCGGCAGTTATCGCCGCCTTTGGCAGGGTTATTGCCGAGGTCGGAATCAGTATGATGCTCGGAGGCAATGCCAAGGGCTTTACCCGTACCATGACAACGGCCATGGCCCTTGAGTATGATAAGGGGGAGTTTGTCCTGGCTGTGGCTTTGGGCCTCACCCTAATGAGTATCGCTTTTGGAGTAAACATGCTGTTTCATTTTTTCCAGGGAAGGACCAGAATAGATGCTCTATAAGACACTCGAGCTGAGAAAAACCTTTAAAGAGAGAACGGTCCTGAATCTCGAGAATTTGACAATTGAGAAGGAAAAGATCTATGCCCTCATAGGGGCCAATGGTGCCGGAAAAACTACCCTGCTTAACATCCTGGCATTTCTGGACACTCCAACAACGGGACAGCTCCACTTCTATGAACGGGCGGTTCAATACAACAATTCACAACTGTTGGAGTTGAGGCGCCGGGTTGTTCTCGTGGATCAGTACCCTATCCTCTTCACCGGGCCGGTGTGGAAAAATGTGGAATTTGGACTCAAGGTGCGGGGAGTATCAAAGGCGGAACGCAAAAAGCGTATCGAAAAAGTTCTACGTCTTGTCGGCATGGAAAATTTTATTCTGGCGGATGCCCATAAACTCTCCGGCGGAGAAGGGAAAAGAGTAGCTTTAGCACGTGCCCTTGCCATAGAGCCTGAAGTGCTGCTCTGTGATGAACCCACAGCAAATGTTGATGCAGAAAACCAGGAAATCATCCTCAATATATTGAAAACAATCAACAGGGAAAACAAGACGTCCATCATCCTGGCAACCCATTATCTTTCACAGATCCGACAGGTGGCGGATCATACACTTATGCTGGAGCATGGTTGTCTGTCAAACAAGGCAAAGGAGAATATTTACCGGTGTCAACGTATGAGCAGGAGGGGGGAGACTCTCCTCTGTCACCTGAATGACCACGTCAGTCTCTCCATCCCCTATGAGCAACAGCAGAAAATCCAGAGAAATTCCACTGTTCATATCAATCCCCACATGGTCAGAATTTGTCAGAAACGGGTAGAGACATTGCATGAAAACACCTTAACCGGCTATGTAACCAGAATTGAACAGGACAACAGTCTCATCCGACTGACCATTGCTTGCGGTATCACATTACACCTGGTGCTGAAAGTGGAGGAATATAAAGAGCTGCAGCCAATGATAGGAGAAGAAAAAGCTGTGACTATTCCAGATGAGGCTCTTTCCATTTCCGAATAGTGCCGGGAGTCTTCTCAGTTATTTTCTTGAGGGGTGATCGGATACGATTTCCTGGAACCGAACAGGATGAAGTTCCGGCCTGGAAGCAACGATAGCGAGAAGAAGTGCAAGAAAGTCAAAGGCTGCCTGATTCATTCGCTGATGATGGATCATGATTCCACCCCTCCCCCCAGCGATCCCCTGTTCCAGTTCTTTTAAAAAAGCCTGAAAGCTTTCCTCAGGATCAGACTCCCTTCTTGTATGGAGATCAATATTGACCTGCACATCCGGAAGGCTGGGGGGAGAAGCCGGTTGTGCATTCCTGCTGCGTGAAATGGCGAGGAAATTAAGGTCCTGTAACCCCCGCAAGGTGTCGTGACTGCAGCGGTTCCAGGGAGGGGTGAAAAATGGTGCAAACGAGTCTCCCATTATATCAAGCAGACGTTCTTTTCCCTTTTTGAGATCAGCAAGTTGTTGCACTGCCGGCCGACCAGATCCAAACTCCTGTTTTTTGCCACTGCTTTCATGGTTTCGATGGCGCCAGCCATGCTGGTACCAACACCACTGGGAGGAAGGCTTTCCAGTGAGTTCCTCCAGTGTCTGGAAACGGGCAGTGGTCAGCCAGGTGGGGACTACTGCCAGGCAGAGAGGAAGCTGGTGGCTAAGGAAGAGGTGGATGAGCTGACTGAACTGTTTCCCGGGGACGCCAATATCATCGGCCCGAAAAAAGATCTGTGCCTTCCCTGTTCCCCTGGCGAGACCGCTGTCTATGGCCTGTTCAAGCTGTGGGGCGCTATCCTGGGGAAGTTTTTTGTAAAGAGCCGATATCATGTTCTCTTCCAGATTGTGGGGTCTTCAATGAGCCGACAGCTGGTGGCCGCACCGTTCAATTTTACCCTGGTCAGGTGTTTCTTACAGTGAAGCTTTTCTCTAATGTATTCTGCCAGCCGTTCTGGAGCAAGGTCCGCTGTCTCCAGTAGTGAAAAAGCTGCCGCGTTGGCAAAGGCCGAAACCCGCATCAGCTGTTCACGGTTTTGGGCGAAAGGATACAACAGTGCCGGGATACCGGAGGCCAGCAGATTCATGCAGGTGTTATACCCGGCCATTGAAATTGAGAGGTCACCGGCTTCGAGCCAGTCCGGAAAGTTGGCGCAAAAGTCATGGGCCGTTATTTGCCCCTGTTGGTAATTGCGGAGTTCTGCCTGCAGATCAGGATCACTGTATATCCCGGTGAAGAGGTGAAAATGAATATCCTTTCTGTCCTTGAGAACGACTGCAGCCTCTGCCGTTGCACGCAGCAATTCGGCCCCCACATTCCCACCGCCGATGCTTGCCACAACCAGGGAGTCTGTCGCCGACAATCCAAGTTCCCGGCGAATTCTTTCACCCTTTGCACTGTTGCCGGCAGGAGGGGCAATAAACCCCGTGTACCTGCTTGGTACGGGAATGGCTTCGGTTCTGGTAAAAGTTTTCTCCAGAGGAATAAAATCAGGGTCTGAATGAATCAGGAGTCCATCAAAAGAGCTGTCTAACAAATTGATAACCCGGGTCTCATATTTTTCTCTGTCTTTTTTTTCAACCAGGATATCTCGCAGACTGCAGAGGCGGAGACAGGAGGCGAATGGACCGGAACCTATACCATCCAGGATGGGGTCAAGTTCAAAACGGAATGCCTTGCGACCAAAGGGATACAGCTCCACAAGGAAGATGTCGGGTTGGAAGGAAGAAAAAAAACGGGAGAGTTGCTGTTTACGAGCCTCCTTTACCTCTTCGAGGTCAGCTCCCTCCTGACAGGGGATGAGGCGGGAAAAGTTCTCGTCCATTTTCAGTCCGGGAAGCTGCAGGAAACGAACAGCTGACTCGGGCAGGGAAACATCAGGGCCGCCGATAATCATCACGGTGTCGTGGCGGGCAGCCAGTGTTTTGCATATCTCGAGACAGCGGTGAAAATGTCCAATTCCCAGGACATGCTGACAATAGCAGGCAATTTTCATCTCTTTTTGGTTCCTGCGCCGGGGAGAATATTGAGGGGGCCCAGTGTGAGTCTGTTGTCCTTTCCACAAAGCAGGTGAAGTTGTCTTTTTTGCAGAAGTTTCTTCTCCTCAGGTAGAAAGGCCCTGCCGGCCAGATGATAGATCAGTGATTTGACAACCCCTTCATGGCAGACGACGAGCACCCGTTGTCCGGGAAACTGCTCTATTGTGGCATGGATGACGGGCAGGACACGTTTCAACACGTCCCTTCTGCTCTCTCCGTCAGGGGGACAAAAACCCCAACCGGATCGAATCTGGGCGGCGAGGGCTTCCGGCTGTTTGGTCTCCAGTTCCTGAAATGTCATTCCTTCCCATTTCCCCCAGGACTGTTCCCTGAGTTCCGGGTTAAAGATTACTGTACTGGTGTGACAATAGTTCTGGAGGATGGCCACTGTTTCTCGCACCCGGCCCATATCACTGGCAAGGATCCGGTCGATGGTGTAGTTGCCGAGAAAATGCCCCCACTCATGGACCTGTTCCTTCCCTGGTGGGGAGAGTGGAGAATCCTGTCGTCCCTGGATGCGCCCCTCTTCGTTCCACACGGTTTTTCCATGGCGCAGCAGAGCCAAGATCGTTTGCCTGTTCCGGGAATCTTTGTCTTTAAGCAGTCTGTGCATGGTTGAGTAAGATCTTTTCAAATTGAAGATAGTTTTGCTGGAGATCGTGGCTGCTGCGTACGTATTTTTCTGCTGCTTTCCCCATTGTTTTTCGGAGTGCACTATTCTGCAGCAGCTCTGTGACTGCCCCACAAAATGTATCTTCAGCAAAAGGTTTGGTGAGTAGTGCAGTGGATCCCTGCTTTACCACCTCAGGGATCCCGCCATTATCAAAGGCAATAACAGGTAGCCCGCATGATTGAGCCTCCAGATAGACCATTCCCAGCGACTCCCTGATTCCTGGAAAGGCAAACAGATCACCACCTGAATAAAAGGCATACATTTTTTCCCTGTCAATCCGTCCTGTGAAGATGACCCGTCCGGGAAGAAGCTGCCGAGCTAAATTTACCAAATTTTTCCGTTCACTCCCATCTCCAGCAATGACCAGCTTAAAGGGAGTCTTTTGGGTGGCGAGTTTGCTTAACGCTGTGATCAACCAGGTGAGTCCCTGGGTTTTGACGTCCGGACGAAACATGGCCGCACTGAGGATGACAGGTTCCTCTCTGATTTCCCATTTCCGGCGCATTGCCTCTCTGGCACCTGAATCAAAAGAGAATTGTTCAGGAAAAATACCCGGTTTGATATAACTGAGGTGTTCTGCAGGGATAATCCTTTTGAGGTTTTCCAGGTCAATTTTCCTGTTTGTAAACAGTTGATCCGCCTGCTGCAGGGCATGGCGGTTAAGATAAAACCCGGGAGCGCCTTTGAACCTGCGTCTCTGTTTACTGGAATAAATACCTTGGAAGATACAGTAGGGGATGGTGAATTTCCGACACATTGTCGGGCCAAGCAAGTCAGGGGCCTTGTAGTAACTGTGGTAGGTCAGCCAGAGATCAGGTATAAATTCACGGATTCGTTTTGCCGTTGTGATCCGTTCTTTGAAAATTTCAGGGAAGCGCCAGGGCTTCCAGTAAATCCATCTGCTTCGGAGCGTACTTGCAATAAGAACTTCGTGGCCCCGAGACACAAGGAAGTCGTGAAGACCAGTGGCAATGATAAGGTCCCCTGAAGGGTGGGGGTGGCCAAGGGGTTTAAAGGGGGCGTAGAAGCAGATGCGCATAGTGTCTGGGCTAAGGTTCATGACGTTCATAAAGTAAGATCGTGGAAGGTCATACGATACCTTATATAGTGGCCGCTTTAAACTGCATACGTACTTTCTTTCATATGTTTCTCAAATATTCCACCAAGTTTAGCCACCAGCGAGTGATTGTTGAAGTGTTGGCTGGTATGCTCAAGCCCACCCTGGATAATAGTGGCTCTCAGATCTTTGTTGAGGAGGAGTTCTTCAATTTTTACGGCCATTGTTTCAGTTTCCCCCGGGGCAACAGTGATGCCGCTTTTTCCTTGAATAAGTATTTCCGGAATGGCAGATACTGAGGTAGAGAGGGCGGGGACGCCCATGGCAAGGCTTTCCACCAGGACGTTGGGAATTCCGTCACGATCGCCATTGTCTGCAATCTCACATGCCAGGACAAACAGGTCACTGTTTTCAAACTGGTTGAGGACTTCGTGGTGGGTCCTGGTACCGAGCCAGTGACAACAGTCGTTCAAGTCAAGATCAGCTATGAGTTGCAGAATTTTTTCCCGGTCATCTCCGTCGCCAATCAGGGTATGGGTGAATGGAAAGTCCTTATCCTTCAGGATCTTCAGTGCTCTGTACAGGGTGGGGAGTCCTTTTTTTTCTGTTATTCTGGCAACAGTCAATAATTTGTAAGGAGGTGAGCAGGATGTATGGTCGGTGGCAGGGGAGAAGAGCTTCAGATCAATGCCGTGATAAATACAATGGATAGGGGTGTCCACACCCTCTGCAATTTTCTCAAGATATCGGCGATTGTACTCGGTGCAGGTGATCACAAATTTTGCCAGCTTGATTTTCTCTCGCAGCTGATCAGGGTTTGAGGTGTAGATGTCCTTTGCGTGGGCCGTGAAACTGAAAGGTTTGCCGGAAAGCAGGGCGGCAAACATGGTCACCGAAGTGGGTGAATGGGCAAAGTGGCCGTGGAGGTGAGAAATGGATGGATTGTTCAGCAGGTGATGGTTGCACAGGTATCCAGCCTGGAGTAAGTGCTTAAAAGTGGCAAGCTTGCCGGTCCGTTGAAAGCGTCTCCCGGCAAGGCCTAAGCCCTGTTGAAAGAGCTTTGGCCGCTTAACTGCCAGGAAAATGTTTGGTAGCAGCAGACGCGGAAACTCCAGCAGCAGTTCGGTGGGCAGGTAATCAACCCTGGCGCGGATCTGTTTCACTGAATCATGGCAGAAGGGCTCCCGTGGGTGACGCATGGGGAAGAGCTGTATGTGAAAGCCGAGTTTTTCCAGGAGAAGGATTTCGTTGGAGATAAAGGTCTCTGAAATACGGGGATATCCTTTCAGAATATAGCCTAATATCTGTGGCGACGGGGTTGCAGGGTTCATGAACAGTCTCTGACCCGGCTCAACCGGATCTTTTTTAAATTTCGCTGGATAAGAACCTTCACCAAATTGTTTTCATAAATACACAAAAAGAATTTATGAGGTTCTAAAATGTTCCACCCTGTTGCGCATGGTGTCGAGTCCTGAAAGTTTAAATTGAGCCATCCTTTCCTGATAACCACTACTCTGTTTAAGAATGGTGAAAATTTTTTCACGAAGAATTTGAGCCGACACTTCTTTCCAGGGGATATAGTCCATGAGCCCTTGGTTGGTGAGTCTTTCGGCACGGATGAGCTGTTCTTTACGTGGTGTTTCCCTGGGGATAATGAGAGAGGGAGTGTGCTGGCTGAGAATCTCACAGATGGTATTGTAGCCCCCCATGGAAATAACGAGATCAGCAGCGCTGATCAGTTGTTCCATTTGCGGATGAAAGGGAAGAGACTTGATACCATACTGTTGAGCCCTCTTTTTTATCTTTTCCCGACTGGATTTAGGCATAAATGGCCCGGTGATCATAAGGGACTTGAAGGGCAGGGAGGTGGGGAAAAAATCGTGCATGGACAGGTAATGATCAAGGAGTTCACAACCATCCCCGCCTCCTCCTGCCGTGACCAGGATAAAAGTGTCTTCATCAAGGATGCGGTAGCGTTTTCTGATTTTCCGGTCTACTTTTTGGGACCACTGTTTTCTTGGGATATATCCGGTAAAACGGATCTTTGCTTCCAGGGAAGAGGGAATCTTGTATTCCATAATGGGGTCGTAGATCTCCCGGTTTCCATAGACCCAGATTTCATCGTACAGTTGTTCCAGATAGCGATACACATCTTTTGCCGCCCAATCCTGCTGTACCACAGTGGCTTCGTCAAGAACATCACGGAGACCAAGGACCGTTTTTGTGTCAGGGAGAGATTTGCGGAGCCATTTAAGGGTTGGAAGGACTTCACGTTTTAATCCCAAAGGCTCTTTGTCGACAATAAAGAGATCCGGTCGAAAGGCCCTGGCCGTGGCGATAATAATATTTTTTCTGATGTTAAGGGCCTGGCTGGGGTCGATGCGAATGGAAAGAGAATGGTACTCGTCATTGGTTTTCTTGATCATCCCGGGGATGCGGACAAAATCCACCTGTTCGGGAAAAGAAAAACGCCCTGCGATGGGTGATCCGGTGAGGATGAGGATGTTTACTTCTTCCCCGGAGAGGTGGCCGGCAATAGCCATGGAGCGCCTGATATGTCCAAGCCCATAGGTGTCATGGGAATACATGAGGATGTTATAGATTTTTTTTTCAGGCATGGTAAAGGGCTGGAAAAGAAAATAGTGGCTATCTCGATAGTAAAATAAACTGTTAATCCATAAGGAGAGAAGATGAAAGAGAAATCAGAATTTCGTTTCTTCCAGTGTGTCCAGGTGGAGGAATTCCTTTAAACTGAAGCCGGGCCGTTCAAAACAGGCTGTAAGCTCAGCCGGAGAAAGATCTTTGCGGTCAGCAATTTTCCTGGCTGGAACACCGGCCCAGATTTCATAAGGACCCGGGTTTTTGGTAAGCACAGAGCCGGCACCAAGCACAAAGCCGTCCGGCAGGATGGAGGCCTGGTAAAGGACGATGCCATTTTCATGGATCCAGACATCCTTGCCGATATATTTGTCCTGAAAGATAACCCCATGTTTTTCCTGGACAGAGAGCAGTGGTTCTCTCCCTTGATGGCAATGGTCATGGGTATAGATTCGGCTGCGGGCTCCGAAGTTGCACCAGGGACCGACGTGGATGGAACCTGTGCAATCGAGAATGGAAAAGGGGCTGATGACAATGTTGGTCTCATAGCCTGCACTCCTGAACACCTCAGGGGC
The DNA here is from genome assembly GCA_021737265.1 of Desulfocapsa sp. Lineage (GTDB taxonomy): Bacteria > Desulfobacterota > Desulfobulbia > Desulfobulbales > Desulfocapsaceae > Desulfocapsa. Next base: position 276 of record JAIPEF010000043.1, on the reverse strand, counting down.
CAGGATCAGTTTTCCCTTGCCCACATTGCCATGGGGCCTGCGGCGTACCTTTTTGATGGCTGATCGCAGTTCTTGCTTTGTTTGGGTGGCTCTTTCAAATTCCATGATTTTCACTTACGATAATCTCGTAAAAACCTCAAATTGCAGATGGTTAAGTATTTATGCCCGGTAGTTAGGGTGAAAAGCTTCATATTCGAGGCGTGTGAGTTTTGCTATTATTTCGGCGTACTAGAGTACGTCGTAATGATAGTGAAATTTGCAACAACGAAGTAGATG
>JAIPEF010000042.1 GCA_021737265.1 Desulfocapsa sp. | reverse complement strand
AAAACCTCAAACCTAGGAGCTTGTCCGAGAATAGACATTTTTTCTCAAATCGAGGCATCTGTGAAAAATAAGCACAGGCATATACATAATATTCCGAGCATTATTTTTCACAAGCAACGAAGAGTTGGGGAAAAAGGGCATTCTCGGACAGGCTCCTAGTAGGATGGCTAAGTAAAAAGCAATGACTAAAGAACTCAATTTAGGCTATTTTAAAAACCGCCTCCAGGAACGATACGAAAGTATCCAGGAGAACCAGGAAGCCAGGAAAAGAGATTCTGCACCAGTGGAACTCGATCAGGCACGGGTGGGGCGTCTGTCACGGATGGATGCCATGCAGCAACAGGCCATGTCCCAGGCCTCTGCCCGTCTCGTTGAGATTGAACAGCAACGTATTCGAACGGCACTCAATCGCATCAAATCCGGCGAATATGGCTACTGCATTCTCTGCGATGAGAAAATTGCTGAAAAACGTCTCAACTTTGACCCAAGCCTCTTAACCTGTATCTCCTGTGCTCAGGAGGCGGAAAAAGACTGATCGTCTCTTTTATTTTAACTCTAAACTTTCCAGATCACCCCACTATGCAACAGCTATTATACACAGACCACTGTTATCAGACCTCTTCGGATGCAGCTTCTTTGTGGGGCAAGTTATTTCCTTCTTTTTCCTTTTATACCAGTTTTCTTGCCAATATTTACTTTTCGGCCAGAAAGGCCCAGAAGGGAGAGTATAGGGACGAGGACTGGCGGCTGTCAAGCTACAAGGTTTTACAAGCTCTGGAGCGTACCGGGTTACAGGTGTCGATAAGCGGTATTGAATATCTGCAGAACCTGGACTCACCCTGCGTGATTGTCGGCAATCACGTCAGTATGATGGATACTGTAATTTTACCGGCGATTGTCGTCCAGGAACGGCCCGTGACCTTTATCATCAAACAAAGCCTGATGGATTACCCGGTGTTCAAGCATGTGATGCGCTCACGCAATCCCATTGCTTTAAGCAGAATTAATCCGCGCGAAGATCTGAAAACAGTATTGATTGAAGGAAAAAAGCGACTGGAACAGGGCTTATCTGTGATTGTTTTTCCCCAGACCACCCGCGGTACAGAATTTGATCCAAAGCAGTTCAATACCATCGGGGTAAAACTTGCCCAGCGGGCGGGAGTGCCCGTACTGCCCCTGGCCCTGAAAACGGATGCCTGGACAAACGGGAAGCTGATCAAGGATCTGGGCCGTATCCACCCGGAGGTGAAAGCACACTTTGCCTTTGATGCCCCTCTTAGCGTCGAGGGCAAGGGACGCAAAGAACATCAGCAGGTGATTGATTTTATCAGTCGTAAACTTGCGGAGTGGCAATAAGCTTAAACGTAAACGTGCCGGCCGCCAACCGACTGAGAGCTCCTGTTTCACCCCCTCCCAACACAGTCCCTTGTGTAATTTACGGTTACGTATGCCATGACCCGGCTCAAGGGAACATACACTATTCCACATAATTCTCAATCGTTAGGAACATTCTTGAATTTCTACGACCAAAAAAAATAATCCTCAGAATAATCTTGACAATTATTCTCTCTTTACAATAGACTGAAAGATATTGCTCTATTTTCAGTTCACTCGATGTCCCTCATATTGATGGCATTAAGTTGTATTCTTTGGGGTTTTCTACTCAGCCATCTGGAAATATCTGTTTTCACAAAATTGTTACCATTTCTGGTTTTAAGATTATTCAATAAACAGTCTTTAAGAGGGAGAAACAAATGAAACTTAGCGGATCTGCTCCGACTTTACTTGCCTGCTGCCCTGAAAGCGCACAGCATACTCTGGGCCGCAAGCTCATATACCCAATGCTTACCGCCCTGCTTTTACTCGGTTTTGCTGCAACAGGTATGGCTGCAGAGAAAAAATCCCCCCAGGTTCAGGTCATCTATCCCGTAAATCGTGGCGTCTCACAGCCCCTGCGGGACATGAAAGCTCCGATGCGACCGGTCAAAGCAAGCGAGGAAGACGCAGCACTGCCGGTTGGATACCCCAAACGCCAGGAAGACCAGCAACCCAATAGACCTGAAGCACCCGTCCAGGATCCGGTACTCCAGAAAAGTGAACCCGTTGGTACCATGCCCGCAACCGCTATGAATTTTGAGGGTCTCAATAATATCGGTGGGTATTATCCGCCCGATACCTGCGGTGATGTCGGCCCCAATCATTATGTGCAGATTACCAATGTCTATTACCAGGTGTACGATAAGACCACCGGTGCCGCCCTGCTTCCCAGTGCCTTACCTAACAACGCGATGTGGTCTGGCCTTCCCGATGGCAGTGCCTGTAAAACAACCAACGACGGTGATCCCATAGTCCTCTACGACCAGTTTGCCGACCGCTGGCTCTTCAGCCAGTTTTCCGTAGGGGGTCCATATTACCAGTGTATCGCCATTTCCCAGACCGGGGACCCAACAGGCTCTTGGTATCTCTACGAATACCAGATGAGTGCCACCGTCATGAATGACTACCCTAAGTTCGGGGTCTGGCCCGACGGCTATTACATGGCCATTAACCAGTTTGATCCGTCATGGGCCGGTCAGGGCGTGGTCGCCTTTGACCGGGCAACCATGCTCACAGGTGGTGCTGCAGCAATGCAGTATCTGGATTTAAAGAGTAGCCACCCAAACCTTGGGGCCATGCTGCCGGCCGATGCCGATGGTGCAACTGCCCCCCCGGCAGGGGCTCCCAATTACTTCGTCCAGGTGGATGATGATGGCTGGGGATATGCTGCGGACCAGCTGGAAGTCTATGAATTCTCCGTGGACTGGGCAACCCCTGCCAACACCACCTTTACGGCCGCTTCCACTTCTCCCGTTGCTGTTTCTGCTTTTACCACATTAAACGGAACCACCGTCCCCCAGCCGGACACAACCCAACTGCTGGACAACCTGGGTGACCGGCTCATGTACCGTCTCCAGTATCGTAATTTCGGGACTCACCAGTCCATGGTGGTCAACCATACTGTAGACACCACCGGTTCAGGCAACGGGGTTGCCGGTATCCGCTGGTATGAACTCCGCGACTCCGGTTCAGACTGGGCCCTCCACCAGGAGGGTACCTATGGTGGTGATGCCGCAAATACCGAGCACCGCTGGATGGGTTCCATTGCCATGGATTCCGATGGTAATATGGGGCTGGGTTATTCCGTCTCCAGCACTACCACCTACCCCTCCATCCGCTACGTGGGCAGGCTAACAGGGGATACACCCGGCACCATGGGCCAGGGAGAGTCTGAAATCATTGGTGGTTCCGGCTCCCAGACAGGAAGTGCAGCCCGTTGGGGTGACTACTCCATGATGAGTGTCGACCCGGTGGATGACTGCACCTTCTGGTACACCACCGAATATTATGAAACAACCAGTGCCACCGGCTGGCAGACCCATATTGCCTCCTTTACCTTTCCCGGCTGCAGCGCCCCGACCAGCGGGGTGCTGGAGGGAACGGTTACAAACTCCCTTGCTGCGTTTGTTGAAGGGGTAACGATCACTGCCGATGACGGTGCTTCCATACAGCTTTCCACCACAACCGCCGACGACGGCAGCTACAGTTTTGCCTCTCTGCCGGTGGGAACCTATACGGTGACAGCTGAAAAATTCGGTTATGTCACCGGTACTGCCCCGGGAGTCACCATTGTCGACTCCACGACCACCATCCAGGACTTTGTCCTTGCTGATGAGGTATTTTACACCCTGAGTGGTACGGTGACGGATAGTACCACCGGCTGGCCCCTCTATGCCGAGGTGGATTATAATCTGGGTTCCGTATGGACCGACCCTGTCACCGGCATGTATTTTGTGGATCTGCCCCAAGGAAACCATTCTGTTGTTGCCACTGCCGACGGGTATGACCCAGCAGGCGCAACGATGAATCTCAATACGGACACCGTTCAGGACTTCGGACTGCAGGCCGATACAACCTGTTCGGCTCCGGGTTACTCTTACGACTACCTTTACAATGAGGATTTTGAAAGTTCCGATGGCAGCTACACCCATTCGGGAACTCTTGACAACTGGGAATATGGGACACCAGTCAGCTGGCCTTCCTCATGTGCGTCAGGGGTCTCCTGCTGGGGGACGGACCTTGACGCTGACCATGGCAATGGTGCCGACGAAACCCTACTGTCACCGGTGATCGACCTCAGTGCCATTTCCACACCTGGAGACCAGCTCACTGCACTTTGGTCTCAGGCCCTCCACATGGAGAATTCATTCTGGGATCAGGCCCATGCCGAGGTCAACATCAACGGCGGAGGCTGGACAGCAATGTGGAGTCATACTGAATCCGTAACAGTCCAATATGACTGGCATCAGGTGTCATATGACATCTCTGCAGCTGCCGGAGGAACCGTCCAGTTCCGCTGGCGAATTGCAAGTGACTTAAGCATTGATTATTCCGGTTACTACGTTGACGATGTACTCATTACCGCTCCCGATTGCATTGTTCCCGTTGATGGTGGCCTTGTAATCGGTAACGTCTATGACGCCAATACCAGCAGTAGTCTCAACGGCGTCCTCATCGATGATGGTGGTGGCAACATTGCCACCACAGTGGCCACCCCGGGTGATGACAACCTCGATGACGGCTTTTACTCCCTCTATCTGCCTGCATCCGGAACTACATCCCTCACCGCCACACTGGCTCCTTATGCAACGGTAGCTGAAGCAGTTACTGTCCCCATGCTGGGAACGGTAGAACAGAACTTCAACCTGCCCGCCGGGCTGCTCACGGCCGACCCCAATCCGGTTGAAGTGCATATTGCCCCGGACAGTACCCTCTCTCTACCACTGGATATGCTTAACAGCGGCGGGATTGCAGCAGACTTCAGCCTGCTGGAAATCTATGCCCCTGCTCCTGCTATCCCCAACGGCCCCTTTGCCGACGTGGTTCGACATGTGTCACCTAAGCACCTGCATGACCTGGATGCCAGCGGTGCCCGTTATGACTTCCCGGCTCCCAGTGTGCCTGTCATTGCTGCTGCCGGGGATGTGGTATCAAGCTGGGCCAGCGGCCTTACAATTCCCTGGGGTACTGGCTATCAGAAAGCGAGTTCAACCATCTGGCTTTCCAATCCTGCTCTAGGTGCTGGCGATGATCTCGATCATGAATTTACTGAAGTCGGTACAGCCACCGGCAATACGATAAATGTTGCCGGGGTAGGTGGTGCTGACTGGATGGCTGATTTTGCCTATGACTGGATCAACAATACTCTGTGGCAGCTCGCTGTGGGCGGTGATAACTGTGTCCATGAATTGAATACAACTACTTTAAGCGTTACCGGCAACTCCATCTGTCCCACCTTTGGCACAGTCCAGTATGGCCTTGCTTACAACCCCAAAACTGATACATTTTTCGCCGGAGGCTGGAACGACTCCACCATCCACGAGTTTGACCGCAGCGGTACCATTCTCCGCTCAACCAATGTTGCTCTGGCCATTTCCGGCCTGGCCTTTAACCCGGTTACTGACAACCTCTTTGTCATGGTCAATACGCTGGCAAGTGAATCAGAGGTCTATATTGTAGATGTCCCCGCCACGGGTGACTTTGTTGTCAGTGGCCAGTTTGATATTATCGGTTGGACCGATTATGGAGGTGCAGGTCTTGCAATGGATTGCGATGGCCACCTCTGGGCTGCTAATCAGAATACGCTGTTCGTGAACGAAGTGGACTCCGGAGAATCATCAACCTGCTCCCTTGATATTCCCTGGTTAACGGAATCACCGGCCAGCGGTACGCTAACAGCCGGCTCCAGCCTGCCGGTAAGTCTCAATTTTGATTCCACCGGTTTGACTGCTGGAACTGTTGAAGAGGGCTTCTTGAGGGCTACAAACTCAACACCATACGGATCTTTTAGTATTCCGGTCACCATGGTAGTTGAGCCTGACCAGACGCTGAACGTTTTTAAAGACGGCACTGGTACCGGTACCGTTATCGGCAGCGGTGCAATTGACTGCGGGGCAACCTGCAGCGACACCTATCCCTACGGGACTCAGGTAACGCTTGCAGCAACAGCAGGCGCCGGGAGTACCTTCATGGGCTGGTCCGGTGACTGTACTGGAAACGGCAATTGTGTTGTTACCATGGATCAAGCGAGGAATGTGTTGGCCACCTTTACCGATACCTCTGTAACCACCTATGATCTGACCGTTGCCGTTTCGGGAAGCGGCAGTGGTGGGGTCACCTCCTCACCGATAGGAATTTTCTGCGGCTCTGCTGGTTCCACCTGTACGGCACCCTTCGATGATGGCGCTAACGTAGCACTTATTCCAGCACCTGATACAGGTTCAACCTTTATCGGCTGGTACGGTTATGATTGTAGTGGTAACGGCCTCTGCTGGATCGCCATGGACCAACCACGGAATGGCTCCGCCGTCTTTACTGCAGACAACGACATCGGTGTGCTGGAGGGTACGGTGACCGATTCCACTACGGCTCCCATAGGGGGAGCAACCATCACCGCCTATGATGGTACTCTTGTTTCCTTTACCACGGTAACAGCCCCGGACGGCACATACAGCTTTGGTTCCGTACCGGCAGGGACCTACGCGGTCACCGCTGAGAAGTATGGCTATATCTCTCAAACGGCAGCAGGAGTTGCAGTGGTTGGCCTCGCCACCACCACCCAGGACTTCAGCCTTGCTGATTCTCCTTTTTATACCCTGAGCGGTACGGTGACAGACGTGAATACCGGCCAGCCTCTCTATGCCGAGGTGGATTACGGCTTTGGATCTATATGGACCAATCCGGTCACCGGTTACTATTCCGAGAGTGTTGCCGAAGGAAGCTATACCGTTACCGCCACTGTTGCTGCCTCCTATATCACAGGAAGTGCAACGGTCAACCTGGCCACGGATACGGTGCAGGATTTCTTGCTGCAACCCGATGTGACCTGTAGCGCACCAGGCTATTCCCCTCCGTCTTCTTACATTTTCCTTTACTCTGAAGATTTTGAAGCCTCTGATGCCGGCTACACCCACTCCGGAGCAGAGGACGAATGGGAAAGGGGCACACCTGTAAGTTGGCCTGCTGCCTGTGCCTCCGGAACCTCCTGCTGGGGTACAGATCTTGACGCCAACTATAATATTAATGCAGATAATGAATTGCTCTCATCGCTAATCGACCTGAGTGCACTTTCTGCGCCTGGAGATATCCTGGCTGTCCAATGGTCACAGGCCATCCACATTGAATCTGCAATATGGGACCATGCATACGCCGAAGTCAGCATTAATGGCGGTGCCTGGGCTACAATGTGGAGCCACATTGGCAGTACGTCGCAAACTGATTGGCAAAAGATGTCATATGAAATTTCCGCAGCTGCAGGCGGTACAGTCCAGTTCCGCTGGAGAATGACCAGCGATTCTTCCGTTAATTACTCCGGATATTATATTGACGATGTTGACATTGTGGAGGTTGATTGCATTGTTCCCACAGAAGGTGGCTTTATAGTCGGCAACGTCTATGACGAAAACACCAACATCCCCTTAAATGGCGTCCTGGTGGATGACGGTGCCGGCCACAGTGTCACTACAATGACCACGCCGGGTGACGACAACCTGGATGACGGCTTTTATTCCCTCTACTTTAAGACTTCTGGCAATGTTTCTCTTACTGCCACCAAGGACAACTATGGACCGGTGGCTGAGAGCGTTGCTGTTCCTGTCCTTGCTACGGCTGGGCAGGATTTCAACCTGCCCGCCGGAAAACTCAGTGCGGATCCCGATGGGTTTGAGGTGCATGTCGCATTGAATTCAACCCTTTCACTCCCGCTGTCCATTGACAACAGTGGAGGTCTGGCAGCTGATTTTGAACTCTTTGAGTGGTCTTTTTCCTCACCACCTGCTGGTCCGCAGGCTCCCAAAGCGCCGGTTTCCATCCCCCGCTTTGAGGGTGTACTCCCGGCCGATGAGGAAGCACCATCCATAGGACTTGCTCCCGGCTCTTCCAGGAGTGTATCGGGGGAAGAGCTTAACAGGATGCTGGCCCCCATTGGTGTTAGCTCCTGCGCCATGGATATTGTTGCAGAGAACATGGTTGTCTTCCCGGATGGTGGTGTTCCCACCACCATGAATACGGTTGGTTCTGTTCCAGAGACTGATTATTTTGCTGGAGATTTTCTGAATAATGACTTCTCCAAGATGTATGTGATTGACTACGGTACCAATCAGTTGTACTCGGTCAGCACCCAAGATGCTTCGGCAACCCTGATAGGAAGTACTGTTCCGGTTTCAGGGCAATCCTGGACCGGCATGACCGGTGCTGTTGATGGTACCCTGTACGCCTCTTCATCTACCTGCGGAACCTCAACCCTCTACACCGTTGACACCCTGACCGGCACTGCCACCTCTGTCGGTGTTATCAGCAACGCTCCCTGCATCATAGATATAGCAATCAATGACTCGGGTGAGATGTTCGGTGTGGATATTGTCAATAACAACTTAGTCCAGATTAACCCTGCGACGGGTGCCGGTACCATAGTCGGCTCAGTGGGTATAAACGCCAACTATGCCCAGGGAATGGACTTCGAGGACGGCTCCGATGTCCTCTACTGGGCAGCATACAGCACAACTGGAGAGTTACGGACCATTGACACCACAACAGGTGCCAGTGCTTTGGTCGATGCCTTCCCTGGTGGCACGCAAATAGACTGTCTGGCCTTTACTCCCGGTTTCTATGCTGGAGAAATCCCATGGCTGACGGAGACACCCACAAGCGGCACCGTTGCCTCCACATCCAGCCTGCCAATAAGCCTGGATTTTGATTCAACCGGGTTGCCTGCCGGCACGGAAACGGGATATCTGAATGTGACCAATACCACACCCTACGACAGATTTTCCATTCCGGTCACCATGGTGGTGGAGCCGGACATGATGCTGACTATAGCTAAAGAGGGTAGCGGTAGCGGTGACGTTGCTGCCGACATCGGCCCGGTTGACTGCGGGGCAACCTGCAGTAGTGAGTATCCGTATAATACCGCAATAATACTCACGGCCACACCGACCGCCGGCAGCTTCATGGGCTGGTCAGGTGGCTGTACCGGCACCAATCCTGTCTGTAACATTACCATGGACCGGGTGCAGAACGTTACTGCCTTCTTCACCGATTCGGGGGCATCCTCAGATCATGATCTGGGCGTCAGTATCACCGGAAGCGGTGCTGGATCTGTTGTCTCATCACCATCCGGTATCTCCTGTGACACTGCCGGAAGCGGCTGTCTGGCGGCCTTTGCTGACGGGACAGTGGTAAACCTCATTGCAACAGAGGATACTGATTCCACCTTTATGGGCTGGAGTGGTGAGTGCAGTGGCATTGGTCTCTGTTCAGTAACCATGGACCAGGTTCGCTACGTGGGAGCCATCTTTACCAGCAACACGGTGGGAACCTTCCCACTGGAGGTGTTGCTGCCTGGAAACGGAGACGGGAGCGTGATCTCTGATCCAACAGGCATTTTCTGCGGTAGTGCCGGGAACGCCTGTACTGGTCCATTTGATGACGGTGTTGCGGTGACGCTCACTGCAGCTCCGGCAACCGGAACAACGTTTGCCGGCTGGAGCGGTGCCTGCACCGGCAGCAGCCTGACCTGCGATCTGACCATGGATGTACCCCTGACTGCCACGGCCAACTTTGTCCTCGATACATTTGACCTGACGGTGATTAAGGATGGCCATGGTGACGGTACGGTGACCAGTAACCCGGCCGGCATTGATTGCGGCAGCGACTGCACCGAGCTGTACAACTATGGTTCCCAGGTTGTGCTGACGGCCGTGCCTGACCAGGAGTCCAAGCTGGTAGAATGGCAGGGCAGCTGTAATGAACCGGTCACGTTTCCACCCGCAACCACCTGTACGGTGGACATCTATCAGGCGGAAGACATAACGGTTCGTTTTGACCCGTCATTCCCATGGCCCATGTACATTCCGGTCATTACCAGCGGAGCACACCGACAACCTTAACAATCCTCAAGAGGGATGAACAAAAAAACACCCTGGCGGCTATTGCTGCCAGGGTGTTTTTTTATGCATACTCTTTTTTACTACCCCATCATGGAATAGCAATACGCTCAAAGGCATCGGCTGCCAGCCAGCCGGAACGGCCACTCTCATCCTCCACCAGGACAAAGTTATTGTGTGACTTACCGGGCCGCAGCAGCCTTCCTTCCTGAATGCTGCCAATGGAAGCCGCCGACTCAAAGGGGGACACCCGCAGTCGGGCGTCCGCTGCAATCACCACACCATCATTCCAGTGCTTATATTGACCACTGGCACCAAAGCTTGCAGTGACTGTCACCAGTAGAAAGGCAGTAGCCAGAGTATAGCGCGATGTCCGCTTCATTGGTATTGATGGCGGCATCAGGAGTACACCGGCAAAGCCCAGAAAAGCAAAGGCTGTCACCCCTAGCCATTGATTCAAACCGAGCAGATGGACAAAGCGCTGGCCAAAAGAGTGCTCCTCCTGAAAAATCCCCTTTTCTTTACGAACAAGCTCCAGGTTACCGATGGTATCGGAATCACCAGGCGCAAGGCGCAAGGCCCGTTCATAGTTGAGGATGGCCTTCCCGCTCTGTCCATCCTGGGCATAGCTGTTGGCCAGGTTATAGAGCAATGGTGCGGACATTCCTTCCCTGGTCAGGGCTTCAAATTTCCGGATCGCTGCCTGGTAGTCCCCTCTGCTGTAGGCTGCACAGGCCTCCTGAAACTGACTCTTTCCTGCCTGCTCTGTCGCCCATGCACTTATGAAAACGAACAGCAGAAAAAAACAGCACAACCATCCACCGGCGAACAGCAGAAGGCTTTTATTCTGTAATTTTTGGTCCCTCATCTCAACTCGTCCAGTTCCTTTTTCATACCATCCGCAAACTCCTGCATCTGTTGGCTGCTCAACTCCTGACCACCATAGGCGCTCTCTTCAGCCGCGCTGAAAATTTTAACAAGAATGGAATCTCCGGGCAGACGCTTCTGCAAATCCGCAACAGTGATAGCTGCCCCTTCTGTCTTCCAGAGGAGTCCCAGTTGTTCCTGAATTGCCGTGCGACAGGTGGCGAGAAAGCCACGGGTATCCTTTGCCGCAAGGCTCTGATCAAGCTCACGCAGACGAGGTTCCAGGAAATTTTTCATTTTCTGGTCCCGTTGCAGACGAGGATTGTTTGCATATCGTGCTGCCCGTATTTTATATATTCCGGCAACCACAATACATACCAGCAGCAGAACAAAAAGCAGCTGAAACCATTTCTTCATAAACAGGGGCCTGAGTTCCTGCTCCGTATCACCCGGTGTAACCTGCAAAGGAGCAAGATTTTTGATCCGCATTTCGGCCTGTCCGAGGGCAACAGGTGTTTCTGTCTCTGCGAGTTGTTCCTCTTTTCCCACAGCAGCAGGCTCTGTTGACAGTGGAACCATTTCCCGTGTTGTTGTTAAGGGGATAGGCGCTGATCTGAGGACCTTATAGGCTGCTGTTGTCGGATCAAAATAGCTGAAAACCACGGCCGGAATTTCTTTTATATTGGGATCTTTTGCAACCAGGGCCTGTTCAAAAACTTTTTTTCCACTCCCCTTGGCGCCGTCTTTTAAAAATTCGGATGAGGGGGTATAGGTTTTCCAGCCCTTTTCCTCACCTAACTGCGGGGCCTGTACCCGGTCAAAGTTGCCCTGTCCGGATACGGTCATGGTCAGCGTTATGGGATCACCGGGATCAAGCTCAACGGGATCAGCTTCCACCTGTAATTGAAAATCACCAATGGCGCCACTGAATCCTTCAGGCCGTCCCTCTTCCGGGAGAGAAAGAACACTCATAGCAAGCTCGGGACTTGCCACCTTGACATCTTTTTCACGATAGGATCCGAAAAAATCATCAAAAAAACTATCGCCAAAAAAAGGATCAGAGAACATGGAGTGCCCACGGAGAGATCTTTGCCTCTGTTCCCGCAGTAGCAGTGTGGCCTCAACCTCCAGACTGAGCTTATGCTCACCCTCTTTAATCCCTGACAAGGCCGACTCCCAGGTCAGAACCATATACCTGCTATTATTTATGGCTTCGCTGGTCTGTATGGGTTCACGCTCAAGCTGCTGGAGGACAAAGCCCTCTCCTGTCAGCTGAGGCAAACTGTTGAGGTTGACCTTCATCCCGTCACGAAAATAGACCTTGATCTCCACCGGCACCACTTCACCGCTGTAACTCTTTTTCTTGGACGGCGTCACCCGCATAAACGCAACTTTATCCGCCTCTCCTGAGCGCAGTCTGGATGTGGATGATGAACCGGATTGCTGTTGCCTTGCCGTATTCGTGGTGGTTTGCGGTACAGTCACCTCAAATTGGATGGGCTCGGTCTGCGTCGTGCCTTCTTTGCTCTGAATCTGGATAGCGGGTATAGTGAACGATCCGACACGTAAGGCTTCAACAAGGTATACAGATGTCACCGATACTGAATAGTCGCCATTAATTAACTGCATCTGGGTGGACTGACCACGCTGATGAAAGCGAAGACCATCAACCTCAGGTATCTGTGGTTGAAACGACCGTATACCCTGTGCTGTAATGGAAAATGTTGCCACACGATCCATGGGAAACGTGTTCGCATTCAGCGTTGCCGATGCCGTAACTTCCGCCTGCAAGGATTGTACTCCTAAGCCCGGAAGCAGAAATAGAAAACAAAAAACTCCGGCAATGGAGTATTTCTGAAAAAAGTATCTTCGCTTCGTCATTACCAATCCTTTCTTACTTCCTCATTATTGCCAGCCTTATCAGCTGCTGCAGATGGGACAAAATTCAACTCACCTTCCTCGTCTTTCAGACTATTGAGGAGTTGCCTGGCCTCTTCCCGGGTCATCTTCCCCTCCATCCGCCGCTCCTGATCCCTTGCCCGGGCCTGCTGCTCTTCCTGTTCCTCTTCGGAACTTCCGGCCTCCGGTTGTGCAGCGTCCTGCTCTTCTGTCTGGGAATCTTCCTGGTCAGCGGCAGAACTCTCTTCCGGCTGAGTCTCTTTATCCCCTTCTTCCTGTTGTGTCTGCTGATCTTTTTGCCGGCCCTGCCCGCCCTCTTTCTTTTCTTCCTGTTCCTGATCCTGTCCGGATGATTCCTGACCTTCCCCTTTCTGGCTCTGGTCACCTTTCTGCTCTTTGTCCTGGTCCTTATTCTCTTCCTCTTCCTCTTCCTCTTCCTCTTCCTCTTCCTGTTCCTGATCCTGTTGCTCCTCCTGATTCTCCTGCTGTTTTTGCAACTCTTCCAGTTTCTTTTTCACCAGTTCAAGATTATAGCGGGCATCGTCATTTACAGAGTCCAGCTGCAAGGCACCATCAAAGGAATCAATGGCCTGCTGCCAGATATCCATGGTATGCTTGGGATCAGTCTGCAGGGTCTCGTTGCCTCTCTGAAACAAGGCATTGCCACGGTTGTAATAGGCCTCTGCCTGGAGGCCAAGATCATCTGTCTTTAATGCCTCACTAAATGACTTTGCGGCATCTTCATAGAGGTTGTTTTTATAGGCTGCTGTGCCATAATTAAAGTGCAGCCTGGCATCAGCAGGACTTTTTTGTAACTGCTCATTATAAAACTCAGCGGCTGTGATAAAATTCCCTTCCCGGTACGCATCCTCACCCTTTGATGCCTCTGCCTCAAAGGTTCCCGGCAGCAGGGCGAAGAAGAGAAGCAGGGCCGCAGTCTTCTGTTTCCTGCGACCTCCAGTTTTGATAAAGGGAATCCGCAGGCTGCTTCTCGATTTCCGGCCACTCACCAGGAACTCCATCATGAGAACAGCAATGGCTGCACCCAACGGCCAGACAAAACGTTCCAGGGGAACCTTGTGCCGCTTTTCAGCCAGTTCCTCCTTAGGGATTAAAGAAAGCTTTTCCTGGTAGATGGTCTCCAGCCCCTCACCACGTGATCCCAGGGGTACATAGAGTCCGCCTGTTGCCTCGGCAATCCGGGTAAGCATATTTTCATCAAGCTGAGAGGTGATAAACTTTCCGGACGCATCTTTGACAAAACCGGTTTTCCCGTTTCGGTTCAAAGGAATCAGCTCTCCCTCACTGGTGCCCACACCTACGGTATAGATGGTCATTCCCTTTTCAGCAGCTGCCTTGGCAGCCTCTATGGCGTCACCCTCCAGGTTCTCGCCATCGGTAAGCAGAACAAGGATCTTATGGTTGGCATCGTTTAACAGCACCGATTCGGCTTCTCGTATAGCAGTTGCCAAATCAGTTCCCCCCCTGGGGATAATCGTGGTGTCAATTGCCCCGAGCGAATCCTCAAAGGCACTGTAGTCAATGGTCATGGGACACATGAGAAAGGCGGAACCGGCAAAAGGGAGAATGCCCACCCTATCTCCTTCAAGCTGACCGACAAAGTCGAGGATGGCAAATTTTGCCCGCTGCAGACGGTTGGGTCGAACATCTTCGGCGAGCATACTTTTGGAACTATCCACAGCAAAGAGGATATCGATACCTTTGCGCTTCACTTCAATCCACTTAAAACCATATTGCGGCCGGGCAAGGGCCGTAAAACAACAAGCAATGGCGAGAAGGATCAGGACTTTTTTGACTGTCCGGCGCCTGGCCGAAACATTTGCACACAAGTTGTCAAGGAGATGCGATGATGCAAAACGTTCAAGCTCTCTGTGTCTCCGGCGCTGCATATCTTTATAAAAAAAGATCAGCAGCCCAATGAATATGGCTCCGACTATAAACCACAACGGTTCTGCAAATGTGATCATGGTAAACGTTTTCTCCCAATCAGGATTTCTGCTCCCAGGAAAAAGAGTCCGGCAAAGACAAACCAGGGAAAAAGCTCCCGGTAATTTTCAAATTTTTTAATCTTCCTGGTGGTGGTTTCCATGGTATTGATCTCTTCATAGACCTTTGCCAGGGACTTGGTGTCGGTGGCACGAAAATATCGTCCGCCGGTTATCTCCGCCACCTGTCCCAGCGTCTCGTCATCGATGTCCACCTTCACCCGTATTAAACGTTTGCGTCCGAAGCTGTCAACCATGGGCATGGGGGCTTCACCTCTTGTCCCTGCTCCAATGGTATACACCTTGATTTCCAAGGTTTCAGCGGCTTCTGCGGCAACCAGTGGGGGCACGGTGCCCGCGTTATTCATGCCGTCGGTGAGTAAAATCATGATCCGTGACTTGGCATCACGGTCGCGGAGGCGGTTGAGGCCACTGCCGATTGCCGAACCGATGGCTGTTCCATCCTCAACCATGCCAATGGCAAGGGAATCGAGACGCTGCAGCAGCCAGTCGTGATCAAGGGTAAGGGGACTGACCATATAGGGACGTCCGGCAAATGCCAGTAATCCGATACGATCATTGGGCCGTTCGTCAATGAAAGTGTGCATCACAGACTTGACCACGTCAAGGCGGTTGGCCGTCTTGCCCTTCAGAGTAAAATCAAGGGCCTCCATGGAGCCGGACACATCCACGGCCAGCAGAATATCAATACCACTGGCCTCTATTTCAGTGGTGGTATTGCCAAGCTGCGGCCGGGCAAAGGCCAGGATGAGTAAGCCAAGGCCAAGGAGCCGTAATGCTGCCAGCACACGCCCGGGACCTGTTTTTCTTCCTTCTGCCAGGGTGACGGCAATGGATATGGAAGAAAAGACCAGGGCCGGTGCAAAACTGCGCCTACCGCGAAGGATGGCAAGTATGGGGAGCAGAGTGAGCAGCCATAGAAATTCGGGGTGGAGGAATCGCATTGTTATTTACTCCCTTCCCTGTTCTCACGGGTGGCTTCTATAAATTCCTGCACCGCAGCCTCCATCTTTTCCATACCCCGCAGGTCTGGTGTACAACGGGCAAACTTGGCTAAATCGCATCGATCGAGACAAGTCTTCAGACTGTCACCATGGTCTTCCACAAGTAAAACGGTCTGCTCAGGATTTTCTGTCAGGCCTGCAAAGAATTCCTTCGTGGTTTTCCTGCTTGCCCTGATTCGAAACCGCTGTTCAATGTAACGGCGCAGGACATCGGAAAGTTCTTTTGCATAGAGCAGGGCCTGCTCAGGGGTCATCAAACTGCGCAGCTGCAGAAGATCAGCCAGTGCTGTCTCATGGGCCTGGGGCAGAACACTCTTTTTCTTTCTTCTGCGGAAAAACCAGAAAAGCAGTGCCAGAACAAGAAGCAGGAGTAACAGCCCCGCACCAATCATTGTATAATTCTTCTCTGCAGGCAGGAGCATGGGGGGATGGATATCTCGCAACTGCTCCTGTTCTCCAGCACTTATATTTCCAAGGCCTGGAGAAGGAAAAGGGGCCTGGGGCGCAGTTTGTCCTGTTCCTGGCTGGATGCCGGAACCGGGTGCCGGTTGAAGAGGTGGTTGGGTAGTGTCTGCCGCCAGCAGAGAAGGGAAGCCAAGTGAGTGCAGGACAAAGAACAGAATCAAAAAGTGAATGATCTTCATCTGTTGATCCTCCTCTGTCTCTTCCCGAAAAAATTCAGCAGCGGAGGGATATAGGACTGATCGGTTGAGAGATCAAGGAGATCGACACCGGCCGAGCGAATGGTCTTGTGCAGATTTTTTCTTCTGTGGCCGGCAAGCTCCGCGTAGCCCCTGCGTACTGCAGGATCTGAGGTATTCAACTCTATCTGGCCGCCACTTTCAGCATCTTCTATGGTTATCCAGCCCACATCGGGAAGCCTATGTTCCCGCGGATCGGAAATAACCATGGAAATCAGATCATGACGTCGGTTCGTCACCTGCAGTTTTGGCTGCAGGACCGCTAAGCCCTCTTCAAAATTCCCGGGCAGGCAGAAATCAGAGATAAGAAAACTCACGCATTTTCGTTTGGCTACGCCATTGACAAAATCAAGGGGTACCAGCAAATCCGTTTTTCTCCCCTGCGGCTGAAAAAAGAGGACCTCTCTAATCAGGCGCAGGATGTGAGAGCGCCCTTTTTTGGGTGGAATATAGAGTTCCACAAAATCGGAAAAGAGAACCAGCCCCACCTTGTCATTATTGCGCACGGCAGAAAAGGCGAGCACCGAGCCGATCTCGGCCATGATTTCCCGTTTGGAGTGTTCTGACGAGCCAAAATCCCCGGAACCGGAGATATCAATCATCAGCATGATTGTGAGTTCCCGCTCTTCGGTGAATTTTTTGATGTGGGGGATACCGGTTCGGGCAGTGACATTCCAGTCAATGGTCCTGATCTCGTCTCCCGGCACATATTCACGCACTTCGTCAAAGTTCATCCCCCTTCCCTTGAACACGGAGTGATAGCTTCCGGCAAGGGTATCGTTGACCAGGCGGGAGGTGCGCACCTCGACCTGACGTACTTTTTTCAGGATCTCTCTGGTGATCTGTTCTTCCATAATAATCTATAAAAGGGCTATCCACTTTATGTGGCCTAAATGAAATGCTTACCCAATTGATCTAATAAAAAAAGTAATTTCAGATAATCTGTCATTCCCGAGTGTAGTTATCGGGAATGACATGCTTTTTCAATAATACGCTTCAAAAAATTATACTGAATAGCAACTATACAAAACGGTTTCAGGTGCTGTGCCTGGGAACGTTTTTCTCCTACGGCACTGGGACTGTATCCAAAATCTTGCGGATAATATCTTCTGTTGTCACTGCCTCAGCCTCGGCCTCATAGGTGATACGAATACGGTGACGCATCACATCCATGGCCGCAGACTTTACATCATCGGGGGTGACATAGCCCCGCCCGGCAAGAAAGGCCAAGGCCCGAGAGACCGCCTTGAGATTAATAGTTGCCCGCGGTGAGGCACCGGTCTCAATATATTCATGGAGGTCAAGCTGAAAACTCCTGGGATCACGGGTAGCACAGACAAGAGCAACTATATAGTCCTTTATCTTGTCATCCATATAAATGGAATCAACGACCCTGCGCGAAGCCAGAATATCATCAGGACCAATCACCGTGTTTACCTGGACCCTGGAATCAGTATGATCCACAGCGTCAAGGATCATCCGCTCCTGGGTTTGACTTGGATAACCCACCACAACTTTAAGCATAAAACGATCCACCTGGGCCTCAGGCAATGGATAGGTCCCTTCCTGTTCGATGGGATTCTGGGTTGCCAGGACAAGGAACAACTCCGGTAGGGTAAAAGTCTCGTCACCAATGGTAACCTGTTTCTCCTGCATGGCCTCAAGCAGTGCAGACTGCACCTTGGCTGGTGCCCGATTAATCTCATCAGCCAGGATCAAAGATGAGAAAATAGGCCCCTGCTTGACCTCAAATGTAGTGTTGTGGGGGTTATAAATCTGGGTACCGATAATGTCCGCCGGGAGCATATCCGGAGTAAACTGAATACGACGGAATTCCGTATGCACTGCCATGGCAAGGGTTTTTACAGCCAAAGTCTTGGCAAGCCCTGGCAACCCTTCCAGGAGGATATGTCCACCGGTAAGCAGGCCCACCAGGAGACGCTCAACCAGATGTTCCTGGCCGATAATGGTTTTCCCGATCTCCTGTCGCAACAAGCCCACCCAGGCAGAACTGGCTGCAACAGACTCATTGATGGCTTGAATGGAAGTATAGCCTTCAGTCTGCTGTACAGGTGAAGGCGGAGGGGTAATAAGGGAAGAATGTTCTACTGCTGTTGTCTGCTCGTCCATAAGGGGCTCCTTCTCTGGAAATATGAGGATCTATTATGTAATGGTTCTCACAGTAACATGAAAACATTACAGGAACCTTACCTGATCATTACAATGCTGTAATGTTTGTTATTTTGGAGTTTGCCGAGAATGGGAAGTTGTGATACTATTTCAGCAGAATCGGTTAACCATGGCGGTATCTTCCAGTTTTTCAAGAGAAAAATGCCTATGAACAATATAATACTACTGGGTTTTTGCTCTTTTCCTGATTTTTCTTGTCAACAGCTCCGTTCTTGAAACGTTTTGAAATTATTACCACCGCCGAAATGGTACAGTTGTTAAAAGACCGGGAGGAGGGCAAGATTGATTTTCTGCTGGTGAATGCCCTTGACAGGAGGATCTACAACCACTCTTCTCTTCCGGGATCCATCCACATACCCCTCGGAAAATATGAACAAAATTCCCATAAGCTGGGTACCGACACCGATAAACTGATTATTCCCTACTGAATGGGTTACAGGTGAGTACTCTCCTCCAAGATGGCAGTTGCAGGGTGCTCTCCAAAAGCCCTATGATATGAAAGAATTATCCCAGGTGCTTTCTAAGCTCATCCAGAATGCAGTGTAATTTCAAGTAACTGCAAATGTCGTTCCCCCGGATGTGGGGATGACAATGTGGTGGCTGAGTTTCATATGGGATCAGATTATAATTTGCCAAGGTTTTTAGAACTCAATCGTGTTTCAACTGCGGAGATTAAAAAAGGGCGAATGCGTTTATTGCTCAAATTCAGACCGGCATTATTCCCCTCATTTACCATAAAAATAAAATAAGGAATCTTCATTTCAATCTGCCGGCGAATAGCTGCCGCCAGCAATCCTAGCCCACAGGCGGCATGACGGTGTCCCGGTTCGATAACCAGGGTGGTGTATTGCATCGTATCCTGTTTGGTCCGGTGGGTGATAACCCAGCCTATAACACGGCCATCCTTGCGTAAACCAAAGCTGGTCTCCCAGGATATCCGTCCCTCTTCCTGGAATGGAGTCAGGAATGACGGATAGTCATTGCGCTCCTGAATCTGTTGTCGTTCTTCCGAGTTGAGCTCAATCCAGGGAAAAAGGATGAACTCTGGTGGCAGGCGCATTTTCTGAACCCATGGGGCCTTGGAAATATGGTCGATATCGGTCCGGCATTGCAGACTGTGTGGAATCGGTTCCTGCCAGCCACATTTCTGCAAAACACGTTCAAAGCCGACGAGGGATGACCAGTTACTCCGATAATAGACAGAAAGCCTTGTCAACCCGCGTTCCGCCAATTGCTGCTCCATGTCCTGAAGCAGGCGGGTGGCCACTCCTTTGCCTCGGTAAGGTGGCAAGACCATAAGGGAGATCAGCAAAGCCTTCCCCTCCTCTCTGATCTCTGCCACTATCAGGGCGACGGTCTGCTTTCCATCTATGACAAGACTGCAGATCAAAGGCTCATTCAACTGCTGCACAGCAAGCCGCTGGCCGACAGAAGGAAAAGTCAGGCCGCCGTACCTGGTCTCCAACTCCTGACAGCTTAGTTGTAACCGCAGCAGGGCAGTTCCCTCTCGGGTTTGGGACTGGCTGGCTGTTCTCTGAGTTGGGGGAGCAACCGTCCCTTCCGCTGCTTCAGCATCATCGCTCTCTGCTTTCATCAACGTGTGTCGTACAATTCGATCCTGATCCGGGAAAGAAATGGTCCGCTTGATCTGATCATTCACAAACCCAAGCATGGTCGGACAACGAACACCCGGCAGCACCTGCACGTCATAGAGCTCTGTCACCACCTCTCCCTCAAAACGCAGCCAGTGGGCAGTCATGCCGCTCTCCAGGTCAACAACCATAATCCCGCAGAACGGTTTCGCGTCTTTTTTCTCAAGGGTCTCATCAAGGGGAAGGCCACTGAATACTTTATTGTAACGCGGTAAAGACATCGCCACCAGGGCAAAACGGTCATAAAAGGCCAGCCCCCGCAAATACCCCGGGCAAAAAACCAGGGGTTGAAAACGACCGCTCTTGCGATCGACCTGGCCCAGTTCTCCTGTTCCGGCATTCAACAACCACAGTTTACCACGATAGAGACGTGGAGAGTGAGGCATGGAGAGGCCATCACAGACGATCTCATTGTTGGCCACATCGATCAACACGCCACCCCCTTCGCGCCGGTCACGCCATCCGGCAGTCACG
This sequence comes from Desulfocapsa sp., assembly GCA_021737265.1. Taxonomy (GTDB): domain Bacteria; phylum Desulfobacterota; class Desulfobulbia; order Desulfobulbales; family Desulfocapsaceae; genus Desulfocapsa. Next base: position 2,996 of record JAIPEF010000042.1, on the reverse strand, counting down.
TCGGAACGACTGACTGCGGTCACGTACCGGGCCTTTCCGTCCTCCATGGCAAGTCCGTTGAGGTGACAGCGATCTTCCGGTAACAGTCGGGAAATAAAGGGCGGCTGCCAGTGAACGTCAAAGCTGTGCTTTTCGCTCACCGTTGACAGGCAGCTGTACAGGGTATTGACAAAGAGGGGGCGTTGATTGCCGGTAAGGGTCAGATCATGGATATCAAGGTCACCGGTTGTATACCCGATACGGGGGACAAACAACCGGTCATAGCCATTATCAGTTTCGTCCCGGTCCAGGATGTTGTTCAGCTGCCAGATCTGGAAGCGGGTGGCCAGGAGCAACTGTTCACTGTCGGCATACAGGCCCATGGGGCGGTCAAACAGCCTCTCAAATGTTGACAGGCTGTTGTCCGGTTTCAGGCCCAACAGGAATAAGCGATTGGTCTGATAGGTGGTTATCCCGACACTGATCCTGTTCTGGTGAAGAAACTCCAGGAAATGACGGGAGCAGCTAATTGCAATTTTTTCCCCGGCCTTGGGGAATGTTGTCTGCACGATTGAAAACGACCTATTTCTTTTTCAATATGGCCGGATAAAACAGATTCCAGGGAAAGTAGTAATTGTTGTAATATTGTATTTTCCCGTCCATACTTCCGATAAACGCATCCGCCCTTCCATTATTGTTGATATCGACAAAACTCGGGCTGCTCATATACCCCACGTCGACCCCATAAAAGGGATTGCTCGAACCGGTGTGTTGGGTGAAAGATGGAACTGTATCGGTACCGGTGTTCTCAAAATAGTTGATAGCACCGGTTTTCTCACCGATAAAGGCATCAAAATCACCGTCACCATCAATATCGGTAAAACTTGGAATACTGGAATAACCAACATCTGCACCATCAAATGGGTTGGCAGCACCGGTCTGTTCTGTAAATACCGGAATCGCACTGGTGCCATTATTTTTAAAAAAGTTGATGCTCCCGTCTCTCTCACCGATAATGGCATCAAAATCACCATCACCATCTATGTCGACAAAACTTGGACTGCTCATCTCACCAACATCTACAAGATCAAATGGGTTGGCAGCACCGGTTTGTTCTGTAAATATCGGAACCGCGCTGGTGCCACTATTTTTATAAAATCTGAGTAGCCCGTATACGTCGCCGATAAAGGCGTCAAAATCACCGTCACCATCTATGTCGACAAAACTTGGACTGCTGAGAGGAGCAACGATTATACCATCGAATGGATTGCCCGCACCCACGCGTCCTATGAAGACCGGAACCGTCTGCGTGCCTGTGTTTTCAGAAAAGTTGACACTACCCACTTTCTCCCCGATAAAAACATCAAAATCCCCATCGTTATCAATATCGACAAAGCTGGGATGACTAGTGGCGCTAACATTCGAACCGGACAAGGGTACAGCAGAATCAGTCCATATCTGCAGATTGGGGGTCTCAGCAGAGCCATCATTTTTCACGGCAATGATGGCTCCCAGTTTATTACCGATAAAGGCATCAAAATCACCGTCCCCGTCGATATCAGCAAAAGTGGGCGTATTGGATGAAAAAACATTAATACCATCAAGGGGGTCGTCCGAACCGGTCACCTTTGTGAAAGACGGGACAGTCGCAGTACCGGTGTTCCGGTAGAAGATATCCTCAAGAAAGGCATCAAAATCACCGTCCCCATCTATATCAACAAAATTGGGGCCAGTATAGGAACCAGGTTCGACCCCATCAAAGGGGTTGTCTCCACCGGTCTGCTCGTCGAAAACTGCACTATCTGCAGTACCGTTATTTTTGAAATACTGGATGATGTCAGGATCAGTGCTGAGTTCTCCATCTCCACGGACAAAGGCATCAAAGTCGCCGTCGCTGTCTATATCAACAAAACTGACATCGCTGGAACGAACAGTAACATCCAGCAGGGGGTTGTCCTCTCCATCCTGCTGGCTAAAAACCGGGTCGGTCCCGGTACCGATATTCTCAAAATAAGTGATCGTGGAAGAACCACCGTATATGGTGCCGTTATTGCCAAAAAAGGCATCGAAGTCACCATCGCCATCAATATCGACAAAACTTGGAGCACCGTTGGTGAGCAGATTTTCAATCGCGTTCAAGAAATTGAAGGGATTGTCAGTACTGAGCTGTTCCCTGTACAAGGGATCCGTCTGAGTGCCGACGTTCTCATAATAGGCCGGGGCATCAAAACCATACTTGAAGGTTCCGGCAATAAAGGCATCAAGATCACCGTCACCGTCAATGTCGACAAAGCTGATATCGCTGTTGAGATTATCATAAACCCCATACAGGGGAATATCAGGTTTCTGGAGACGAAAATCCGCCTTTTGGGCCTGGGCAACCCCTGCTCCCTGACTGAAGAGCAAGCCAGTGCCCGCTGCCAGGGAAGCCGCTTTCAGGACAGAGAACCTGCATTTTTCGGCCGAACCTGCTGCCGGAATCTGGGGGCGAATGCTTCGAACAAAAGATCCCACCTTTCCTGAAAACATCCGGCTGTAAAACAACATAGCAAGACGGCGATATCCCCAGGCAGCACAACACCTGTTATGAATCCCTCTTTCATTCTCGGAACTTGGTATTGAGTCTTGTTGCACAGTATCGGTGGGTTGAGGTATCTGATCAGGCTGAGCTCTCATAACATCCCCTTTTTTTCAAAAAAAAATTAGATTACATTTCACAGTATCACTTTCTATTTTACTGAGCCACCAGAAAAATGCAAGTTGCCGCCCCATATATCATCAAAAATTCGGAAAAAAGTGAGAATACGGAGTTGACTGCCTCTATTTTTATTATCCACGGCACCTCTTAAGGTTAAATATGACAGGATTTCTTTTCAGATGCTGATTACCACCAATCTTCAGCCAGAAACGATTTTCTGGATCCCCGATAACGACACTCGGGGATGACGTGAACATGCAACTCAATGATATCACAACTCAACAGAGTGCTGCCCACGACTGTCATTCCCGAATTCTTT
>JAIPEF010000041.1 GCA_021737265.1 Desulfocapsa sp. | reverse complement strand
TGGAATAAAGCCGCACGATAAGGTCGATTTTATCCAGGAAGAAGGCAGGATTGTTATCGTGCCTGTTCTGACTCTTCTGGACTTGCGTGGCTCTGTACCGGCCAGAGCTAAAGGGGACTTTACCGGCGAAAGGGAGAAGGCCAGGCAGGAAATGGCAAAAAGAGTTGTTGAAGAAATGTCATGAAAAAGGCTTTTCTTGATACCAATATAATCCTCCGTTATCTGACGAATGACGACCCGATCAAGGCAGATCGAGTTGAACAGCTATTGCAGAAAGCGGCTTCCGGAAAGATTTTACTGGTCACGACCGAAATGGTCATGGCGGAAATTGTCTGGGTGCTTGAATCGTATTATGAAGTCGCCAGGGATAAGATTGCTGACCATGTCCGGGCAATCCTGGCAACAGATGGGCTGGAAACAATAAATGGCGATCTGGTGCGCCAGGCATTGCAGTACTATGGTGAGGACAATCTAGACTTTATAGACGGATATATTGCAGCGGTGATGCAGAAGAAAGGAATCACCGATGTTTTTTCCTACGACAAGAAGCATCTCTCACGGGTGAAAAATGTGAATAGAAAGGAACCTTGAGAATTGCCCGGCTGGGTCGGGAGTTGAACACAGGTTGGGTTACGCTGCCGCTAGCCCAACGTGGGTGCGTGACTGCTGCAAGGGGAGTAAGGAAGAGCGTAGATTGGGTTAGGTGCATCTTTTAGCACCGTAACCCAACAAACAGACTTTTTTGAGGACATCAAATACTAATAACCATTTGCCGCCCCATAGCGTGCAGAGCTAAGTCAATTTTAACAATCTTTGTTGGATGTTTTGGGTTGATTAGTCTACGACCAACAGCTTCAGTGACACCTAACCTCTTGGCCAGTCCAGTTTTGCTCAACCCTTCTTTCTTTGCCGCTAAATACAAGGCCGCCTTTGCCGCAATAAGAGCAGGTGGTGGAATCATGACTTCGCCTTTTTGTTGCTTGCTTGGTTTTGGCAGTATTTCATTATCAATAATACAAGATGCCAAAGCCTCTCCGAGACAATCTATCGCTTCTTCCAAGGCTTCTTCATATGTTGCTCCATCAGTAAGAGCGTGTGGAACATCACGAAATGATACGGTGAAAAAAACACCTTCTTCTGTGATCGTTGCCGGATATATAAATCGCATAATCGCATCTCCTTAGATGTCATTCTTGTCTATGCCTAATTGAGCAAGCATCTTGTTTAAAAGTCCTGGACCTCTTCTCTTTCTTAAGGTCTTTTATTGTGGTCTTGTTTTGACCAACTCTCAACGTGCTATGACTCCCTTTACCATGAGCCTTGACGATCTCAAAGTTTACGTTTTGATCTTTCGCCCATTTTTTTATTTTCTTGAGAAATTCGTCCCCGTTCATAAACCCATGAGCGTACATTTATGTACGACTGTCAAGGTGGTTTCTTTCGATTAGCCCAAGTTTAACATTGCAGCAGTTGAACAGAAAAGCAGAAAAAGGGGACAGGGTGGGGTTCACTTGGAAGGCGGGGAAGTTTGTTTGTTGGGGTACGGCACTAAAAGACGTGCCTAACCCAATCTTTCTGCTACGTGATGAATCTGGGAGAGTGGTGCTTATGGGTTGTTGGGTTACGCTGTCGCTAACCCAACCTACGGGAGTGCGTGGCTGCGTGAGTGCTGTAAGGGGAGCAAGATAGAGCGTAGGTTGGGTTAGGTGCATCTTTTAGCACCGTAACCCAACAAACAGACTACCCTTTATGTATAATGCAAGTTTATGCTTGACGTACAACGTAAAATTCCTTACATTTAGCTATGATTAAATCTTTTCGCTGCAAGTATACAGAAGCGCTCTACCAAGGAAAGCGGGTTAGGAAATTTGAATCTTGCCAAGCTCAGGCCGAAAGAAGGCTCGAAATTCTTGATAACGTCAAGACCATCAACGACCTGCTGGTCTTGCCAAGTAACCGTTTTGAAGCATTGGGCGGAGACCGTGCCGGGCAATGCAGTATACGCGTTAATCAACAATGGCGCATATGCTTTGAGTGGAAAGAGGCTGATGCTTACAACGTGGAAATCGTTGATTACCACTAAAGGAGATGAACATGGCTAACAAAATGCGAGCAATACATCCTGGTGAAATCCTCAAAGGCGAACTGGAAGAACTGAATCTATCCGCCAATGCCTTTGCTAAGGCGTTGGCTGTACCCACAAACCGAATCACTGCGATTCTTAATGAGCAACGCGGCATCACTGCCGATACCGCCCTTCGCCTTGCCCAATTCTTCGGCAGCACGCCGGATTTCTGGATGAGCCTGCAAAGCAGCTACGATGTAAAGGTAGCATGGGCAGCAGTAGGCAAAGATATCGAGAAAAGCGTAAAGCCCAGAGAATTGATGGAGGCTTGAAAAGATTGTTGGGTTACGCTGGCGCTAGCCCAACGTGGGTGCGTGACTGCTGCAAGGGGAGCAAGGAAGAGCGTAGGTTGGGTTAGGTGCATCTTTTAGCACCGTAACCCAACAACCAGACTCCCGATGAAATACCGGTGTGTATTGCTCCGGGTATGGATGGATTGTTGGGTTACGCTGACGCTAACCCAACCTACGGGAGTGCGTGGCTGCGTGGGTGCTGCAAGAGGAGCAAGGGAGAGCGTAGGTTGGGTTAGGTGCATCTTTTAGCACCGTAACCCAACAAACAGTTGCCCCATGAAATACCGGTGTGCATTGCTCCGGGTATGGATGGATTGTTGGGTTACGCTGACGCTAACCCAACCTACGGGAGTGCGTGGCTGCGTGGGTGCTGCAAGGGGAGCAAGGAAGAGCGTAGGTTGGGTTAGGTGCATCTTTTAGCACCGTAACCCAACAAACAGATTCCCGATGAAATACCGGTGTGTATTGCTCCGGGTATGGATGGGTTGTTGGGTTACGCTGTTGCTAACCCAACCTACGGGAGTGCGTGGCTGCGTGGGTGCTGCAAGGGGAGCAAGGAAGAGCGTAGGTTGGGTTAGGTGCATCTTTTAGCACCGTAACCCAACAACCAGACTCCCGATGAAATACCGGTGTGTATTGCTCCGGGTATGGATGGATTGTTGGGTTACGCTGTCGCTAACCCAACCTTGTAAGTGTTAATGGCAGCATGAGAGTAAAGTGATTGAATGGTGTTTCCTGAAAACCGTGTCGGAGGTAAAAACTTTTGGCATCTTCCGACAGGGCGTGAACAACCAATGCACGGATTCCCGCATGTTTTGCTGCCTTGATGGTTCGCAAGACGGAATCCTTCAAAAGTCCGCTGCCGATTCCGTGTTTTTGCCAACGCATGTCCACCGCCAGCCTTCCAAGGACCATTACCGGAATTGGTTCAGGCATTGCGCGCTTAATTTTTCCAGGGGCTTCCTGTCGGTTTACACTTCCCGCAGCCAGTGCATAGTAACCGATGACCTGTAGGTTATTGCATACAACAAATGTTCTGGAAGCACCGGATAGTTCATTTTTCGGTGCCTGTCTTTTAAGCCAGTCGTTAAGCGAAGCCATGCCACAATCGAAATCAATGAGAATATGCCGCGAAGCAATCGGCTCCGGCGGGGTTATTTTTCCCATGGGGATTTGCTCGCCAGCAGCTCAAGGATTTTCTCGTTTTCCGTGATCGGTTCATTCAGGGCGGCTTCGAATTCCTTTAATTCTTTTTGGGATACAAAGAAAAGCCGCTGGTCAAGCAAGGTGTTTTCCGCTTCCCGACATGCAGCTTCCAGCATGAATTCTGATCGGGTTTTATTCTGTAGAACCGCTGCTTTATCGATAAGAGCCCGCTGTGCCTCAAGCGCCCTGATATTAATAGGAGCTTTTCGTGTTGCAGTCTGTGCCATGTTGTTCCTCCAATGAATTCGTATATACAATTAATATACACTCTGTATATCATTTGTCAATACAGTACGGGGTACGTGGTCGGGTCAAGACAACTCTTGCCCTTCAAATGTTGTGGCTATATAGTCAAACATATTGCTAAAAGATGGGGGTGTTTTGTCATGATTCAAAGAGTTGCGGAAAAATTCCTTGCCACCTGGCTTCGCAAGGACACGCGAAAACCCCTTGTTCTTAGAGGGGCGAGACAGGTTGGCAAGTCGACCTTGGTGCGGCAGTTTGCTCAGGATTATGTCATCTCCAGAGGCAACTGGGTCATCCCTGTTGAGGTAAAATCAGGCAAGAGCGGATCTCTCAAATCACTGCATCAGTTCATGCATCAAAAAAAATTGAATCTTGCGGTTCGTTTTGACCTCAATCCTCCCAGTTACCAAGACGTGAGCCACACCATTATCACCGCGGAAGGGAGAGCGGAGGTGAAATTTTCTCTTATCTCTTTGCCCCTTTACGCCGTGGAGCAGTTGCCACGCATTATCGATGAACAGCGCCATAGAGTTATGGAGCCGGGAATGGTGACTCGGGGTCAGGCTTGCGATACTTGAATTGTGCCATTACCAAAGCCTGACCCGGCTGTTATTTGTTATCGCTCCATGGAAAATGGGTTGAGAAATTGTCGTCCCCACAGATAGTTTTTATCAACCGGGCTAAGCTCCGCTTCTCCACAGACCCTCTCCCAATTGTCACGAATGGCTGTCTCGATCCGGTCAATCGCATCGACAGCTGCCGGCCGGGAAAGCAAGAAGTGATGCGCGGCAGCAAGGCAGGTTTTGAGCTGACTAAACCTGTTTGCTCCGGTTATGAGCATGGCCTGAGTCGCTTCATTGCCGGTACGACCTTGAGGGCAAATATCATAGGCCGGCGTCAAGGTCAGCTCTTTCCCATCCCAAAAAGCGGCGTGATTGCGGGCGTGGTCATCGTTATTGCCGCACAAGATATTAAAAACCAGCCGACCATAAAGCTCCTTGAGGGTTTCTCCTGGTTGCGTAAAGCGATGGCGAATGATTTCCGCAAGGTCTTCATAACTGGCATAACGTGCCGTCATCTCACTTAAGCCGAACATGGTCAGGGCGGAGACCATGGATTTTCGTGCCCATCCGGAATCGAGCGCAATGCGGTCGAATCGCTCAATCAGCAAAACATTCTTCCCTGCCGCTTTTACCAGCTTGACTGCTGCTACCTTAAGCCCTGCAATGGAAGCCAATCTCATGGCAACGTATTCGGCTTTGACGACGCTGTGGACATCGCTGCTGGACGAAAATTTAGCAATATATTTGGCGCCCGAATCTTCTATCAAGGCCTTGGGGCGGGCACCGCCAATGGAGCTGCCACGGAAGAGCGCCTGATCAAGCTCGGCGGTTAATGGCACACCTTGCTCAACCCGGGCGGCCGATTCCAGTAATTCTTCCAGGCCGGCACTGTTTGGAGTTCTGGGAACGAATTCTGTTGGTGAACGCTGAAAATCAAGCGCCCCAATCCGATCGGACCCCGATTCCAGGAGATAGGTGAGCTCATCCAGGCTGCCGGTATCCGCATCTCGACCTTTGAGCCCGAATTGTTTATTGATGATAACGCGCCGCCCCCAGGCATCGGGCGCACCATCCCGAATGCAATTTGGTATCTCCAGGTCGCCCAGCAAGGGTAACAACCCGGCTCGCAAAGGCAATTCCGGCTCATAAATCGGAATGGCAGGATTCTTGTCGTCTGTCCGCTCAAGATAGCTCTTGCCATAGTTGAAATGGATAGTGTTGTTATCTGCCTCAAGCTTGCCGGCGACCACCGGTTGCGTTTCTCCGGGGAGCCAAATCCAGACAAAGGCTTCTTTCTGGTGCGGGTTAGAAGTCATCATCCACCGCCTTGGTCGGGTTTTTGATTCGTTTGGGGAGGAGAGCGATTTTGCTTTGCGTCAGTTCGATGCTGGTTGCAAGCGTCCGGCTGTCCTGCTCAAACAGAGGAACGCCAACCAGGGCGGCGACTTCGAACACAAGCCCGATGGACGGAGACATTGCACCGGCCTCTATCTTTTGGAGTGTCGATCTGGAAATACCGGCTCTGGCCGCAAGGTTTTGCTCAGACCATTGGCGGTTTTTGCGCCCAAGCTTGATGTGCTGACCGAGCAAGAAAGCGGCTTCTTTTGCGTATTTTGAATATGCTCTTTGTTTTACCATAACCAATCCAGATAAGAAGTGAACGAAATAATAGTCATTAAGACCGCTAGTGTCCACTATATTGGTCATTCGTCTGATTTTCAAGAAATAATGGGTGATTGGCTAAAATAATTTACACAATCTGGCCTAATGACCAGATGGATTGTTGGGTTACGCTGACGCTAACCCAACCTACGGGAGTGCGTGGGTGCGTGGGTGCGTGACTGCGTGACTGCTGCAAAGGGAGCAAGGAAGAGCGTAGGTTGGGTTAGGTGCATCTTTTAGCACCGTAACCCAACAAACAGTTGCCCCATGAAATACCGGTGTGCATTGCTCCGGGTATGGATGGATTGTTGGGTTACGCTGACGCTAACCCAATCTACGGGAGTGCGTGGGTGCGTGGGTGCGTGACTGCGTGACTGCTGCAAAGGGAGCAAGGAAGAGCGTAGGTTGGGTTAGGTGCATCTTTTAGCACCGTAACCCAACAACCAGTCTCCCCCTGAAAAAAGGGTAGCGCCCCCTTGTATCAAAGAAGGGCATGACCCGGAACTGTGACTCGAATTTCCTTGTTGACAACATGCTGACAACATGCAACCATTGCACCAATATATTGCATATGCCACTGGTTCAAGTTTTCGAGTTTCAGATGCGGGAGATTGTTGGGTTACGCTGGCGCTAACCCGACCTACGTGGGTGCGTAACTGCTGCAAGGGGAGCAACGAAGCGTAGCTTGGATTAGGTGCATCTTTTAGCACCGTAACCCAACAAACAGACTTGGTCCGACATTCTTTGCCTTTAAGGTCGCAGCTATGACATTTGCATCCCCAACATCCAGCCGTCGGGCCGGAGTCTGGCTCGGGGCCGGGGTTCTGCTCGGCATCGTGCTGACTCTTGCCACCTTGACCGGCCTTCTCTCTATCGTCCCCCGATGGTTGGTGATCAAGGCAGAACCCGTGAGCTCGGAGGCGGCAGTGGTCCTCAGCGGTGGGGGTGGTGGCGAGCGCCTGCGCCGGGCCGTCGGCCTGTACGATGTAAACCTGGTTGGCGAGCTGATTCTGGTCGGGGGGCACCGAGATGGATGGGCGCACATCATCAGCAGCTACTGCCCGGAATGTGACCTGACTAGCCGCCGCTCCACCATTCTTGTCGACTCGAAGAACACGTTCACCGATGCCGAACTGACCCTGGGGTATTGCCGGAAAAAGAGAATCCGCAGCGTTCTGGTGGTGACCGATCCGTACCACAGCCGACGGGCCGGGATGACCTTCAACAAGATCTTTCGGGGGAGCGGCATCTCTGTTGCGGTGGTCAGCAGCGGCGATTTCGGCCAACGACTGGCGCCAAACGGCCACTGGTGGAAAGACCGCTTGACAATGGAGACGGTCTGGCTGGAATTCGGCAAGATCCTCTACATGCATATCCTGCCGATGCCGAGTGGTGGATGAGACCCTCACCCTGCCCCTTTCCCTGAGGGAGAGACGGATAGGGTGGAGTTGACGGTGATCAAATAGCCTGATCCGCAGCGGGTGGGTTGAAATCTTTTAGTCTCTTTGATATAGTAAAATACATTCTTTTTGATGAGTGATATATTAAGGAGCATAAATGAGTGCCATCGAATATCTGACAAAATCGCTGAAGGCAGCTCGCCAGGAGAAAAAACTGAGCCAAAGGGCGTTAAGCCTGAAAACAGGAATACAGCAGACCCAGATCTCCAGGATCGAGAGTGGTCAGGCCGATCTCAGAGTTTCTACCCTGGTTGGGTTAGGTGCATCTTTTAGCACCGTAACCCAACAAACCATCACCCCATGCAATACCGACGCACATTCACCCCCGGCGGTGCCTTCTTCTTCACCGTTGTAACGGAAGGGAGGCGGCCTATTTTCGTCTCTGACGATGTGGTTGAGGTCTTGCGCTGTGCCTTCCGGTCAGTGCGTAAGTCGCGGCCATTCCAGATCGATGCCATGGTGGTCATGCCCGATCATCTGCACTGCATCTGGACTCTGCCGCCAGACGACGCCGATTTCGCCACCCGTTGGCGGCTGATCAAGACCTGGTTCACCAAGCATTGTCCTCCTGCCTCACGTCCCGTTCCCAACTCTACCCGTGCTGCTAAGGGCGAACAGGGGTTGTGGCAGCGCCGCTATTGGGAACATCTCCTGCGTGATGAAAACGACTACGCCCGGCACGTCGATTATATCCATTACAATCCAGTCAAACACGGATTAGCCACAGCGGCCATTGATTGGCCCTATTCCAGTTTCCGCCATCATATCGAAGCAGGTATCTACCAACCCGATTGGGGCCAAACTGAGATTAATTTTGAAGGAATCGGATGTGAGTGATGGCGGGAGATTGTTGGGTTACGCTGACGCTAACCCAACCTACGGGAGTGCGTGGCTGCGTGCGTGACTGCTGCAAGGGGAGCAAGGGGGAGCGTAGGTTGGGTTAGGTGCATCTTTTAGCGCCGTAACCCAACAACCAGACTGGAGTGTCGGACAATAAGATTTCTGTAATAGAGGAAGATCAGCCACATAAACACAACCAGTTCTCCCACTCTTCACCGCTTGGAAGAGTGCAGCATTGTTTCGCCCTCTCTCTTTAGCAAGATACATGGCATCATCCGCACTCTTTGTCAATTGAGTTACGTTATTACCATGTTCCGGGTAGATGGTCTTGAGTTGCAGTAAGGCAGTAGGGATGCAAAACATGTTTTGCATAATCTCCATATCTTTCCTGAGCTGCTAAGCACTCTTCAACTATGAAAGGACAGGTAAAGTCAGAAGCAATATTATGTATTCTTAAGGTTACTTTTTCTTCAATAATCGGGTCTTCGTAACTATTGCAGTTATTCCCTTCGTCCCAAGCCCCATCTGCATACTCCGACAAATCAAAGCGACTGTTGTATTCCCAGGCTTTAACCATTTTTTTATTTTTGATAGAATCAATAATTTGAATTTCACACTGTATGTAAGGTCTGTTCAGGAGATTAGCAATAGCTCCTTTTAAAGGATCCCTTTCTTTGAGTAGGAGTCTATTCCAGAACCGCCAGCCATTGAAGTTGGCAACAAGGTCAGCAAAGGAAAAAATGCCTGTGGTTGTATAGCCAAATTTTCCAGCTTCTTGTTGTTTTCCCCATTTGAGAGCCTGGTATATATTGTGTTTTTTATTATGGGTTAACTCAAAATATTTCCAGCCTTCAGCAAAAAAATGACCGACCTTATCCAGTCCAATAAGATGATTATTGATATTTACGACATCACTCAGCTCCTTAATATTTAATGAAAAACCTTCTAAATAATTTATGTCACGGTAAATAGAGTCGTTCAGGGATAAGGAGTAACTTTTCCTGGCTAGTAAGATGCGTAATTGTTTGTCGAGGTCGTACCCTTTAAGTCCCCAGGATACGGTAAAGGATTGAAAAATGGCCTTTCTAAGTTCTGTATAAAGGACTTCCTCATCACAAAATTCATTTTTTTCTTTATCTGCAATATCACCATGTTTTGCATTGGCTTTTTCGATGCCCTCTTGCATCCGCTGATTAAAAATAGTGTTAATAATGGTCAGGCTATTATCAAGTTTCAGTTTTCTTGGGGTGACACTGTCAATTTCAGCCGCGAAACTGTCTTGAAATACCAAAAAACTTATTATGATGAATATGGGTAATAATTTTAACATGTTATAAAATGAGCTTGCTGCCAGGGCCAGGCTCTTCTGGAATATACCCAAAGGGCATTTATGATGTCTATGTTGGAAGAAAAAAGAAAAAAGAAAAAAGAAAAAAGGAAAAGGAGATTTTTCTAATCTATTGAATTGTTAATATGATTTGTAGTTAAAAACTATACGAAAACCCGAAATCGAGAGAATACTGCTTCATTTCGGTATTGGCAGATGCTATATATTGTTCAGTAAAATTGGCTGTATCAACCGCTGAAGTTGGAGAGTACATGAGGCCGAAGTTCAGGCGCCAGTTGTCATCGAGTCCATATGCACCACCAAGGGTGAAATGCTGTTCCGTCACAGCAGGGAAGGCAAGATTTTCAAAAGCTCTTTCTGGTTCAAGGGGATTCTTGCCGTAATTATATCCTGCCCGCAGGGTGATTTTTTGATTTAAATCATACTCCAGCCCAAATTTATAAACAAACTGCTCATTCCAATCCAGGTTCCAGGCAATAGCTCCACTGGCGTTTTCTGTGTAGACGGGTTTGTTTTTGCCATTACTCTGGGGCCAGTCAATCCAGACCAGGTCAAAGGCGAATCGTAATGACGATGAAGGCATATACGCTATGCCGGCAGCCAGGTTCTGTGGTTGATGGAATTGAAGTTTATCCTCTCCTGAATCAACATCAAATTTGAAATCTTCAAAGTATTGCTTGCTTTCATAAGCAAGGCCAAGGTTGAAATGTTCTGAAAGGGGATAATGTACTCCCAGAGTATATCCTAACCCTATTGCTTTGCCATCTTCATGGGCCACTTGATCTGGAGATCCAGCCTCAAAATCCATTAGCGCATAATCGATATTGGGCGAAAATCCTATTGAAAGACCATTATTAAAGGTATATGAGACAGCCGGGGCAAGTTTCATGAAAGCATATTTCGTTTCTGTGATATTTCCATAAAGATTCATGTCGTAATCAACTCCCATGCCACTGGTTCCGTATAGTCCAATTCCGAGAGTGATAGATTTTGACAGTGGATAGATGTAACCAAGAGCTGGAATAAAAATGAGCGGCGAATTGGAAGTTATCTCGGCATTTTGATATGCGACAGCCCCGCTTGCCCGATAGCTGACATCGGGGACAAAATAGGTAAGGCCAAGATCAATTCTTTTTCCTGCTGCTCTCAGTCCTGCCGGATTAGTGATTGTGCACGCCGCATCAAGAGGAAGCGCAATATTGGCTCCTCCCATGGCTCTCTGGACCTGACCAATACCAATGATCTTCATACCGTTGGTGGCATTCGCCAGTGGTACATGAAGCAGAACAATTATGGTTGGCAACAGTATTCTTAATAGTAGCATCATGTTGTGAGGACACCATAAAATAGACTACTCTGTCAAGAGAAATTAAGCATTGGCTCTTGTTGATCGGTAATGAAACAAGAAGAGCCTTGACCTCTTTTTTGCACGCTAACTCAGTCAATCAACGTTTCCTTTGTTCTTACGAGTCGGGTTATTTGTTGACAGAGAGTTTGATTATCCATTAATGATATACTTTATAGTGATGAAACCGGGTGATTTCAAAGAACCGCTCCAAATTTTGGCGCTGGTAAAAAAGCGATTACCTATCAACACTCAACCTCAACTGGAACTCTATGGTACTTTATTGACATGTTTAGGGACAACAACAGACTTTATGAACTGACAGATACCAACTCTCCAACTGAAACCTTAACTGAGATAAAAAATATCCTGTTCTTGGTCGATCCTTCCCTGGACCCATCACCAATCGAAAAGATATTCGAGAATATCGTCCGTCTCTTCAAGGGAGAATTCCACGGATACAAGGCCAGCAATACAAAATATCATAACCTGGAGCATACCTGTTCAAGCAGCCTTGCTTCTGCAAGGCTCGTTCATGGTTTGCATGTTCAGGGACAGGTTTTCTCCCCAAGGCTTGTTCAGCTTTGCCTGATCGGGACACTTTTCCATGATACGGGACTTATCCAGACCGAGGAAGAAGTGGAGGGTACCGGAGCTCAGCACACCATCGGCCATGAGGATCGCTCAATAGCCCTCATGGGAAAATGTCTCGCTGAAGACGGCTATTCGCAGGAGGACATCCGCGACTGCGGCCATATTATCAAGTGTACAGAGCTCTTCTATCCCATGGAAGAGATACCATTCAACTCTGAAGACGTCAGGACCATGGGCAAGATTCTTGGAACTGCAGACCTGGTTGCCCAGATGGCAGACAGGAATTACCAGGAAAAACTGCCTCTGCTTTTCATGGAGTTCCAGGAAGCCGGGATGGAAGGATTTGAGACCCCCCTGGAGCTTTTCAGTAAAACCGAGGAATTTTATCGCAAGGTGGCACGCAAAAGGATGACTGGTGTACTGGAAGGAGTTTCTTCTGCAGCTCTCTATCATTTCAGGGAGAGGTGGAAAATAGACAAGAATCTTTATGAGGAAGCAATCAAGTACAATATTAGGCGCATGAAGGAAACTGTCACGGAGTCTCTTCTGCAGCTCTCCATCATTTCAGGGGGAGGTGTAAAATAGACAGGGATCTTTATGCGGGATCAAACGTGGGGAGAGCCTGGATCATCTGCTATTTGTGCCATCGGTTATTATATATATAGTTGACAGGAATATATTGGGGCATGATACATGGAGTTGTTACTGTCATTTTCTTTGGCTGGTTTTTAACGAAGGCCCCATCAGCGACTTTATAGAACAACGTATTATCATTGATGATAGCTATGATGTAGAAATTCCCAAACTGATACCCATCAGATGTTTTAGTCCTAAGTCCCAGGTTTTATGTTCCGCATTCAATCAATTGGAAAAGATATGTTGCACAGGTTGGATTCCGAGATTTGCAGGATGATAGGTCTCGATGATTTGCCTAACATATTCGCCTGTTTCGGTGTCGCGTTCGTCCAGATTAATTATTTCCTTTTTTTTATAACTGCCATCATTCTCTTTTGTCAGGACACAGACTAGTGGCCTTTTGGAAAATTCCCTGCTGGGAGAACTGACAACCAAGGCCAGTTCGTCAGTGTCAAGCCTTAATAGGGTGCCGACCGGGTATACCCCAAGAATATTGATGAAAACCTTGATGAGGGTGGGATCAAAGTCTTTGCCGGAACGATCAAACATGTAGCCCAGGGCGCGGTCCGGACTCAGCAGAAATTTCCGGTAGGCCCTTGATGATGTTAAGGTATCATATTTATCTGCAATGGAAATAATCTTTCCAAAAAGGGTTAACGGTCTTTTCCAGTCGGCATGGGGATAGCCGGAAAGGTCGTATTTCAGATGGTGCTCAAACATTGGCACCAGGATTCTGGCCTTGCTGTCAGTGGAGGCCTTGAGTTTTAACAACAGCCTGGCGCTGTTCAGTGAATGCTCCTGAATCAATTTTAACTCACTTTTATCCAGCTTATCCTTTTTATGCAGAACTTCGTTGGGGATCTCAATTTTTCCAAGGTCATGAAAAAGGGCACATATGCCAAGACTCACCAGATTACGACGTGAGAGGTTGATGCGCCTGCCAATGCACATGGATAACGTGGCAACATTCGCCGAATGTGTGAAGGTGTAGTCATCAAATACCCGAAGTGTGCTGATGGCAGCATAAACTTCGTCATCCTCGATAAGATTCGTCACCATGTTCTGGACTACCCGGACGGTTTTCCGTATACCAACCTCGCTCTTTTGGTCTTTAATCTTCTGCGCAACTTCTTCGAGAGAGGCCTTGACATAAGTGTAGTCTTTTCTGGCCCTTTCCCTCCGTTCTGCCTTGTCCCTGTAAGAGGATTCCTGGTCATGCTGGGGCCTTTCCGATTTCTTGACCAGTTCAACCCATTGTATATTTTCTACAGCAAGGCTGTTTGTGAGCCAGGTGAGAGGTTCCGGCTTCTGTTCGGATTTATCCAGCAGACTTATGAAGGTCAGGATTTCCTTTGCAGAGGCATGCTTGACAGCTTCGAGTAAACGCACTCCTTCAAGGCTGCGGGCATCAAAAAAACGTATAATGTTATCAAAAAGATTCTTTGTGGTTCTGTTGTAGGAAAGCTTTTCATCATCAACATACAACTGGTCATTGGAGATTTTGAACGTCAATTGTTCATCATCCATGCAGCTCTTTATGGATTCGGAGAATTTCTCAACCCCCGCTATAACCAGCTTATGGTTATCACTGTGAATTCTTGCTGTCTGGCTCAGGCTGTAGAAGTTGTGCAGGAATTCTTCAAACTGGGAATAGGATTTGTATTTTGCAGCATCAGACATTGGTGTTTTCTCCAGAGACATTACTTATGTTCTTTGTTCTATCAAAAGCTTTCCTGATCACCTTGAATCTGCTCTTTGAAGCTTTCTGGAGAACATCCCTTGCTTCCGGAGTATCGAGCAATGCCAAGGCAATGGCGGCACCCTCCCGGAAAATCAATTTCCCTGAACCAAGAAAACTGTTCCATCCCCGGCTCAGGACTATGCTGCGCAGGAACGGGACAGCCGTGTTGGAACCGCAGCGGCCAAGGGTCTTATAGCAGGCAAGGATGTGGGCTGGATTTTTTTGGGCGGAATTTCCTCTCAAATAGTTAAGCAGCATGTTTTCCAGCATCCTGGATTTATGTTTTGCAAAAGCTGCAAGGATACAGGTGCGTATCTCTTTGCTGGGGTCATCAATGAGTGAAAACAGCCTTTGGGCGTATTTAAGATCTCTGTCAACCAGCTCATTGATCGCTTTCCTGCGCACCATGTCAGAGGAGTGATCGCACATTTTGAAAAGAATTTTATTGACCCGTTCCCCCTGCAGGTGACTCAGAATGACCAGAAGTTTGTCCCCCATTTCCGTGCCATGCTGGTCCGCTATTTTTTCAAGAGGCCCAATGTCACGCTGGCTCAGCTGGACTATCACTTCTGTGACCAGCTGTTGTATTTCATGTGAACTTCTCTGCATCATGACCGGCACCAGAAAAGGGATAACCTCCGGGGAAAAATAATGAAGTGCCTGGTTAAAAGCCTTTAACTGTTCAATCTCACTCGTTTGCAGCTTCAAGAGTTTTTCGCTGATGAGTTGAAAAACTTCAGGCCTGGACAGATCCTGGAAAAAACTGTCTATGAGGCGTCTCTTCCAATCCTGTTCAATTGATGTTTCCGGGGGCAAGAGCTTGTGCAGCGACTGAAATAATTTGACTAGCAGATCGAGCTTATCCAACTCAATGGTTTCAACAGCCACTTCCGAGATGAACCCCAGAACCGAAGCGAATTTCTCCTGCTCGAACTGGATTTTGAGAATAATCATCAATACTTCAAAAAGATCCTCTGTGAAATCCCAGCGTTCTTCCTCCTGGACCATTAGCTGAAGTATTTCGTAATCGGTATTGGACATCTCCAGTTGGGCATCACTAATCGACGGATCGGCAATACTTCTAGCATAAATGTCCTCGCCGTTAGATCCTGTCAGTTGCTGAGACTGCTCCGTTTCCTTTTGACCGTCTGTTTCTTCCGGAGGAGGCGCGGGGGGAGGAAGTTGGGAAAAATCCATGAGCAGCAAGTCCTGCCAGAAAATATCAACCGCCTTAAAATCTATATATTCAAGTTCTTCGTCCATCAGAGCGGTGACGATGTCTCCATCGGTCTCCTCTGCGAACAACTTGTATTTATAAGCTATTCTGAAAAAGGAGGTAATTTCATCGAGGGTAAGGCCCTCTTGAAACTCAATCCACTTAATACCGTCACGATAGAGAAGGGTGATGATGTCTTCAGAAGGGGCTTCCTGTGAAACTTCACGGATAATTTCAGACTCGCAAAGGAGACGGTCTTTTTCCACAGTCAGCCGCAGATCACCATGGGTCGAGAAAAAATTGCCAAATGCAGCAACAAGGTTTTCAAAGGCTTTTATCGAAGTTGTATGATCTTCCGGATACAGGCCGTAATTTTTCCACGCCAGGATAAAAATTTTGATTACCTGCCTGGCATCCTGCAATTCCTTGGCTGAAAGGGATGCTGGTGCTGGAGTTTCCTGTTGTTCTGTTGTGATCACTTTTTCCATTATTTCTTACTAAGAAATTATCATTAAGGTTTGAGTTGCAACCTTTTTCTGCAAGAATTCAGGGGACAGCCTCCTGGTTCTTATTCAGTGGCAGAGCCCCCAGCATTTAATGAATACTGAAAATCTTTTTCCCGAAACAACCTGAGGCAGGCATCAACTACCTCAGGGTCATAAAGAATACCTCTGTTTGTACTGATTTCCTTGAGAGCGGCATCTCTCCCCAGGCTTGGTCTATATGGACGATGGGTTTCCATGGTCTCCACTACATCTGCGACACATAATATCCTCGATTCTAAAAGGATGTCTTCCCCGGAAAGCCCTTGAGGATAGCCTGAACCATCTAGTTTTTCATGATGCTGAAGCACAATTTGATCTACAGCCCAGGGAAAGTCTATTTTGTTTAGAATATCATAGGCCACCTGGGGGTGTCTTTGAATCAATTGCAGCTCTGCGTTGTTGAGACACCCTGGCTTACTTAAAATCTCTCCAGGGACGGATATCTTTCCCATATCATGAATTAATCCAGCCATTTGAAGACCCTTGGTCTCATGTTCAGGAAGTCCCATCTCCTTGGCAATTGCCAGAGAAAGGTCAGTCGTGCGTTTTTGATGACCCGCTGTATAGGGATCCCGGACCTCAAGGGTGAGGGACATGGCATTGACAATTTCATTAAGACTTTGCTGCAATTGAAGGTAGCTGTGACTGAGCTTTTGTTGTGTGCATTTACGTTCTTCAATTTCCTGCTGAAGTTGCTTGTTCAAGTTCGTTAATTCAGCCGTACGTTCCTGGACAATAGTTTCGAGGAGATCATGATGTTTTTTTAACTTGTCTTCTGCTTCCATTTCTTTGGAAACGATGGTTAACGCTCCAAAAGACAGGCAAATATTGTCCTGTTCATAAACTTCAATGGTTGCCTGGTCTTTGAGCCAGATTGTCTTGTCTTGGCCAATCGTGATTTTGTATACAGCGTCAATTGTCCCTTCCTTTTCGCCTTCTTCCCGTAATTCTTCCCATGCGCTGCTGATCTCATCGTGGGCTTTGATCTGTTTTTGAATACCAACTTCGACATCCAGCTCCGAGTATATCCGCCGATCTATGACACTTTTGCGAAAAACTTCGCTAATCTCATGGTGCTCACAGCCAAAAAGAGTGATGAAATTTCTGCCAACATGTTCATACCAGATTTTTCTATCATTGCCCTTCCATGCGGCAATATAAAGCATGGCTACGCTACCTGTATTCTCAAAATCCCGATAACAATGAATGCACTCTGCCAGACGGTTTCTCAAGGAGCCTGAATAATTATCAGACAAGAGGATGGTGCCATAGTACTCCTGATCGATGAGATTTCCAGATTTTACAAAACGTTCCATCATCTCTTCTTGTTTTCAGTGGTGTTGGGCATAGTTGGTTGAATCCATATATGGTGCAAGAGAGAGCAACTTTGTGGAGACTTATCGTCTTTCATCTCTAAAATAAACAATTACTCAACTATTTCAGTAAAAGCACGCCTGAAATTTTGCAAAGGATGATGAGTATATCGGTCTAACTTAATTCACTGTGTAACTACCGGGCATAAATACTTAGCCATCCTAGGTTTGAGCTTTTCACCCAAACTACGGGCATAAATACGAGTTTATCATATTTAAACAGCTTGGCTGTTTAACTCCTGGTCTCCCATATCTTTCCACATCTCTGCAGAAAAAAGTGATTTTCCATCACATAATAGGTAGCCCCTGCTTGTACCACGCATTAATACCGCCGCTTAGGTTGTAGACTTCCTGATAGCCCCTTTGGGACAGGATCTGGCCAGCCGCATAACTTCGGCCGCCCACCGCGCAAACAAGTAAAATCGCCTTGTCCTTGGGCAACGGAATTCTTCCCTTTATGAGGTCCCAGATAGAGACAAGCTCTGACCCGGCAATGGCACCATTGGCTCGTTCCCTGGGTGTGCGTACGTCCAGAAATAAAATATCATTCCGTTTCTGGAGCAGTGCGTTGGCCTCCAGGGGGCTGATGGATTTAAATATTTTCGCAGGATCAGTCGGCTGACCAGCGTTGGAGGAATCAACCATGCCTCCAAAGCTGAGAAGCATGGTCAAAAGAAAGAACAACACTATTTTTGAGGTGAATTGTATCTGCATGGAATTGTCTATTTATTTTGATTAATTGGTTTGTTTTTTTCTGCACCAAAAGGCTTCGGAGGCTTTGGTTTATGCAGGTCTTTCAACGTTATTCGAGTGAACGACCACTCCCATTGGTGCTGGTAAAAATAAGCATCAGCTGGAAATAAATCAACCATATTCCTGAAGGAGAATGTTGACGGCGAGGTCAATCCTGGTTTGTAAAGACATATGAATATACACATCTTGATATTTGTAGAAGGTTAGTCCATAAGCAGGAGTAACCAGGGGCGGAGCGTCTGTTGCGTCTGCATGCATTGCACACCATCCGCCCAGGGGGAAACCGACCACTGCTGTTGGGCAAGGTGGGCCTGTCCGAGAAGGGAAGGAATGGTGTCTGGGTCTAGGTGAGAGTCACTGCCGCCGCAATCATTTCGATGTGTCATCTGTGATTTTATGGATAATGTAGCATATACAGAACCATAATAAAAACCTGGAGGAGATAAAATGAGAAGAGAACAATGGCTGATAATTTTGGTGCATTATCGGGCGTTGTCATTGTGTTTGTTGCAGGGAGTATAATGAAATTCAGGTGGACTCTATAGCTAATGGCAGCATCTTGAAAGCATCACAACGTAATGGTATAAGAAAGGGAAAATAATTGTTTCGTCTCGGTTTAAAAGTGATGGCGTCGTAAAAACTCTCCATCTGCTTCGTTGCTGCATTTTTTATTTAATTGCGACGTACCTTAGTACGCCGAAATTAAATAAAAAATACGCGCCTCGCATATGGAGCTTTTTACTTAGCCATCCTAGGTTTGAGGTTTTTACGAGTTTATCAAAAGTGATTACTTGTCATCATGTTAAGTGAAATGAAAAGAGCCTACCTCCTATTACTGTCTGTCTTCTTTGTCGGATCCTGCACCCACAAAAATCCCTATTTCAACCCTGACAAATCCCATCATACTGAGTCAGGCTTTCAGAATGTTTACAAAAGCTTTGACAAGTCGCTTGGCGATCTTTGGCGATGGAGAACAGAGAGGTGGGCAAAGGATATCAGGGGAGGGGAAGACTACAGTTTTCCACTGCTGCAGCCAGATATAGAGGGGTTGAATCAAGTCAGTGCAAGCCCTCGTGTCACCTGGATTGGTCATGCAACCCTGCTTGTGCAATGGCAAGGTAAAAATATTCTGACGGATCCGCACTTTAGCGAACGAGCTTCGCCGGTGAGTTGGGCCGGCCCTAAGCGGGTTGTGCCGCCAGCAATAAAAGTCAGGGAGTTGCCACCGATTGATGTGATCATCATTTCACATGACCACTATGACTCGCTCGATACCGACAGTGTTCGCCAGCTCTCTCTCCATCATCCCCAAGCCAAATTTTTTGTTCCCCTGGGGATTGGCCGTTGGCTGGTAAATAAAGGTATACCCGAGGCTCAAGTGGAAGAGATGGACTGGTGGGAGAAGCGCATGTTCAAAGGGCTGACGGTGACCGCGACTCCGGTACAACACTGGGGGCGACGCAGCCTCTGGAATACCAATGAAAATCTCTGGGCCGGCTGGGCTGTAAAGGGCGAGGGCTTTAATTTTTTCTTTGTTGGTGACAGTGGCTATGCTCCCCACTTTAAGGAGATCGGAGAGAAGCTTGGTCCATTTGATCTTGCTGCTATCCCCATAGGTGCTTACGAGCCGCGCTGGTTTATGAGCTTTGCCCACATGGATCCCGGAGAGTCTGTCAGGGTCCACCAGGATCTTCGGGCGAAGCGTTCGGTGGCAATGCACTGGGGAACATTTATCCTCACAGATGAGCCATTGGATGAGCCACCAAAAGAGTTGGTGGAACACCTTGAGAAAGCCCACCTACAGTCAGGGGAATTTTTTGTTTTAAAGCATGGCGAAACTCGTCAGTTGTAGGACATAGCACTACGGACTGGTATTTGTCATCTTTCAGAAAGTTTTTCAATAGCCCTGATGCGCTGGAGAACCGGCGGGTGGGAGTAGTTGAGGAAAACATTGAACGGATGTGGTGTCAGGTTGGACAGGTTATGGAGACTGAGTTTTTTCAGGCCGCTGATTAACTCCTGCCCTCGTCCTGTGGTGGTTACCGCCCACCTGTCTGCTTCATATTCATGCTTTCTTGAAAACAGGTTAAAGAAGATGGAAAGCAGGGTCGATACCGGTGCATAGAGAAAGCCGAAAAATATCAGGCCGCCATAGATGGAAATGTGCTCCATGCCAAAGGCGGCAAAGAGTTGCCGGTTGCCCAGAAACAGGGAGAGAATGAAAAACATAATTCCCATTTGCAGAATAGATGCACCCATCATCTTGAAGATGTGTTTGTGTTTGAAATGTCCCATTTCGTGGGCCAGCACGGCCACAATCTCGCCGATATCCAGTTTGCTGATCAGGGTATCAAAAAAAACAATCCTGCGAAAGCGGCCAAAACCGGTAAAAAAGGCATTGAGCCGGGTGGAGCGCTTAGAGCCGTCCATGGTGTAAATGCCCTTTATGGCAAATTGCTGCGCCTGTGCATAGTCGGTGATGCTGCCTTTCAGTTCACCCTCTTCGAGGGGGGTGAATTTGTTGAACAGCGGCATGATCAATACTGGGGCCAGGAACTGCATAATGAGGGTGAAGACGGTAACTGCCAGCCAGCAATAAAGCCAGGCCAGATTGCCAGTGGCCTGAAAAAACCAGAGTATTGCAGCCAACAGGGGGCCGCCGATACAGATAGCCAGGACCACGGCTTTTAGCAGGTCCAGGACAAAGGTTTTTACCGTAGTCTTGTTAAAACCGAACCGTTCCTCAATGACAAAGGTGGAATAGATGGTAAAAGGCAGGCCGATCAGGGATGAGAGCAGGATCAGGATACCGGTGAACAGCAGGCCGGTGGCGATGGCACCCAGTCCGAAACTGCGAGCCATTAGGTCGACCCGGTTAAAGCCGGCCGCCAGGATGAATGTCACTGTGACAGCCAGCATAAAAGTATCGTGAACCTGTGAAAAGCGACTGGTCGCCCGGGTGTACTGCTGGGATTGTCGGTATTTTTCCTGACTATAGACATCACTGAACTCCGGCGGCAGTTCAAGGCCCAGAGAGCGCAACTCCAGGATGGTGACAATCTGATTCAGGAGATATCCCAGGATCAGGACAGTCAGAATAAAGATGAGATAGGGGTTCATAAGCAGGATATATCCAGGCATGTTGAGGTTGCTTCCATTGGTAGATGGAAGGGAATAATCACTATATAACAAGAACGTAATCGTTCAACAAGGGCAACTCATATGAGAGACTTTCACGGTATCGAATACTATCTACTCGTTGCACAGATCGATTACAATCTGCACCAGATAGGAAATTTAAGATTCGCGGCAGATCAGGTTTTGCCTTTTTTGATGTACGGAGAATTATAGCAGAGGCAGCGTTGGCTCGGGATTTTCAATCGATTTGTCCACTGTCAGGGCAAAGGCCGCAAAATTCTTTCGTCAAAACGTTGCTGCGCATGGGAGCTTGAAAACTGCAGAATTGACGCTATATAAATTCACAGGAAACTTCAGTTAAAAAATAAGCAATAGTAATGTCGTTAATGCGTGACAAAAGTGATCCATTCGGTTAATATATCATATGCTAAGATTTGCAGAATAGCTATCTCGCTGAATTGACGATGAATCAGGGGTGCAGGTTCGGATCCTGCCAGAGGCGCCATTTTTATTAGGGGCTGATTCATATATTGGGCTTAACCCCTTTTTTTAGATTTTTTAAAAAAAAGAACCTGAACTTATTGCTTTATTGTATATCGTCATTATTAGTTTGTGAGTAATTTAATTTTTGTGAGAATGTGACACACGCCAGTGGCGTATAGTTGCTTTAGAAAGAGTCAAACGGCAAAATTGGTTTTTGCGGGGCTTTTTTAGGCAGTTTTGGTGACAAAGCTGTTACCGGGTTGTATTTTAAGAATCCGGTTTATAACAAAGTGGTTCTTGAAGGAACCCAGTACAAAGGAGTAGTACAAAATGGCTGAAGGAACAGTTAAGTGGTTTAATGATGCAAAAGGTTTTGGTTTTATTGAGCAGGATGGCGGCAAAGATGTATTTGTCCATCATTCCGCAATTCAAGCCGAAGGTTTCAAATCCCTGGATGAGGGCGCACGAGTAACTTTCGATGTTGTTGATGGCCCCAAAGGACCCGCTGCTGAGAATGTTGTTAAACAGTAAGCGCTGATTTAGAGCACGAAAAAACCCCGCAGTCTCTGCGGGGTTTTTTTTTGGGCAGTATTTTTAGTGCTAAACAGAAAAAACTCCGGGGGATAGATAGTTGGCCAGAACAAATTATTCGTATGAGAAACGCCAGAAAGAATTGGCAAAGAAAAAGAAAAAAGAAGAGAAAAAACAGCGTAAGCTGGAGAAGAAGCAGGACTTTGCTGAAGGAAATGAGCTCCCTTCCCCTGAGGTTGAGGAAAGTGAAGGACTTTAAGTCGACCTGTTCTTAATTCTCTGGCAAAAAAATGTTATGTTCTGAGAGCTAATATGGATGTTTAGAAAAGCGATCTGACATGAGGAATAATTGAGTGCAGCCCTGTTGCGTCATTATTTGCATGTAGTGAGATCATTTTTCTAAATGCCCATTTTGTTCTCTCTGCGAGTTTTCCTGAGAGTTCCAAGCAAAAAACTTTATGCCACGAGGAGTATCCTTGTGGCTTTTTTTATGAGGATATTACCATGATTAATGCTTCCAATGTGGCTCTCTCCTATGGTAAGAGAGTCATCTTTAAAGATGTAAATATTAAGTTTACACCTGGCAACTGCTATGGACTGATCGGGGCAAACGGTGCCGGGAAATCCACATTTCTAAAGATTCTGGCAGGTCAGTTTGAACCTGACCGGGGTGAGATCAGCAAGGGACCGAGACAACGCGTTGCCATGCTGAACCAGGATCAGTTCGCCTTTGATGAGCACACCGTTTTCAATACCGTGGTCATGGGTCATAAGAAGCTCTACAAGGTGATGGCCGAGCGTGAGGCAATCTATGCCAAGCCTGATTTTACCGATGAAGACGGTATCCGTTCCGGTGAACTGGAGGCCAAATTCGGTGAAATGAACGGCTACGAGGCAGAAGCAGAGGCTGCAGTGCTGTTAAATGGCCTTGGTATCCCGGAAGAGATGCGGCAGAAGAAGATGAAGGACCTGGATGGCAGCGATAAGGTTCGGGTGCTTCTGGCCCAGGCCTTGTTCGGTAATCCTGATATCCTCCTCCTCGATGAGCCCACAAATCAGCTGGACCTGAAGACCATTGACTGGCTGGAATATTTTCTTTCCCGTTTCCAGAACACGGTGATCATCGTCTCCCATGACCGTCATTTTCTGAATCAGGTCTGTACCCATATTGCGGATATCGATTATGGAAAAATTCAGACCTATGTCGGGAACTATGACTTCTGGTATCAGACCAGTAAGCTCCATTTCCGTCAAAAGGAGACCGAAAGTAAGAAGGCCAAAGCCAAGGCAGAGGAGCTCAAGGAATTCATTCGGCGTTTCAGTTCCAATGCCTCCAAGGCCAAACAGGCGACTTCACGGAAGAAGCTGTTGGAAAATCTCACCCTTGATCAAATGCCGACATCTTCCCGAAAATATCCCTTTATCGTCTTTAAACCGGAGCGACCCTGCGGTGATATTATTTTGGAGATCGATGGTCTGTGTAAAGAGATCGACGGGGTTTCCATGCTGAAGGATTTCAGTCTCACTGTAAACAAGGGGGATAAAATCGCCTTTGTCGGCTCAAACAGTCTTGCAAAAACCACCCTGTTCCAGATTCTGGCCGGTGAACTTGAGCCGGATAAAGGGAGCCTCCGCTGGGGAGTGACCATCAGTAGTGCCTATTTTCCAAAAGAGAACAATGCGTATTTCAACAATGAGGACCTTGATCTTATTGGCTGGCTGCGCCAGTTTGGATCTGTCAAAGATGATGAGAGTTTTTTCCGGGGGTTTCTGGGGAAGATGCTTTTTTCCGGAGAGGAGGCCATGAAGAAGACCTCTGTCCTTTCCGGTGGTGAGCGTGTTCGCTGCATGCTCTCGAGGATGATGCTTTCCGCCTCTAACGTGCTTCTCTTGGATGAGCCCACCAACCATCTTGATCTTGAATCAATCACCGCTTTAAATGATGCCCTGATAGCGTATCCTGAGGTGATGCTCTTTGCCTCCCATGATCATCAGTTTGTGTCCACCGTTGCCAACAGGATTGTTGAAATTACAGAGGACGGCTTCATTGATGTGATGATGGGTTTTGATCAGTACCTGGAGATGAAGGAAGAGCAGCTTGCTGCTGAAAAATCTTTTCTGGAGCGGAAGGCGGCCTAGGACTGCCTGTTACCCATAATTTTAAGCTGGACATTTAAGCCTGAATCGTGCATACTTGATGCATGAAAACCCAAAATCAAATCAAACGTACATTGTCTGAGGAGTCAAGTTTATTATACCTTGCAGATTTACT
>JAIPEF010000040.1 GCA_021737265.1 Desulfocapsa sp. | reverse complement strand
CCGGTAGTTAGGGTGAAAAGCTTCATATTCGAGGCGTGTGAATTTTGCTATTATTTCGGCGTACTAGAGTACGTCGTAATGATAGTGAAATTTGCAACAACGAAGTAGATGAAGAGTTTTTACGACACCATCAATATTCGAGTTGTGCAGTTCGTGTGGCCGGATGAGTAGCAGAAGAATGGCTAACGTTTCATGTTTTGCCACTTAAAATGACTTGCTAAAAAAAAAGAGCCCTTCTACCCACTGAGTCAAATACATCGTATGGTGTTGGAATCTATGCCATATCCGGTAACGTATCCACCGGCGGTCGTACCAGTGTAACACTGACAAACAACACAATAACCAACAACCACAGCTCGATGGATGGGGGCGGAATTTATGCAAGAGCCCAACTGAACAGTTACATGATTTTAAATCTCAAGAATTCTATTGTTTGGGGAAACACAGCCAATGTTGTTGGTGGTGACATATTTATGTCAAAGGGGGTATCCACTTTACTCTCGTAAGATTCGGCAGGCATCACAATTTATCGTTTAACAGTTTGAAATTATAGAAACAACAGACAGTTCGTTCAAACATGGTCTTTTCCAGTCAGTTTGTTTTGCACCCAAAATGGTGTTTGAATCTCCTTGCAAAAGCATGTTTATTCAATGGGTTATAAGAATATTATAGGGTTCGTGACAAATGCTGATAGTTTTACGAGAGCTAAGTGGATACCCCCTTTTATGTCAAAAAATGGTTTTCAATTGGATACCTACGCGGATCATTGTAACCTGGGGGAAGGAGGGAAAATCTATAACAGTGGAGCCACCTACAGTGACTTGGGAGGTAACATCTCGCAAGACCCGGGGTTTGTCAACCCGGATATCTATGATTATCATTTGAACAGCAGTTCACCCTGCATAGATATGGGCATCAACTCTGCACCACAACTTCCGGCTACCGACTTTGAAGGTGATAACAGGACAATAGACGGAGATCATAATGGAACGGCCATAGTTGACATTGGCGCTGATGAGGCTCCGTATTCTTTTCCTTGGGTTATTTTTTATCCTGCGTTTATAGAAAGTACTGATGTGCACTGAGGCGGGTTTTGTTAAGGAAGAATCCAAGGCCCCCTTCCCTCTTCATCTTGCTTAAAATAAAGGGTACCTTGAAAAATTGGTTCTTTCGTTCCAAATCGAGGCGTAAGGGGAATTTTACCACAGGCCTATAGTTGATATTACGAGGACAAAATTCTTCTCGAAACGAAGAGTTGGGGCGAAAAGACAATTTTGCAAGGTGGCCTAAAGTAAAAGGGAGTCAACCTCGGCTTCGATGGAATTGATGACGGTGGGTATTTTTACCGGGGAATCTGCCACTGTTTTTCGCAACTGTTTTCCCCATTTTTTCAGCATGTCAGTGGAGATTTTGCGGACATCATTTTCCTTGCTCCACTCACACCCTATCCTGACACCTAATGCCAGCATGGTAACCTTGGTTTTTATTTTTTGGTCATCGGGGACCCGCTTTACAACTTCATCACTTATTTCTTTCCAGCCGTCAAAAAGCAACCCTCCTTCCTGAAATTTACCAAACCACTCACGCGCCTCTTCATCCATTTCTTCAATGGATTCGAGGTGGTTTGGCAGTAATCGTTTTTCTATTGCAGAAAGGTCTGCAGCATGTTGTATGTCTTCACAGGGCGTACAATTTTCTGTAGAACCATTGGCACAGACAAGAAACACGCCAAAGAGCAAGGGAACAGCAAGAAAAGGGACAAGCTGGAGTTTACGTTTCACAACAATCTCCATTAGAAGGAATAAATATTATCATATATAAAATATAATCTCGGAATGGTTATTAGTCAATAGTGGTATCCCTTATTGTAGGGAACAATTAAACAGGACAGAAGTGTTACAGGAGATAGGGGCAGGAATGTAAAACACTTATACTTGCATGCCTTATCCAGCAGTCTTTCGTACGGTTTTACGTCCAAATCTAAAGAGTTTAATTTAACCTTTTTTTTCGTTATTGTTCCGGTGGATAAATAAATAGTAGATTCCCCCAACCCTTCTGTTTGTTTCTTTCCACCTTAATTTTCTCCGGTTGTTGCCAAGCAGAAAATTATTTTTCAAATTATCTTTCATGAAGTTACGAGGCTATTGATGAGTGACAAAACATCCTCCTGGGAACGACTGGGCAAACTGATCACTGCAGAAAGCAGTGAAGAAGTAATAAACTATATTGATACCCTGAGTCCGTCAGAGACGGCAAGGGCCATCTCACGTCTGCCGGAGGAAGTGCGACGCCACCTCTTCACCTTACTTAGCCCCGAGGATGCCGCCGAGGTGATTGAGGATATCCCAGAGGCTCAGGCAGCGGACCTGGTGGAGGATATGCCGTCAGAACAGGCCGCCGCCATTATGGAGGAACTGGACAGTGACCATCTTGCCGATGTTCTTGGAGAGATGGACGAAGATTCCAGTCAGGCGATCCTTGCGCAAATGGACGAGGACGAGGCTCAGGAGGCACGAAAGTTCCTGAAGTACGCCCCGGACTGTGCCGGCGGACTGATGATTTCCGAGTTTCTTTCCTACACAAGCGACAAGGCTATTCAGGATATACTGGATGATATGCAGGCAAATCGTGAAGAGTATAGTGGGTATCATGTCCAGTATTTTTATGTTGTCGATGGGAAAGGAAAACTGGGTGGAATCCTTCAGATGCATGATCTTCTCTTTCCTGCCCGAAAAACCACCCTTGCTCAGCTGATGATTAGAGCCCCCTTAAGTGTTTCAGATAAGGCATCACTCTCTGAGCTGGAGGAGTTTTTTGAAGAGCATCATTTCTTTGGTGTACCCGTTGTGGATGATGAACAACGACTGGTGGGTGTGGTATTACCGGGCGCTGTGGAGGAGGCAGTCAACAAGCGGAAGACAAAGAATTTTCTCAATCTGAGCGGTATTATCGGTGGTGAAGAGTTCCGAACCATGCCGCTACTCTTGCGCTCCGGCCGCAGGCTTTCCTGGCTGAGCGTCAACATTGTTCTCAATATCATGGCCGCCAGCGTTATTGCCCTGTACCAGGACACCCTGGCCGCAGTGATCACTCTGGCAGTTTTCCTGCCCATGGTCAGCGACATGAGCGGCTGCTCCGGCAACCAGGCGGTAGCGGTCTCCATGCGAGAGCTTTCTCTCGGCCTGGTCCGGCCGGGAGAACTTCTCTGGGTACTGGCAAAGGAAGCCAAGGTGGGGATCATCAACGGACTGATCCTGGGTTTGCTTCTTGGCTCCATCGCCTATCTCTGGAAGGGCAATCCCTGGCTCGGGCTGGTGGTAGGTGGAGCATTAGCCGCCAACACACTAGTGTCCGTGACTCTGGGAGGCATGCTGCCCCTTATGCTCAAACGCTTGAAACTGGATCCGGCCCTGGTTTCCAGTCCCTTATTGACAACAGTCACTGATATGTGTGGTTTCTTTTTCGTATTAAGCTTTGCCGCTGCATTGCTGCCAAAACTTGGAGGTATCTGAGCGAAGAGACCCTTCGGAGGTTTTTTTTATCATTCCCAGTTCGTAATGGCACACTGTATGCTAATGCTTTCTCACTCTCCATAGAGTTTTCCTGCAAAGAGACTACCCCTGGAGAAGGGTGGTGACGGCAAAGATTATCGTCAATATTTTTTTCTCAACAGGGGGGAGATATTATGGTGAAGAATAAAGAAAAAAACAGGAAGAAAAAGTTGAAAAGAACGAGTATCATCGGGTGGAACGGTCCTGTCGATCTTTCTGCCCCAGTTTCAGGCTACCAGGTAACGTAGACAGTGATCAGGCCACGGCCTCCTTAAAAAAACGGAGTGCTGGAAATACGGATACCCAAAAACCGGAAAAAGTAAAAAGAAACAAGCATTACTTAACTGAAC
The DNA here is from genome assembly GCA_021737265.1 of Desulfocapsa sp. Lineage (GTDB taxonomy): Bacteria > Desulfobacterota > Desulfobulbia > Desulfobulbales > Desulfocapsaceae > Desulfocapsa. The sequence continues at coordinate 20,538 of JAIPEF010000040.1, read as the reverse complement.
GGCAGCAAGGTTTGCTACTGAAAACGCTGCTCTTTGAGACCCTGTTCCTGGTATGGTATGAACATATCAGGAGCAGAGCCATATGGGCATCTATAGAACTATCTAATGATACAGATCTTATCAGAAAAAGAGATTATTCGTCGCATCAAACGCCAGGAACCCTTTGGGGCAGTCATTGGCAGCAAGGCCTTCAGCATCAGGATCGATCGCTATGTGCCGGCTATCTGTACGGCAATTCATACCGGACACAATGTGTCTGTCGGGATAGCTGATAGACTTCTCCTTGATGATGACGAGCGTACTTGTGAAGAGACCTCCTACGGCGGCGAGATGCTTGCCTCTTTTCCCGTTGTTCTGCAGGGCCTTGACTCACGCTACCACTATGACCTGAACCGTTCTCCTGACGAATGCATTCATGGGGAGGCCCAGGGAAAACAGGTGTGGGTGAATCCTCTGACACAAAAGGAACGTAAGGCAGCCCTTTCACGGCACAAAAGCTATTACAGGGTTTTGCATGCCCTCCTGACACAACTTGAAAAGAGGTTTTCCCGCTGCATTATTTACGACCTGAACGCTTATGCCTACATGGACCTTGCAGCGGACGCCCCGCTCTTTAATATCGGTAGCCACTTTATTGACATGGAGTTGTATAAACCGGTTCTTTCCCATCTGAAGAGGCGACTGCGGGCAGTGGCTCTTCCCAATATCGTAACCAGGTTGGCCTTTGATGAGGTTTTTTCAGGAAACGGCTACCAGGCCTCTTTTATCCACGAACATCACAGCCAAAGCCTCTGTATCCCCCTTGGAATCAAGAAAGTTTATATGGATGAGACCACGGGTGAACCCTATCCCCTTATCCTGGAGACCGTCATAGAAAGTCTGAAACAGGCGATCAGTTACAATGCTGCCTACTTCAGTAGAAAATTTTCAAAAAAACGAATTCAACGCTCAAGTTTTTTTGCCGAGGAGAGCAGCCACCTGATCAAGAGGATTGATGCCGCCCTTTATCGTGTGGCAAAGGGTGTGGATACCCTGCGCTATATTAACCCTGTCAACCTTGCCCATGAGCGAAAACGTTTTTTTGCCAGACAGGGCAACTATACACCTCAGTTTCATTATCGCCAGTTGAAGATTGATCCTTTTGAGTTCCGAAAGAAACTCTATGCTATTCCTGTGGATACTATACAAGATGTCAGCATTCGCCAGCTTTATCGAAGCACCATCGATATGCTTGGCCAGAAAATTGACCTGCTGACTACCATCGGAAGTGACCATTTTCTCTACAATTCTTTGCGATTTCATGGGGAACCAAGTGAAACAGATATTGAATTGGCGCGTTTTTTTATCGCTGCACCTCCAGTAGCTGATGAGGAGTCCCAGAAGCCTCTTAGTGCCCAAAAATGTGTTGATGCATTCCGTGAGGCGGAAAAAGATTATGGTTTTGATTTTCGGGTGGAGTTAAGCAGTCGTATTGTAGCCAGGGCCATGGTCAGCAGTGGACGGCGTAAGGTGTTGATTAATCGGGACGCACACTTCACAACGACAGAAATCCAGGCCCTGATTCACCATGAATTAGGCGTCCATATGGTCACTACCATGAACGCAGGTCAGCAGTCTTTGAAGGTTTTTAAACTGGGTCTGCCAGGCAACACGGAAACCCAGGAAGGTCTGGCTATCTTGAGTGAATATTTGTCCGGCAACCTTACCCTCTCGCGGTTAAAATCACTTGCTCACCGGGTAATGGCAGTGCACATGATGGTGAGGAACTATGGCTTTCCCAGAACCTACAAGACCCTCACCGAAGATTTTGGACTCTCCAATGAGGACGCCTTCAATCTAACGGTACGGGTCTATCGAGGAGGTGGGTTCACCAAAGACTCTCTTTATCTTAGAGGTCTGCGCAAGGCCCTGCAACTCCACCGTTCCGGTACAGACCTGTCTCCCCTTTTCATAGGAAAAACTTCAATTGCCTTTCTTGATACTTTAAAAGAAATGCAGGCCCGAAATGTTGTGTCCAGCCCACTCCATTTTCCAAAATCCCTGAAAATGGAGGTGCATCCCCAACCAATCATTGACTACCTGTTGAGCTCTTTGTTGTAACAAATAAAATATTCAGGGGTCAGGCTTTCATAATTTAACATTAAACAAGTCAAGTATTGGCCTGCAGTGCAGACAACCTTCTGCCTCTCCTCTGATCTTGATAGTCAACCGTTTTATTCCGGTACTTAGTGTTGCGACATCTCTACCAAAAAAAGAAGCAACCGTGGTAAGAGAAACAATACCAAGGTGTATAGATACTAAGCCAACCAGATGACGGGCCTCAGCCATGCGACGGTTTCTTCCGGGTGCCTTTAGTTCTTGTATTGTACAGCCGTAAGTCTTACTGATTGTTTTAACAACAGACTGAAGCGTAGGTAAACCATGCTTTATTGTTAATGGCTGATGAAGTACTTTTTCGAGAAAATTGTCATCTCCAAGGACACGAGCATCACTTTCTCCCTGATGAAATTCTTTCTGACACCCCAGAGCTATTCCATCTAATATAAATTCAACATATTGTTGACGAGCTTGTTTAAGATTGTTACCAAATTGTCCCAAAATCCAATCGGTTGTCAACCAAGGCAAGATCTCTAAACCACAGTAACAGCGATGACTGCTGAACAAATATTCGGAAGGGTCTTTTGTCAGACCAACTCTTAGCGGATTAAGGTGAATATAACGCACCAATTGCAAAAGATAACTGTCTTGGTCAACCAGGATGGCCTTGTACCGCCCCTGAAAAAGATGCCCGGTGCGCCCAAGTCTTTTATTCACCCACCGGGTATAGCGAAAAGACAAATTCTGGACTATTTTAGATAATGGGATGTCGGCAACTTGAATTGCCAGGTGGACATGATTTTTCATCAAACAAAAAGCATGAACCCGATAATTGAACCGGCTGATTCCCTCTTGCAGTAACAGATATATTCGATAACGATCCTGCTCGGAATAAAATATATCCTGTCCACCATTGCCACGCATCATGACATGATAAACTCCACCAGGAACATGTATTCGACTTTTTCTTGCCATACCGAAACAATACTACAGCAGATCCATTTGTCAATATATGAAAGCCTGACCCCATTTCGCTCGACCCCCGTTTCCGTGATGAGTAGCCCGGTAATCCCCTCATCACCTCACCATCAGTGCGAACACACCCCAGCCCATGTATTCACGTGTGTAAGCGGCGTAGCGCTCGGGTTCCGAGATCAATTTGGCTCGAACATCTTTCGCTAACTCATCGTCGTGATTAGTTTCAAGCCATCGGCGCATAGTGAGCCATTTGGCCGCCTCGTATCTGTCCCAGCCGTTTTGGTCTGCCAGAACCATTTCAACGACGTCGTAGCCAAGGTGGCCAAAAGATGCGAGAAGTTCTGGAAGCATGAGAAAGTCGGAGATTGAGTTGGCAAGACATCCCTTGGCAACATCTTCTGTCGGCGGTAACTGCCGCCAATAGGGCTCGCCGATGAGGATGATCCCTCCGGTTCTCAGGCTCCGCACCAGAAGCTCGATAGTACCGGCAACTCCGCCAGCGATCCAAGTGGCACCGACACAGGCTGCTACATCAATTTTCACCTCAGAGACGTAGCCAGTAGCATCGCCATGGATGAATTTGACTTGATCGGCGACGCCGAGTTCTTCAGCACGTATTTTTGCCTGCTCTGTGAACAACTGGCTCAAATCGATGCCGGTGCCGATGACACCGTGATCGCGTGCCCAGGTGCATAGCATCTCCCCCGAACCGCTGCCGAGGTCGATCACTCGGGTCCCTGATTCCAGACGCAACGCCGCGCCGAGAGTGGCGAACTTTTCGGGTGTGAACGGGTTATGGATGCGGTGAGCACTTTCGGTGATGTTGAATATTCTTGGGATGTCCATTGTGAAAAATCTCCTTACGGGTGTGGATATATTCGGTCACGGCCCAACGTAGAGCCAACCGGCGAGCCTCAGCGAGTCCGAACGGAGCGTAGCGGAGTGGTGTAAAACGGCAGGTTATGTGTTTTTTCTGTTTAATCTTGGTATGTTAGGTCCATAGAAGTGATAACGCCTCTTTCACCAGCGATGGCTTTTTTTCCTTCACGAAAAAGGTACGTACGTTGTTCCCAGCTAGTATCTTCTTGAGGCAGAAAATTTTTTCCAAATGCCATGGGCGCGGAGCAACTCGGGCACTCTCGGGTCCCCGGAATTCCTCCGATGCCATCATACATTTGTTCCATTTGCAGACGTTATTTATCCCCACGCTCCAACCACTCCAGATACTCCGCCAGAATCTCAGGCGCATGCTCCTTCAACGAGCGGCGGGCGGTTACCATCGACTGGTGCTGGCCCTGTGTTCGCGCCAGTTCGGCCTGACGGAGATATTCGCAGGCCCACGCCTCAAAGGTTTGCGCCTCTGTATCCAGCTCCACCAGCGGCAGGATGCCGGCGAAGTAGCCATAAATGGGGGCAAGGGCCAGGCCCTGTTCCATGATGATGGCTCGAAGTCCGGGCACGGGGATTGTCTCCGCGTCGACTTTATCAGGGGCAAGCAGCAGGGCCGCAGCATAGTCGCTTCGTGCTGCATCCTGACGGCCCTGCCGCCACAGAGCGTCTCCGAGGTAGCGGCGCAACAGGCCATTGTCAGGCCGTTGACGGAGCAGGGTTCGCAAATACCTCTCGGCCTCCGCGTTTTCATTCAGTTGCAGGTGCAGAACCCCGCGACACAGGGCAGGCGGATGAAACCAGATGTCACCTTCGTTCATCCCCGACAGAATCGACAAGAGGCGGCGCAGCATGGATTGACGCAAGGCCAGATGATATGCCGAGTCGCTGAAAGTAAACCCGGTTATCCGTTCCCAGAGCAGAACCAGCGCCTTCTCCGGCGGCAATCGCTCGGCCTCGGCCAGACCCTCTTCCCAGAATTCCGTCTCTTCTTGTCCGCGCCGGGCTCCCTGATGATCGGGACAGATTACAAGGGCCTGGGCGAAATGGCGCCTCGCCTCGGCAAAGTTCAACCGGCCCAGGTTCTGATACCCTTCACCGGTTTCTATCGTCTCCCACTGAAAAAGATTGAGTTGCATCGCCTTCTCTTCCTTATTTCATCTTCTGATCATTCATGCTCAACGCTATCATACCTCAGGGGTGGGTCAAAACATGATCCGCAAGAAAATTACCGGCAACAGCCATCTTGTGGCTCTGCCGTTTAAAGCGTCACTGATTCGGGTTTTTGTCCAGAAAACCGCTCTTAATATGTATATCACGCTGGGGAAAGGGAATTTGAATACCATGTTTCCGAAAAGCCTTATCTATTGCAAAATGCATGTCGCTACGCACATCAAAACGTTTGTCGACATCCTTCAAGTGGCACAACAGTTCAAAGTCCAGAGATGAGTCCCCAAAGGCATGAAAGCGGACAATTGGAGAGGGTGCGGTGCCATTGGTAATCACTTCAGGATGTTTCTGCGCCACCTCTAGAAGCAGCTGTTTAACAAGTTCTGTATCACTGCCGTAGGCAACTCCAACGGCCATCCGTACCCTGCCCCGTATGTCCATAAGCATCATGTTGGTGACCTGGCTTGAAATCAACTCTGAGTTGGGTACAATAACATCGGAGCGGTCAAAGGTCTGGATGATGGTGGAGCGGACACTTATTTTCTTCACATACCCTTCGGTGGTACCCACTACAACCCAGTCACCCCGTTTTATCGGTCGTTCAAAGAGTAGAATCAGGCCGGAGACAAGATTGTTGACAATATTCTGCAGCCCGAAACCGATACCAACTGACAAGGCTCCTGCCACTATGGCCAGTCCTGAAAAATTAATGCCGGCAGTGCTGAGACCAAAAAGTATGATAAGGCTGTAACTCACATATCCGATAACTGTTGAAAGGGCATCCTGTATACTCGGAGCCAGTTCCGATTCAGCCAACCATCTACGAATTATTTTATTTTTAACAAGGGAGACAACGCTCCAGCCTATAGCTAAAATTAAAAAACCAAGGGCAACACTGAACGGAACGACAGTGATACTGCCAAAGCTAAAACCTTCAACCAACCAGTCATAAATTGCTGAAGCGTAGATCCTCGAAATTCCCCACAACCGGAGAATCAAATAAAGAAAGACAATGACCAGTGATACTTTGAGCAGGCTGCCTGCCCAGACTAACCCCTTAAGAACATGAGTCTCCTCAATTTCAGCCTTCTTTCGAATAGTTTGCTGCCAAAGATATTTGCCTCTCCCCAAACCACCAACAACCTCACTGATCAAAAACAGACAAAGGCTCAGAAGAAAGACGAGAACTACGGTGCCGGAAGTTCCTGCTAGGAAATGGCTGGCCAACGCTCGATAACCAATGAGCTCGGCAATTATAACAATGCCAAACATAAGAATAAGAACCAGACGTATACTTCGTCTCCGCCCCTGAAAACGGGAGAATCCGCAGAAGAGCCAGAACACCCGGAGCAGGAGCCCATACCAGAGTGTCACGATCAGGGCACGAATGAGAAAGAAAGCAGTCTCCGGGAGAACAATGCTGAGCGGACTTGTAAAAATAAACCACAAAAGTCCGGAAAGAATGGCCAGCAAATGGAACTGAAGCTGTTTGGGTGTGGAACCTTTCACAACAGAGGAATCACCCTGCTTCCCGGAAAGGAGCTGGCCGTAAAATTTACCGAAGGTTGAGAGGATCAGGATGAGAAGGATACTGTTCACCACACTTGGCAGATAGGGAGGTGGCTGCAGACCTTTCATAATAAAATGCAGGGATAAAGATATACCAATCAAGGTCCCAAGCAGTTGAAATGTTTTTCTCCGTCGGCTGAGCATCCGCCAAAAATCAAAGAAAAATCCTTCCTGCTGAATCTGTCCGGCGTTCCTGAAAAATAAGGTATCAACCCGGGAACCAAGAAAAAAACCCAGTCCGACAAGCAGTACAATGAGAACAAAATGGTATGGTGCCAAAAAACCAAGTCCGCTGTCAAGCATAAGAAAAACGGTAACCAGCTGAATCCATTCGGATAAGTTGATTTCCGGCCGCCTGACTATCTCAAAAAAACCGGGTCCCTGAGAGAAGAGGTCCCTGGTGAAGACCTGCTTCTTATTTTCATTGAGCTTCTGGTCAAGATCTGATGCTTTGAGGATCAACAAGCGACATTGGGCCCGGCGGATTTCAGCCTTATTTTTCAAAGCCTGCAGACTGCCTCTCTCTTTGCTGATATCCTTTGTTTCGCCGGTTACCTTTTCACCTAGTGCAGCAAGGGCCTTATCTATTTGCTCCAGTTCCTGATCCGCCAGATAAACACAGTTCTTTCCTTGGACTATATAACCCTGCACTTGCAATACCAACACATCAATTTGGGCCAGAGAAGTCTCCTCCAGGTTGACCTGGGCGATCTTCATGAGTTCCTGTTGAGTGTCGGCAAGCGTGTTTGTTTCCATATCCGACGAACTGACAAAGGAAGGATAAATACAGAGTAAAATGAAAAAGAAAACGGCTGGAATTGAATAAGCTTTCATGAATGGCCACTTTGAAAGTTAATGGAGTGTTTCTCTGGAACAGTATAGCTTAGGTGCATGCCAATAGCTAAAAAAAACAGGTTATCGATAAGCTTTGTCAGGCTCAGGTGTCTCCCCCCCCCGAGCCATGGCAAGCAGTTCTCCACACCAAGCACCTGGTGAAGCCGGCATATCCAATCCTCGATTACGGTTGTCAGTGCCGTTATCCATAAGGTGACTGAAATGCCTATACTTGTAGTTTTCTACTCCCGCCACAGGGAATGTGGTGGATATTCTGGTGGAAAGACGGCTTGCCTTTGGTACGATCATCCTGAAGGTTTTCAGCACCCGTCATGGTCAGAAAACGGCACAAACATTTCGCAAGATGGAGCAGCCGGTGACGATTTTCCACGGTGAGGAGATAACAGGGCCGGCTGTAGAGCTCTATCTGGCCTGCAGAAGGCGTGACCAGAAGTGGATGAGCATCAAAGTCCATGAGATAGACAGCGATGCCTTTTATATCGCTGAGCAGGCCAAGGATGTCAGCAAGGTGTTAAAACCGGTATACCCTCCATTGGGTGGACGGCTGCAGCGAAACAACAGAATTTACTTAGCCATCCTAGGTTTGAGGTTTTTACGAGTTTATCAAGTCTTATCTCGCACTCTTGAGAGAGAGTGGTAATATCTCATCACATGGATAAACGAAGAAAAAAGTAATAAGTGGCCCTTTTTTTCCATGTATCAACACTGCTATTCCTGAAGATATGGCAAAATTGCAATATGAAAAAAATAGATTATCGAAATCAAGCACTTAAAATCCATCCATGGGTTTGCGCAAAATGCGGACGTGATTTTTCGGGGAAAAATCTACGAGAGTTGACAGTTCATCACAAAGACCATAACTACAAGAATAATCCGCCTGACGGTAGCAATTGGGAACTGTTATGCCTGTACTGTCACGACAACGAGCACTCCCGCAGCTTGGACGCTGAATGGCTACCCAGCCAAAATTCAGATATGGTAAAAACTGCTACGGCTACTCACAGCCCTTTCGCAAATCTTAATACACTTTTGCATTGTAAAAAGAAGGATGAAAAAAAATAATCCATCATGAACAGCTCCTTAGACCTCTGGAAGCTCCTGGCCGGTCTGGCCATTTTTCTCTACGGCATGTTTCTTATGGAAGACTCCATCAAGAACATGTCCGGCAAGGCCTTCCGCAGGATAATCAGGCAATACACCAACGGCCGTCTCCGCTCCGTGGCCAGCGGCGCACTGATCACCGCCATTCTCCAAAGCAGTGCAGCGGTATCCCTCATGGTCCTGGCCTTTGTCGGGGCCGAGATGATGACCATGGCAAATGGCATCGGGGTGATCATGGGGTCCAATATCGGCACCACCTTCACGGCCTGGCTTGTTGCCGTCTTCGGCTTCAAACTCAAAATCGAAGCTTTTGCCCTGCCCCTCATTGCGGTGGGCGGAATGGTTCTTATCGGGTTTGGCCCCAGATCCCGAGTCTTCCAGGCCAGCCGTCTTCTTATGGGTTTTGGTTTTCTTTTTCTTGGTCTGGACTACATGAAAACCAGCGTTGAAACCTTTGCCCAGCATCTTGATATCCAAAGTATTTCTGCGTACGGTCTCTGGCTCTATGCCATTGTCGGTATACTGATCACAGCACTCATGCAATCAAGTTCCGTCAGCATTGCCATTGTCCTCACTGCCCTGAACAGCAGCCTGATTACCTTTCCCATGGCAGCAGCCATGGTTATCGGTGCCAATGTCGGCAGCACCGTCACGGTTTTACTCGGTGCCATTGGTGGCACCCAATCAAAAAAAAGAGTGAGCGTCAGCCATCTCGTATTCAACCTTGTTACCGGTGCCGTGGCCTTTGCCGCCCTCCAACCCCTGTCCTTGCTGGTCAGCCATTTTATTGATACCACTACCAACAGTGTCATGGCTCTGGCACTCTTTCACACCCTGTTCAATGTTATTGGCGTCCTCCTCTTCTTTCCCTTTATCGCAATACTCGCCCGGTACCTGGTCAAAACTTTCCCGGATCGCAAGGAAATGCTCACCGTCTTTCTGCAAAATACCTCCACCGAGATGACGGATGCCGCAACCACCTCTTTACGCCAGGAAATTATTCATGTTTTTGAGGAATGCCAACTCTACAATCTACGCTCTTTCAGGGTTGACGAAAAGCTGGTTTTTGACCATTCCCTGCCCTTTGAGAAAAATGTGACTAAACGATTCAGCCTTGAAGACCAGTACGACAACATCAAACTTCTCCACGGCGAAATCTTTGAGTTTTATGCCAGGCTTCTCAATGAGAAACTGGACGAAGCCGAGGCCAAGGAGCTTGAACGAATCATTTACGCTTCCCGTAACATCATGAACTCCATCAAAAACATCAAGGGCGTCCGTCATAATCTAGATGAATTTGATGCCTCGGACGACGATAATCTCAACAACCAGTATAAATCATTCAGACGCCGGCTCATGGAACTCTATCATGACATCAACCGCTTTCGGAAACTTGAGAACGTGCAGGAATTGTACAGGGAGCTGTTGCGTTCCATTGTTCATCTGGAAAAGGCCGACAAACATTTTATTAAGGAAATTTTGAAAATGACGGCCTCCGGCACCATTAAGGAAATCGACATCGCAACTCTGCTCATGGTCAACCGTCTCTTTAACCAGGCCTGCCGTCTGCAGATCTTTGCCCTTAAAGACCTGCTGCTTGGCCAGGAACAGATCCACGATTTTGACCATACCCTGGAGATGAAGGTCTTGCTGGATGAGGAAAAGACCAGGGAAGACAAAGACAATAACTGATAAAACAATAGATTATATCGATCCACTTGACTGCCGGGGCGACTATTTCCACGGTGAGTGGATGACAGGGCCGGCTGCAGATCTCTATCTGGCCTGCAGAATGTGTGATCTGAAGTGGATATAAGTGGACACTTTTTCCATGTATTAACAATGGTGGCGTCGTATTTATCCATCGGAAATCGAAGTGGTTACGAGTTTATCAGGTTTCATCTATCCTTAAAACCGCTTCGTTGGCTTTTCCTATTCTCCTTTTGGAGAAGTTTTCTGATAGCCATCGTTGCTTTGTCTTCATTGAAGAGACGATCGGCAAGTGAGGCAACGAGCTCATTATATTTTGATATTTCTTGCCCTGTCTTTTTATAATGCATCTGGTGGGTCAGTTCTCCCCAGGCATCTTGAAACATGGACCGTATCTGTATTTCACAGGTCATCTTACCGGTTACAATCTGATGTCTATTTTCTTTGTGAATAATCTGATCATAGGTAACATCGCAAAGAACATGAATGGCACGGTAACCTGAAGCTTTAGGATATTTATTATAATCTTCGATTGAATCGGCCAGAATCATGAGCCGCTTTGAATCCTGGAGAAGATCGAGCATGTTATAACAGTCCTCTTGAAACCAACAAACAACACGTGCTCCTATGAGATCGTGAATAATTTCACTAGGCAGATAAAATTCCGGCCAGCCATTTTTCTCAAGTTTGAGCAAGAAATTCTTGAGTTCTTTCGTACGACTAACAACCTTAATCGCTTTTCGTGGCAGTCGATTTTCAAGGGTACAGGCAAGGGCCAACTTATCAAGTTGAATATGCAAGAGCTGCCGAATTGACTCAAGTTCCTCCCCGTAACGACTGTAAAAACGCACGGCTCGTCGGGATAATTCTTTAGGAGTCTTTGCCATACGATTCAAAACCTCCAGCCAGTTTGAGATGAACAAGAGAGCATTTTTTTTATGAGAACGAGAACCCTGCAGCAGGAAGATAAACATACTGGCCTATCACAGTTATAGCTGTTCATCTCCACTATCTATGGGGGAAGCTATCTCTCACCAGCGAGTGACTTCTTTTGCTCAGGCTATTTTCAAAACCTTTGCCCCTCGATCTCCTCCAACTCGGTGTGACAAACGCCACAGACTGAAACCTTTATCAGAATCTCATTTTCTTTTGGGACAGGATCGGGCATCTCCGTAAGTTCCAGCGGGGTTCTGCTTCTCTTTCAGATTGGAGATTGTATGTAAAATCATTGCCTTCATATCGATCAGCCCATTTATACTATTGTTTACTCTTATTCTAATGATAGCATATAGACCAAGCTAAAACAAAATTAGAAATATCAAAGCCAAAGCAGAATGCAGGTATCCCACTGAATGAGTGCCTTTTCTTCTTTTTGTTAACGTGATATGCTTAGACCAGAGTGACACACAAAAAAACAGGCTTAGCCACAAGCGATAATTCTTCCGGGATGGATGGGTATGGATTTTTTCCTCATAGGGACACAGATACTGGGAGGAATGGCCCGGTTTCTAATCAATATCATCGGGGCTTTGATCTTCTATCCCATATTCTTTTAACAGTAGCCGTTTTTTTTTCAGATGTTCAATACCCTGAAAGATTTCCATGCTACATATTGTAATCAGAATATGTTAAAATTGATAAAATCGTAAAAACCTCAAACCTAGGATGGCTAAGTATTTATGCCCGGTAGTTAGGGTGAAAAGCTCCATATGCACCCCAAGAGTACTTCCTACGGGCGCGAGGTGCGTATTTTTTATTTAATTTCGGCGTACTAAGGTACGTCGAAATTAAATAAAAAATGCAGCAACGAAGCAGATGGAGAGTTTTTACGACGCCATCAAAATTGATTGTATGGTGAAAAGGGTTCTAACTTGATGTGTCATCAGGTGGATAACGTGCCAACAATACGATACTTCACTCTCCTTGATTTTAAGAAATTTCTTCGCAAACTTGAAGGAAAACCCTTCCAGTCTTATCAAGAGTTGTGCAATTCTGATGTTCGCTACGACTCTTTCTCTTTACATTTTATTCACATTCAGGGAAGCCCGGGAGCTGTTCCAGCCTCAGTGGTTCAACTGACAGTAACCTCAAAATATATTTCTTTACCTGAATGGACTGCGTCCTCCCCTGCTAGAAAAATTGCCACAAAAGATTTTATACTACGGACCTTCAATGAAACAACCAAATGCCATGCCAGGCAGAATCGTGGTGTTGATGGAAGCGGTTCTTTTCAACCCCTTATAATTCCGCAACAAGTTCTTTCAAGAAATATTGTCCGACTTTCTCCAGAGGCTTTTTCCATTTCCTTCCGAATCAGTCTGCCTGCAAGCAGAAGTAATACTATCCTGGGTTGTGAGGCGGTTATGATGCTTAGCGTAGAACTTCCGACAATTGTTGAAGCAACCAAAAAGAAACTCCTTGACCACTCGAAGCTGCGATCCTTTTGTGAAACTGTCGAAGATATGCTTTTCCTGCAGAAAGAACTTGCTGCCAAAAAACTTGTCGCGTTCATCGGGGATAATTCGCTGTTAGCGAGGGAATCTGGTATATCTGACAGGCCGGCACAGAATAACGTCGTACCTTTCAAAGCACCACAAGAGCTTGCTGTATCTCTTGAATTACCCAACGGTGGTAAAATAAGAGGGTTAGGCGTTCGGACGGGTGTAACCGTTCTCATTGGCGGAGGATTTCATGGTAAATCCACTCTCCTCAATACTATTGCCCGAGGGATCTATCCACATATTCCAGGAGATGGACGCGAACGAACTATTTCCGACAAAAATAGTGTGGTTATTTGTTCTGAAGAGGGGAGGTCTGTCAGAGACGTTGACATCTCGGGTTTTATTTCCACCCTGCCAGACAGTTCCGATGCAAAAAAATTTAATACACAAAATGCCAGCGGAAGCACTTCCGAGGCCGCTTCAATTATCGAAAACATCTGTGCCGGGGCTCAATTGCTTCTTATTGATGAAGACTGTTCAGCTACGAACTTCCTCATCCGTGATAGATATATGCGCAAACTTATTCCCGACGACCCAATCATCCCTTTGCTCGACAGGGTACGAGAACTTTATGAAAAGAACAATATCAGTACTCTTCTTATTGCAAGTGGGAGTTCTGATTATATAGGAGTTGCAGACCAGGTAATTGCCATGCGGAATTACAAACCGGTCTGCATGGATAACCAGTCTAAAGTCTTAGACATCCCTCGCTACCATTACGTACATGAGCCCTTAACAATAAAAGACAACAGACGGGTCCTTGAGGACAACTTCGATCCATCATATGAGAATAGACGTTTACAAAAAACTGTCCCTGTTCGCATCAAACCTCTTCGTGGGCAAGAGAAAAATATTTTAGAATTCGGGAAAGACCTTCTTGACCTGACGAAACTCTCAGCTCTTATTGATAGCGATCAGTTGTCAACAATTGGCTATGCCTTATTTTTTGCAAGAAAGAAAATAATCGGCAAGATGCGCCTTTCTCCCTCGGAACTTGCAACCATTGTTATTGATACTATCGAGAAGGAAGGTTTGGATTCCTTGCAGATTGAAAATGCTTATCCTTTATTTTTTTCCCAGATACGCACAATTGAATTAGCTGGTGCCATGAATCGCCTTAGATCGCTTAACATTTACCGGGATACTGAATGAATGGCAAATAATGAAAAAAACACTCTCGAATTAAGACAAGATCTTATACGCTTTCACAGCGAAGCAGACCTCAACCTTACCTTTGTTGCAGGAGAAGCAGGTGACCACGATTTAAACAACGAGGAGAGAAGAAAACATAACAACATAAGAAAACAACGTGGTGAAAAATTTTTTGTTGATCTTCTTTTTATTCTAACTCACAAAACCTATTCAACCGAATATGCAGAACGCCTATGGAAGAATATCGTACAACATAAAGACGTATTAACCGGAATTTTAGGGCGTAATCCTGGTATTTGCGTAGCTGCCCATGATTTTCTTCTAAACATTCTTGGTGACCTGAAACATCTCGTTATTATAGAGGAATCGAAAATAGCCGAGGTTACCACCATCGCAATTAAAGATGGGCTGAGCGGACTGTATGATCATGCGACCTTTCAAACAAAGCTTATTGCTGAGATTGTTCGATGTAAACGTTATTCCACAAATGTTTCACTGATCATGTTGGATATCGATCACTTTAAGCAATACAATGACAAATACGGGCACCAGCGTGGTGACCAAATGATATGCAAAATAGCACGGTTACTTGCCGATGATTGCAGAGATATAGACATCCCGTGCCGATACGGAGGTGAAGAATTTGCTGTAATTCTTCCAGAAACTTCTGGGAAAGACGCTTTCAAGTTTGCCGAACGCTTACGGCAGCATATTGAAACAAAACTTCAAAAAGAAAAAATAACCGTGAGTCTGGGTGTTGCGTCTTTTCCTGAAGATGCCGGCACAAAACAAGCCCTCATCTCCGCATCGGACAAAGCCCTTTTTCATGCAAAAGCTGCCGGCCGTAACAAAACAATGTCGGCACATTCTTCTTCCTCTTAGCCTCTTCTTTCCCAAAAGAACTCTCTTCAATCTTCAAACATGGGGAATGGGATGGCACTGAGAATCATACTCTCTACGTTTACACAAAGGTTGACGACCTTAACATTCTTTTGGAATGCAAAAACCTTGACTGAAGTCCTGTTGACAGCACGATTGAATTCTATTAACTGTATAGTACCTTTCAGACGCTATTTTTTTGCTTAATAGGGAATCCGGTGAAATTCCGGAACGGGCCCGCCGCTGTAACCGGGGACGAACAGTACAATAATGTCACTGGCCGATAGGGCTGGGAAGACGAGTATTTGTTCCGGATGATCCGAGAGTCAGAAGACCTGTCTGAAAAACAGAATCGTTATCTCCGTGGATAAGGGATATACAATCATTCGTGGATAACAGGGATTTCCCGGATCAAGACAAATTGGTTCGGGTTTTTTTGTGTCTTGATCACCGACCTAACTTGAGAATGGGACCAGGGTATTAAATGGCACAGGTAACAAGAAGAAAATACACGTTTTATTTGTTGGGATTAGCCATTACAACCTGTGCGGCAATTATCATCTCTTCAGGTATGGGGTATATGCAAATACCTGTGACAGAGATTGTTCAAGTCCTGTTTGCAAGTATAACAGGTAATGGGGATCTGCTTGAAGGTGTTGACAAGGCTATTCCTCTTGTTGTAATGGATGTGCGTTTACCTCGAATTCTCACCGCCGCACTGGTTGGCGGTGGGCTTGCCATGAGCGGTGTGGTGTATCAGGGAATTTTATTGAACCCCCTTGCCGATCCCTACACATTAGGTGTTTCATCAGGTGCTGCCTTTGGCGCATCTCTTGCGTTACTTGCAAATATCGTCTTTTCAACTTTTGTGTCAGTCCCGCTTTTTGCCTTTGCAGGTGCCGTTGCCACACTTTTTATCGTATTACATCTTTCGAGCTTTCAAGGACAGGTATCTGCCAATACCCTGATTCTCTCCGGCGTTATTGTCGGTGCTATTTTAGCTGCCGGTATCAGCTTTATTCAATATCTGGCCGATGAACAGGTTGCGGTTATCATATTCTGGCTCATGGGTAGTTTTGCATCAAGAACCTGGGGGGATGTGGCAATAATTACTGTGGCTGTTGTTCTCGGACTTCTAATCACTCTCTATTATGGTCGGGATCTTAACATCATGAGTCTTGGAGGCCGCTCAGCTGATTCCCTTGGTGTGGAAACAGCAAGAACCCGCAAGATTCTCCTTGTAACCGCATCTATGGTTACAGCCATTTGTGTCGCTGTCTCTGGAATCATTGGTTTTGTCGGTCTGATTGTCCCGCACCTCATGCGTTTTCTTGTGGGTCCGGATAACCGCAAACTGCTTCCTGTTTCTCTATTTGCCGGTGCCACCTTACTTCTCATGGCAGACACTGTAACCCGGGCAGTGTTGCCTTCAGAAGTCCCTATAGGAGTACTTACAGCACTGATTGGCGGCCCATTCTTTTGCGTGATTTTCAGGCGTAAACAAAAACGAGGGAGCAATGCATAGGGTGGACAGCTACCAACTGAATAATGTCAGTTATTCCTATGGCACAACGTCAGCTCTCGAGGATTTCACCCTCTCTCTTTCAGCCGGCAAATTTTATGGTATTGTCGGACCTAATGGCTGCGGCAAAAGTACTTTTCTTGATCTGCTGGTGGGAAGTAAAGAACCTGAATCAGGAACACTACTTTTTAATGGCCAACCATTAACAACCTATAAAAAAAGAGACCTGGCAAGACAGGTAGCTTTGGTACCCCAGAATTTTAATATTGGCTTTGATTACAGCGTGGAGGAAGTTGTTCTCATGGGTCGGCACCCCTATATTCACCGCTTTGCATCACCATCATTAAAAGATTGGCAACGGGTTCAGGATGCTATGGATCTTATTGGTATCGCGCATTTTGCTAAACGTTCTATTATGGAATTATCCGGTGGTGAAAAACAGCGGGTGGTGGTTGCCCGTGCCCTGGCCCAGGACACTCCAATCCTCCTCTTTGATGAGGCCACTTCCAATCTTGATATTCAATACACTCTTCAAATTTTTGACAAAGTCCGTGCACTGGTAGAAAAAGAAGGACGAACAATCATTGCCGTAATCCATAACTTAAATTTTGCAGCCGCCTATTGCGATGAAATTATTTTCATGAAAGAGGGACGGGTCTGTAAAACTGGAACTGTTGCTGAAGTGATGAATGCGCCTGCTATTGCCGAGGTATTTGGAGTTGAAGCCGAGATTCGATTCGACTCTTTCAGCCAGGTGAATCAAGTGTCATACAGGTATGGAGGCCAACTGGAATAAAGGACACTGATACTTCCATTTCCTTTTTTCTGGGTTTTCCTTTTCACGAGATAATGAGTAACACCATTACTCGGAAGACGCACATAATCACCAGAAACAGAAATGACCCCAGGAACATGAGAGTATTACTGCGCAGGATATCACTCTCTCTTACTTCCCTTTTCCCATCACCTATCACCGGTTTGACCATCTTTTGGCCAAAGTAACTGGATTCGCCACCGAGTTGAACGCCTAGTGCCCCGGCAAATGCAGCTTCCGGATGCCCTGCATTGGGGCTGGCATGGGACAGCCGGTCTCTTTTAAAAACCATCCATGCCGCTCTAAAGTCCAATCTGAGAAAAAACGCCGCTGGAACAAGAATCAAGCCGCTAAGACGTGCTGGAAGGAAATTTACCAGATCATCCAGGCGGGCTGCCATTTTGCCAAAATCCAGGTAGTGCTCTTTTTTGTAACCAAACATGGAATCCATAGTGTTTACAGCCTTGTAGCCAATGGCACCGAAGACTGCAAGAAACAGGGGATCTATCCCGGTGATGGGTGCAAAAAGTGTCAGACATATCGCGTAAAATAATGGGGCCGTAACCCCATCCACCATGTTCTCAGCCACTGTTTCAACACAGGCCCTTACTATTCCCTCCCTCCCAAGCGTTTCCGTATCCCGGCCCACGATCTGGGCCACAGCCTTGCGGGCAGGTCCAAGGTGTTCAGCATCCTGCAGATGGTGGTATACCTTTCGACTGTGCACAACAAGATCACGGGCGGCAACAGAAGTATAAAGAATAAAAATCGCAAGCAATTTGGCTGCTGGAAGTGAAAAGAAAGCAACAGCCAGCAAAAGAGATGCTGTACAGGTTACTGTCATCCCCAGGACAGTAACAACGGTAACCACTCCTGCCAGAAACTCAGATTTGACCAGTTTTCTAAATATCCTTTCACAACATGTGCATAAACTACCGATGATTCTCACCGGATGCGGGAACCATCGTGGATCGCCGAGGAAAAGATCAAGGAGCAATGCCACTCCAAGCTGAAACTCAAAAAGGAACATGTTTTTTCCTGTGCAACTGGAGAGTTAAATGCAAAATCAAACCTGATCGCGTCGTATTTATCCCCCTCAAGGGAGGACTGAAAAGAGTACCCTTTTTTCGGGTGAAAACTCTTCATCTTGTTCGTTGTTACTGATAAACGAAGAGAGCTATCTTAAACGGTTGACAAATGATCTGACAATCCGACGAATGATCCGATGCCGTAAATGACCACCCGGCATTGGTCGGAAACGAGACAACCAACGTCCAAGGCGGTTAAGCCCCCCCGGCGTCTGCAATGCAAGATACCCCTCCTTGCCGCATAGGACAAGTCCACGTTTCATCAGATGATCCAAGGTGTTTTGAAGCTCCTGATCATTGAATACCAAATCAAGCAGTTCAGCAATCTGCTCTTTTGGGCGGACACGATCAATAGTCTCAATCACTTGAAGGTCCAAACCTGAAAGAACGTGTATCAGGTGCGGCTGACTGGGACGACTATCAAGAATCAGCATCATTGCAGGTAACCGAATTGAAACCAGTAGGGAGACCAGATAGACCCGATTCCATTTCTGTATTGCACTCTGAAGTTTTTTAAATGGATGAGAATTGGTCCTTTCAATTTCCCAGTCTGTTTCAAAATGATAAACAAGATTCTGAAGTACAGCTCTGTCAAAGGGATAAAGATATTTGTAGACCGCAGCCGGACGCACGTTACCAAAACAGTATTCCTCATGTTCTTCAAAGTAACGGCTGAAGCGCTGGAGCCGGATCATAAGAGTAGAAGGTGGAGGTCGCAGATGGGACAAAAGAGAGACATCGTCAGTTATCTGTTGCACATCAGCATCAAACTCTCCGGGGATGCCCAATAAGTGGTTCCAATAAACAGTGATTCCATATTCGGCACACCATTTCAGAGTCTGTACGTTGTAAAGCCGGGTTGTAGGTTTGTTCATCAGTTTCAATGAGTGATCTGAAAAACTCTCAATACCCGGCTGAATATGGGTAATGCCGGCTCCAGCCATTGACGCAATCTGGGACCGGGAAAGGTGTCCTGGAGTTTCCCAGAAAAAAGACAGCCCCCGGCGATGGGTCAGCGCTGGAAACAATTCATTAAAATGGCGCATATCCAGCATGTTATCCACCACATTAAACGATCGTATTTGGTGTTTCTCGACCTGATATTCAATTTCTTCCAGGATTCTGGTTGCTGACTTACGACGGAAGGCCAATTCATTGTTCAACCCGCAGAACAGACAGCGTGCTTTTGCACCCCACCAGCATCCCCTTGATGTTTCCAATGGAATACCCGGCTGTATCTTTCGCCGGGACCGGCTTTCGGCAAACTGTAAAAAATAATCTGTGAAATCCGGGAATGGAGAATTTTCCAGATCCTCACTGCTCAATCTGGTTTCAGTATTATTCTCCATGTTTCTGCGGGACATGAACCCCGCTACGCTGTCAGCATTCTGACCACTGCGAATACATTTTACAGCAGCGGGAAATGTAATATCGCACTCCCCCTGAGCGACATAATCTAGCTGTGGAAAGGATTTCAGGAGTTCCCTTCCCATGATGCCATAACAGTTTGCGCCTCCCATAATCGTGACAGTTTCCGGTTGCTGTTCTTTAAGCTGATGATAAAACAGCAATGCAGCGCAATTTTCCTGAAAAGAGCTTGTAACGCCTACAAGGGAGGCATTGTAATCCACGATCCGACTAACAGCTTCGTCTACAAAAAGACGTGTCTGACAGATCAGCTTGCGCAGTCCCTCTTCCGGTTCTTTGAATGGAAGTTGATTCAGTAACAGGCGTCCGGCAGCGGTTCCAAAAAGGAGATCCTGAACGTATAGGTGGAGATCCCTTTCAGAACGGTTGAATAACAGAAAGGAAAACAAGAAATCACCCAGTGAAACAGCATGGTTAGAGCCAAGGGTTTCATGGAGGTGGACACCGATTTTGTCAGCAAACATGAGATTAAGATAGAGGACCTTACTCTCATATTCCCCATTTGGTAAACCGGCCTTGAGAAGACTGACGCTGAGTGCCGGACGCACTACAGAGCGGAACGGCGGGACAATCAGCAGCACTCTGTAGCGCTCAGAAAAAGTGGTATCCATATTCGTTGCCTTATATGTCTGAAGCGAACGCTTTAATATTGACAATCTCGTAAAAACCTCAAATTGCAGATGGTTAAGTATTTATGCCCGGTAGTTAGGGTGAAAAGCTTCATATTCGAGGCGTGTGAATTTTGCTATTATTTCGGCGTACTAGAGTACGTCGTAATGATAGTGA